>NZ_LMQJ01000065.1:0-397296 GCF_001424605.1 Bradyrhizobium sp. Leaf396
TGTGCAGCTTCTCACCACGCAGATTCCGCACAGTGGACCTCGGGTGCCAGCGGGCTCCCGGTCTTCCCTGCGCCCTCTTTCATTTCAGAGGGTGAGGCCACAAAGCAAGGCTCGGGCGAGATCAGCCGCGAGGACGCCAAAGCGTGTCTGCAATGACGATGCGTCTTGAATGAGCAATGCCGTTGCTCCGACGCCATCGGTTTTCCCGGTACCGCGCCCGGGCTTGAGCCGGACGCCGGCAGACAAAAAACGGCGGGGAAAGAGCCCCGCCGCCACGTCTCCCCGTCATCAGGCGGCGAAGATCTCACGCATCCGAAATCTCACATGCCAATGTCGAACACGTTCGGCAATTGGCCGGCGAGAGGCAACGCGGTGGCGCCGAGGAAGGTCGCCACCATGGCCATCAGCCGGCGGTTGTTCTGGCGCTTGCCGCGCATCTGGCCGGCGATCCACTCCAGCATCTCGCTGTTCACCTTGGAGGCATAGGACGGCGCCCAGCTCTCGATGTCGGTGTCGGCCGACAGCGCCATGTTCCGCGGCGGCACCTTCAGGCCCGAAGCGCTCGCGGCATAATGGGCGACCGCCTTGGCGAGCAGATCGTCGAACCGGCCCCCATCGGTGCGCTCAGTCGCGGCCTCGTTGATCTCGAACAGCACTTCGGCCTCGGCGCGGCTCACCGGCTGATCGTTCACGGCGGAGGCCGTCAGGATGCGGATGCACCATGCGGTGTCATCAGCATCGAGCGAACGGGAGAAATGCACCCTTCCCTTGGTGGTCGGGCCTTCTCCCGTGATTATGCCGTCGCGCACCACGCTCAGCGCGTGAGCCGCGGTATCGCGGCAGGACGGTTCGAGGGACGATGACTCGGTGGGTTTGGGCGCAGCGGCAGACATAGTTCACTTCCAGATTTCTTCTGACCGGCCAGCATTTTCATGCCGGCGTAAAGGGGTGGTTAATGATTCGATATGGGGATCGCGACTTGTCCAGATGGTTGCCAATTGGTCGCTGTCAGGACTGATTTGGTTCTAGGGCGCGCCCCAGGAGCGTGATGGAAGTCATAAAAGGCATTATCGGGGCGAGCGAGACCGTGTGACCCCGGAAGAGACGTTTCGCGGCGGGGACGGCCGTAACAATAAGTTGCTGAGAAATGGGCTCTTCCGGGAAGGAATTCACATTTTACTTGAGCCGGTTCAGTTGGCGTTCACTTGGTCTTGCAAGCCCCTTATACTGCCCGCGACGGCAGAGACGCATTCTTCAACAAATTCAATGCGATGAGGTAAAATCATGACACTTCCGATCGGCGCCACCGCACCAGACTTCGAAGCCGAGACCACCGAAGGGAAGATCAAGTTCCACGACTGGATCGGCAACAGCTGGGCGTTGCTGTTCTCGCATCCGAAGGACTTCACGCCGGTTTGTACGACCGAGCTCGGTGCTCTCGCCAAGCTGAAGCCGGAATTCGACAAGCGCGGTGTCAAGCTGATGGGCCTCTCGGTCGATCCGGTCGACAACCATGCCAAATGGTCGGAGGACATCAAGGAGACCCAAGGCGCGGCGCCGAATTATCCGATGATCGGCGACACCGATTACAACGTCTCGAAGCTCTACGGTATGCTGCCGGCCGCCATTTCGGGCGATCCCCTGGTCCGCACGGCCGCCGACAATCAAACCGTTCGCAACGTTTTCATCATCGGTCCGGACAAGAAGATCAAGCTGGTGCTGGTCTATCCGATGACCACGGGCCGGAACTTCCAGGAAATCCTGCGCGTCATCGACTCGCTGCAGCTCACCGCCAAGCATCGTGTGGCCACCCCGGCCGATTGGTCACAGGGCGACGACGTCATCATCGCGGGCTCGGTCTCCAACGAAGAGGCCAAGACGATCTACCCGCAGGGGTGGAAGGAGCCGAAGCCCTACCTCCGCATCGTGCCGCAGCCGAAATAATTCCGCCGTTGAGCAGCGGGCATCATCCCGGGGGCACTTATTCCTCGGGATGACCTTGCTGATGAAACCCGGCGCGTGCGTCTCGTATATTGAGAACCTGCTCAGCGAGATGCGCTCCCGATCATGCCAAACCCGCAGCCGGTCATCGTCTGGTTTCGCGAGGACCTTCGTCTATCTGACCACCCCGCTCTCCACGCCGCCGGGAAGACCGGCGGGCCGGTGATCTGCCTCTATGTGCTCGATGAATCCGTGGGGCGGGCGCCGGGCGGCGCGGCGCGCTGGTGGCTGGCGCAGTCGCTGCGGGCGCTCGGGACCGAGATCGCCGCACGCGGCGGATCGCTGGTCCTGCGCAGGGGACCGGCGACCAAGGTGATCCCTGAAGTGGCGCGCGAGAGTGGCGCACGCGCTGTCTACTGGAATGGGATCGCGCAGGTGCCGCATCAAGCGGTTGAGCGACAGCTCGAAACGGCGTTGGCAAAGCTCGGAGCGGACTCGCAAAGTTTTCCCGGCGACCTCCTCGCCCCGCCCTCGGCAATCCGCAACAAGGATGGCCGGGGCCTGCGCGTGTTCACACCATTCTGGCGGCGGGTGCTGTCGCTCGGCACCCCGCCAAGGCCCTTGCCCGCGCCCAAGGAGCTGCGACCAGCGCCGGAGATCGCCAGCGATCGACTGGAGAGCTGGACGCTCGAGCCGAGCAAGCCGGATTGGGCGGCCGGCCTGCGCGAAGCATGGACTCCCGGCGAAGCCTCTGCACGCGAGCGCCTGCGCGACTTCCTGAAGCACACAGTGCGCGGCTATGTCGGCGATCGCGACCACCCGGATCGGCACGGCACTTCACGGCTGTCGCCGCATTTGCGGTTCGGCGAGATCAGCCCGCGCCAGGTCTGGCACGCCGCGCGCTTCGCCGCGGCGGAAGATCCGGCACTCGGACCCGGCGTCGAAAAATTCCTCAGCGAGCTTGGCTGGCGCGAATTCTGCCGCCACCTCCTCCACGACAACCCGGGCCTCGCCACCGAAAACCTGCAGACGAACTTCGATGGCTTCCCGTGGTCGCGCGACGACAAGGCGCTTGCCGCCTGGCAGCGCGGGCGCACCGGCTATCCAATCGTCGATGCCGGCCTGCGTGAGCTCTGGCACACGGGGGTGATGCATAACCGTGTCCGGATGGTGGTCGCCTCCTTCCTGGTCAAGCACCTGCTGGTCGACTGGCGCGAAGGCGAAGCCTGGTTCTGGGACACACTGGTCGACGCGGACGCCGGGAGCAATCCCGCGAACTGGCAGTGGGTCGCCGGCTGCGGGGCCGACGCGGCACCCTATTTCCGCGTGTTCAATCCGCTGCTTCAGGGCGAGAAGTTCGATCCGGATGGCGCCTACGTCCGGCGCTGGGTGCCGGAACTGAAGGGGATGCCCGCCAAGCTGATCCATCGGCCCTGGCAGGCAACGCCCATTGAGCTTGCCGCCGCGGGCATCACAATGGGCAAGACCTATCCCGAGCCGATTGTCGATCATGCCGGAGGACGCGAGCGTGCGCTCGCCGCCTTCGCAAAGATCCGCGGAGGTTGAGCGCGGCTTTGACACAATTTCGAAACCCGCTATCGTCATGACTCCTGTCAAACCGCGGGGGATGAGATGGACGACGAAAAGCCGATCACCGAACAGGCGATGGACACGATCACCAGCGCCGTGGAAGCGACCAAGGACGCGGCGGTCACGGCCGTGAAGCAGGTCAGACGCGCCGCCAAGAAGGTCGCCAGGAAAGTAGCGCCAAAGAAGACGTCCAAGAAGAAGGCCGGTAAATCCTCAAAGAAGGCAGCCAAGAAGACTGCAAAGAAGGCTGGCAAGACATCCACAAAGAAGGCCGCCAAGAAAACCACGAAAACAAAAAAGAAGGCCAAGAAGGCGAAGCGCTGATCGCAATCCTCAGAGCAGGTCTCCGGGTGCGGGCGCGCCCGGAGACGGCGCCGCCCTATCCTCACCGCCTGGCTGCCCGTCGGCCCGGATGGTGCTTGCCTTGGGATTGCGGATCGCTGCGATGAACGAGCGGTCCTCGGCGTTGAAGCGCTTCCGCTTTTCCGATGAGCCGAACTGCTTGATCACTCGCTGGCCATTGACCTTCTTGATCACGTTGCGCCCGCGGTCATCGTGAATGGAGCCTTCATCGACCCCGGATGATCGAACTTGGTGCCGTTGCGATGCGCGAACGGCTCGAACCATGATGGAGCAGTGCACGCCTCGCCTTCATTGATACAGCCGCGCTGACAAAAGAAGTGGAATTGAATGCTCCACCCTAGCACGACGCGGTCAACGGACGTCAGTGCTGCGCACAGTGCTAAGAGCGTCGATTGACCACGAAGACCGCCGCCGCGCACGTCGCCATTCCGGCAATGGCAATTGCGTCCAGCTTTTCTCCGAACAGCAGATAGGCCATCAGCGCCGTCACGGCCGGCACCAGATAGAACAGGCTCGCGACCGAGGTCGCCGCAGCGTGGCGGATCAGCCAGTACAACAGCCCGATCGAGCCTATCGAGAGCGCCACGGCGAGCCAGGCGAGCGCGAGCACGAATTCCTGTGTCCAGTGCACCACGCGGTCTTCGAACAGAAATGCTCCGATCGCGAAGAAGACGGTGACGGCGACATATTGCACGAGATTGCCGGCGCGCCAGTCGATGTGATTGCAGTAGCGGCGCTGGTAGAGCGTGCCGAGCGTGATGCTGATCAGCGAGACCACGGAGGCCAGCCAGCCAAGTCCGGCTTCGCCGGTCATGGGACGGTTGTGCAGGATCAACACGACGCCGCCGAGACCGAGCACGAGACCGGCCCATTGCACCGGCGTCACTCTCTCGCCGAGCCAGCGATTGGCGATGGTCGATGTCAGGATCGGCTGTAGGCCGGGAATCAGCGCAGAGAGCCCGGCCGGAATCGAATGCGCGATCGCGATCGCGGTGCCGCCGAGATAGAAACCATGGACGAGGATGCCGGCGACCGCGCTGTGGGCGAGCCCGATCCGGTCGGGCCATTTCGGCCGCGCAATCCCGGCGATGATCGCCATCAGGCCGACCACGATCGCCATGCGGATGGCGAGATAGGTCAAAGGATCGGCATTGTTGACGACGTATTTGGTGCCGATGAACCCGGTGCTCCAGAGCAGGACGAACAGGATCGGCGCGGCGCGGGCGGCCAGGATTTCTTGGTTATGGTTCATTGCCGCCCTCATTGCCCCACCGGAGGCCATGCGGCAATGCGAATTTCGTTCTGACGATGCTGCGCTGCGTCAGCCCACAGCGGCCCAGCTCAGCCGGTCACCATTCTTCCGGACAGGGATTGACAATCCTCCAGAGCTCGACACCGTTCTTGATCTTCTTCATGTCGGTGGTGAGCCCGCCATTGCGGCGAATCCAGTCCTTCACCGTGTCGGGGTAGTAGGACATGAGATCGGAGGTTCCTTCGGCGCTGGTGACCTTGATGCCGAAGGTGAACGCCTTGTCGTAATAGGCCTGATGGAAACCGAGGCTCGCGCGCGGCGTCACGCAGATCTTGTTCATGGGCACGATGCCGAGCACGAGCGTGCAGGCCGAATTGCAGATGCCATCGATGATGACGCGCTCGCCCTTCTCGCGCACCCGCTTGTACTTGGCCTTGTACTCCTCGACATAGCCGCCATGGTCGCGGGTGATGCGCAGTTCGGCGCGCGCCGGAGTTACGGCGGCGAGGCAGAGCAACAGCAGGCTCAGAAGCGTGATGCGCATGGCGAGGTGACGGCGACGGCCTTCAGGAATACCACCGACTTCCAGGGACCCAGAGAAATGATCCTCGGCGCCGGCGACAGGATTCTTACCGAAATACTCTTTGGTCATAGTTGTGTGGGGAATTCGTTAAGCATCCCGAAAAGGCCAAAAATGGGCAGCTTTTGACCCCAAGTCCGACAATTCTGTCACACACCCCGGAAATCTGCGGGATTGCACCTGATTTTGGGCCTCCGGAGCGATGCCAGACCACCCGAAATGGCTATAAAATGGTTGATCTGTTTGAGCGGGCTTCGGAGAATCGAGATGAGCAAGTTGACGTTTGTAGCCGCGATCGTGGCCCTGACGGCTGCAGTTCTGGCTCCCGGCCTTGCGGAAGCGCGCGGACACCATCGGTATCACCGCTCTTACGCCAACCCGCTGCCCTATCCGATCAGCTATCTGCACAATTACGGACCGGGCCTCACCCCCGGCACCTTTGCCTATTACGACGGCCCGTCGACCAACCATTGCTATCGCAGCGCGGCCGCGTATATCGGCCAGGATGGACGGCGGCACCCCTGCCACTGAGGCGCCGCGCGCGTCCTTCCGGCTGGCGCCTCTATTTCGCGGCGCCCGACAGCAACAATTGCTTCTCGATCTCGTAGACCGGCAGCTTGACGAGGTCCTTGCCGACTTCACCCTGGAGCGCCTTACGCACCGTGTCAGAATAGTCGGCGCGGATCATGCCCAGCGCGCGCGGGGAGGCCACCATGGTCAGCGCCTTGGTCTCGCCGGAGCTGACGGCAGCATCGAGCCGGCCAGCAAGTCCGCGCAGGAAGGCGCGCTCCGCCTCATCGTGCCAATCGGTCTGCTCGACCGAACTGCGCGATCCACCGACCGCCGCATGCAAGCGGCCGGGCGCATCGCTACCTTGCGCGGCGGTCGAGGGGTTGGGCTGCTCGTGCACTTCTCTGGTATGTAGATTGGGAAACATCTCGTCGCCGACGTTCTCCAGAATCAGCGCCTTGCGCCCGTCGCACACGACCAGCCAGTCACCCTTCTCGATTCTCATCTTGTTCATTGCAACTTCTCCTTGAAACTTATCGACCCCGCGTCCGGCATCAGAGGTGTTCTTCGAATTCCTCGAAAGACTTGCCGAACTGCGCCATTGCCTCTTCCAGATAATCGGCAAGCATCGGCGTGCCGATCAGGTAGGAAGCAGTGCGCTGATTGTGCGCCTGTGCGGCCTGGGCGTGCAGTTCGCGCCAATTAGAGAGATCACCGTCGCCCCGGCCGAGCCAGGTCAGCGCCACCAGATCGATCTGCTCGTCAACGTTGAGATCGCGGATGAAGCCCGCCAACTCCGTACGGTCGGTGGTTTCGCCACGTCCGCCGCGTCCGTAGCTCATGTCGTCGTCACCTGAGTCCAGGATGACGCCGCCTCCGGCCGCTTCGCTATCGGAGCGGCGCGATTTCGCGATGACGAAGAAGACCTTCTCCGGCGAGATCGACAGATTTGGAATGATTCGCATCCAGCTAACCTTACCCGGCAGCATGCACCACGCCGCTGCCACGGCGACGACAGTAAGAGCCAAGGCACACTTGCGATTTGCGCAGGATCAAGGTCTCCGGCACGGCATGGTCCTGCGGCCTAGGCCAGTCCTCGAGCCGGCATCAGGGCCGGTCGACTTGGTGAAGGCTTGTTCATCAGCATTACATTTCGGTTCCGCCACAATTTGATCCGAACAACTTCGATATTCTGCATCGCGTAAGCGGAGGAAGACATTATGACTCTCAAGACTGGCCTCGTCGCCGCGTCCCTGTTGGTTGGCGCCCTCGCGGCATCGCAGGCGGCGTCCGCCATGCCGATAGCGCCGGCTCCCGCGACACCGCAGATGTCCGGCGTCGAGCAGGTGCGGATGGTCTGCAACGCGTGGGGGCAGTGCTGGTGGCGCCCGAACTACTATGGATATTACGGGCCTCGGCCATATTACCGCCCTCGCTATTACGGGCCGCCGCGCTATTACGGGCCGCGCTACTATGGCTATTACGGCTATCGCCGCTGGTGACATCTGAAGGGGCTCTCGGGGCCCCTTCGCTTTTTGGCGAGCTCATGTCTTGCGCGGTGCCACCGCACTGGGAGCCGATCTGATCTAGATCAAGGATGAATCAGCCGACCTCGTCATCCTTTAACAAGGAGTTAATTGCCCGCCCGGTGGTCGTCAGGCATGAATGTGCAGAACGTTGGGCGCGACATTGAGCCGACGGACTTCATAGCATGATGTCCGCAATACTACGGCCTGAAATTCGGTTTACTGAAACGCGCGGTTCCGTCATTGATGGCGATGCTTCGACATTCATTTGATTGTACATTTCAGCGGCTGGCAGAAACCATGTTGTTCGACAACCTTGCTCCCTCCTCCGCGCTTCAACTGATCGGCTTTTCTGACGTCGATTCATTTCGGCCGATCGAGACGATGGAGGATGCGAGAAGCATTCCGCTCGACATCCCCAACTTCGCGCCGGTCCGCGCTGTCGTCGCCCTGCCGGCGTGCCGCATCATCGTGATGAAATCGTTCGCGCGCATTCTCGATACCGCCTATCGCATGCCGGGCGGGATGGTGATCCTGTCCATGACCGATGACGTTCAGGCCAGTTTCAAGGGAGTGGATATCGACGCCCGCTTCTTCGCTGCGCTGCGCGGCAACGACGAGTGCCATTTCGTCGAACCCCAATCCAATCATCATGCCATGATCATCTTCTCTCCCGAGCTGAGAGACCGGGGCTGGTTCGACAATGCCGACGACTTGCGGGCCCATGTCGCGAACCGGCCCGCACTGCTCCACACGCGGCAACTCCTGCTCGACATCCTACGCACGGCGTCAGTGCAGCCGGGCCTGTTCGAAAGCACAGAGGCTGCGGCCCATCTTCAGGAAGGCTTGCTGCTCGCGCTCGACGACCTGTTTCGAATCGAATCGTTGTCGGACCGGATCGCCTCGGTCCAGAGCCAGCGAGCGATCAAGCTCGTGCAGCGGATCGACGACTTCTTGGCGGCCGATCCGACAGCACCCATCTATACGGCCGACCTCGCCGGCGAGTTTGGCGTCTCGGTTCGGACGCTCGGCGGCGCCGTCAGCAAGGTGCGCGGCATGAGCTTGCACCAGTATATTCGCCTGAAGAGGCTGTGGGCGACTCGCGCCCGCCTGCTTAGGGGCGGCGGCGTCACCGTCGCCACCTGCGCGCGAGCCCAGGGCTTCCATCATCTCGGTGAGTTTGCCGCGGCCTACCGCGCGATCTTCCAGGAGGCGCCCTCCGACACGCTAGCCCGCGGACGTAGGAGCCCTCCCGCCGGCCCACACAGCATGCGTACAGTTTCTCTAGACCTTTAGAAAAGGCGAGGTCTGGCGCGCTCGGAAGGATTCGAACCTCCGACCCTCGGAATCGAAATCCGATGCTCTATCCAGCTGAGCTACGAGCGCCTGAGCCCGGGGTGACGGGCCACCAAGATCCCCTCACCGGCGCTGGCGATCAGGCCAGCACAGCAAACGGCGTTTGGACTGCTTCGAGTTAGCAGAGAGGCCGGCCAATAAAAAGCCCTTCCCGCCTCATCGAAGCGGGGTCGCAGGCGTCTGTCACCAAGTGTTGTTGAAAAGGCCGAAATGCGGCTGCTGGGCCACCAGCATCATGGGACGACCGGGCTGCGGCGGAGGTGTCCTGGCAACTTTGCGCTTGGGCTGGGCCGGAGAAGTTTGAGCCTGAGCAGCCTGAAGCTGACGAGCTTGCGATCTCGGCTCGGTCCTCGTCTCGGTCTTCCTGGTCGCGGCAGTCTCGGTCCTCGGCGCCGGCGTGAACTGGGCGAAGGTCTCGCGCACCCGGGTCTTGGCCGACATCTCGGCCAAAGCCGGCGTTAGGCTCTCCTGCGCCGGGGGCTCCGGTGCCGCAACAGCGGCGGTCTGCACCGCGGGCGCGGCTATCGTCGGCTGGCTGGTGTCGAGCACCACGCGTTCAGGCAGGTGCCGATTGGACCGGATTCGGATCAGGGGCTGATCGATGCCGGCGGTTGCGATGGCTTGCGTGACCGGCGCCGGCGGGAGAACGAAATCCGCCGCGAACAGCAGTGCGAGCAAGGCTCCACCGACGAAAATGAAATACCTAAAGATGGGCATTGGCCGCGCTCCGCCCCCCGCATCCCCGCGTGGGCTCTCCGCCTCAACAGGCGATCTCTCAATTGGTTCCTGACCCAGCCGCTCGGTTCAAATGGTGATGCATGGTTTTTTGCCCAAGCACCGAGGAGGGTAACTTTTCCGCTACCCGATCGCGTCGCCTTAGACACGGCGCGCTGCAACCAGCGAGCAATTTGCATGATCGGCATTCACGTTAACGAAGCCGACGAGGACACGTACAAAGGTCTTGCGGCTCTTCATGCTGACCGGATCGGCCACCACGCGGGTGCGGTTCGTAAGATGACTGCCGTCATGCCGCGTGAAGGCGCAGACGATCTCGACATCCTTTACGGCATAGTCGTTGTCGTTTCGGAGCGTGAACGTCACCAGGGCCTTCGAACCGAGGCCGCCGCGGCGCCAGGTCTGCGATGAGATCCTGAGACGACCGAGTTCTGCCCTCGCCGGCGCCTGAGCTTGGGATGCCGGCCGCACGTCTACCGACGCATCGTCCGACGGAAGCGCCTCAACAGAGGCCAGCTCCGGCGTCGCCGGCTCAGCACTATTGCCTCTGGAAAAAGGTAGCAAAATCCAGACACCACAACCCAGGATGATCGCCGCCAGCAGCCAGAGAAGACTGCGGCCAAACGAGACACTGGCGATCGTCACGGCCCGTGCCAGCCGTTCGCCGGTCCCGGCGAGGCGCCCAAATCCGATCCGGTCGAGCCTGGCGTTCATGGTGCATTACCAATTGCGGCCAAGGCACCATGGAGATGGGCTCGGCCACAGCTTACCCTAATTCGCGCAACGAACTAAGGTTCCCCGCTTCATGCGAGTCGGCCAGGAGCATGGTAAGCACCAGCCGAGCCCGTTAACATGCGCTGCAACATCGCAGCCCGTTGGGAGAACAGGTAATGCCATTCGCCGTCACTTGGGATCATGTCCACCTGCGCAGCCCCGATCCGGAGGCCACGGCGGCTTGGCTGCGGGACATCCTTGGTGGCGAGATCGCTCGCGCGCCGGGACGGATCGACGTGAACCTCGGCGGCGCCAGGATCTTCATCGCACCTCTAGAGGGCGACAGCGACGTCAACCCGCCGCCCCCGCACCCGCATCAGGGTCTCGACCATTTCGGCCTTGTGGTGCAGGACATCGACGCCGTGGCCGCCGAGATCAAGGCCAAGGGTGTCACCTTTACGCGTGAGCCGACGACCATCCGGCCCGGCGTACGCATTTGCTTCATCCAAGGCCCTGAAGGCATCTCCATCGAGCTGCTCGAGCGCGACAAGAAGTATAGCTGACGTGACGCGCGCCGTGCTCCCGCGCCCAGCCGGCAAACTGCCGCGTTGCGCGAGAAGACGGGCTTTGGCATAAAAGCTGGACCGGTTACGCCATTGGGCGATGGCGGCCGGCCCGTGGGACGTTATGAAGAACGGCCTTTATTCAATTCACGTGACCCTGCTCGATGGTCGAGTCGGCAAGGGCAGCGGCGTGATTCTGTTCCGCGACGGCAAGATTCTTGGCGGCGACGCCTACCTCTATTACACCGGCAGCTACACGGTGAAGGACAACAGCACCTTCAAAGGCGAAGTGCTGGTGCAACGGCACACGACGCCTCGGGGCGATGACAACCCACTGTTCGGCGGCCCCGCCCCCGTCGGCATCGGCGTCACCGGCAGCTTCACCGAGACGCGCGGGGAGATGACCGGGACTGCGCTGGTCGGCAAGGCCAGCCAGATCTTTGGCGCCACGCTGCACAAGCTCGCGGACGTCGATTAGCTATTCGGCCGCCTGCTCCAGCGGCGCCACCCGGGGCAAGATCATCTGGATGCGCGTGCCGCCCCCCGGCTCGGAATCGAGATCGAGCCGGCCCCCCAGCCGGTTGGTGACGATACTGTAGACGATGTGCAGGCCGAGACCGGTGCCGCCCTGGTCGCGCCGCGTCGTGAAGAACGGATCGAAGGCGCGGCGGCGGACGTCGAGCGACATGCCGCAGCCATTGTCGGAAAAGATGATCTCGACATTGTCCTTGCCGGATTCGCGCACCTGGATCTCGATGGTCCCCGGCCTGCCATCCGGGAAGGCGTGCGCCACCGAATTGAGAAACAGGTTGGTCAGCACCTGGCCGTACGGGCCGGGATAGCTGTTCATGGTCAGGTCCGGCTGGCACTCGACGTTGAGCGTCAGATTGTGCTTGCGCAGGCCCGGCCGCAGGCTCATCACCACCTGCTCGGTGAGGTCGCCGAGATCGAATGTGCGCTGGTCCGAATAGTTGCGGTCGGCGGCGACCTGTTTGAAAGACTGGATCAGTTCGGCGGCACGGTTGAGGTTGGAGACGAGTTGCGAGGATGCATCGCGGCTTGTACCGAGGAAATCGTTGAGCGTCGAGCGGCGCAGCTCCCCCCGCTCGACTTCGGCGGCGAACACTGCGGTCTTGCGCTCCAGCGCGGACGCGACCGTGAGGCTGATTCCGACCGGATTGTTGACCTCGTGAGCGACGCCGGCAACGAGGCGCCCGAGCGCGGCGAGCTTCTCGGCCTCGATCAGCGAGGCCTGCGTCTCGCGAAGATTGCGCAACGCGGTCTCGGCAGCCTCCTTGGCCTTGCGCATCTCCTGCTCGCCGCGCTTGCGCTCGCCGATGTCGAGCGCAACGGTGACGATCCGCTCGATCTCGCCCTCGGCATCGAGCAGCGGCAGCTTGTTGACCAGCCATTGCCGCATGTTGCCTGCCGCGTCCTTGTACTCCTCCTCATAGAAACCGAGCCCTTTGCGGAGCTGGAGCACGCGCTTGTCGTTCTCGTCGGTCTTCGCCGCGCCGTAGCGCGACATCAAGTCTGCGGTGGTGCGGCCAAGCGCATCGCGGGGCTCGATGCCGAAAATGCCCGCCATGTAGCGGTTCATCAGCACGTAGCGCAGGTTGCGGTCCTTGACGTTGATCACCGCAGGCACGGTGTCGATGACCTGCTGGAGCAGGCGCCGGCCTTCGGCAATGGCGTCTTCCGCGCGCTTCTGGTCGGTGATGTCGCGCAGCGTGCCCTCATAGCGGACGATACTGCCCTGCTCGTCCCGCACGGCCGTGGCGCTGTCGGAGAGCCACAGGATATTGCCGCTGCGCTGGCGCACCTGGTACTCGAACTCGCGCACCATGCCGTCGCGCGCCATCAGCCGCTGGTATTCGGCGCGCGCCTCTGGATGGACGTAGATCGTGTGGGCGATGTCGTTGATGCTGTCGATGAGCTGCTGTGGGCTGTCATAACCCATCATCCGCGCCAGCGCCGGATTGGCGTTGAGGAGGTCACCGGCGGGCGTCGTCACATAGATGCCGTCGACCGAGCCCTCGAACAGCTTGCGGTAGCTCTCCTCGGCGAGGCGCTGCTCGGTAAGAGCGCGCACCGCCGCCTCGCGCGCGGTGTCGGCCTCCTCCAGCGCGCGGCGGAACACTTCGGCCGCCCGCGCGATGTCGCCGATTTCGTTGTCGAGGTCGGCGGATGGAATCGAGGTGTCTTTCCGGCCGGCCGCAAGCGCGCGAATGGATCGTGCGATCTGGGCGAGCGGACGAACCGTCCTGCGCACCACGAACAACGAAGCGCCGATACCGATCAACACGCCGACCGTACCGAGCACGATGCTCTGCCATCGCGCCTCGGTCAGGGTTCGGGCAAAGTCGCGCGACAGCACGTGTCCGCGCCGGGAGCTGACTTCGCGCAGCAATTCGGTGACGCGGCCGATCAATCGGCCCTCAGTTCCCAAGACCTCGCGATCAATGTCGGCGATCTGCCGCTCCCGGACCGCCACCGCCATGATCGCCTCGGCGTAGTCGTTCACCGCGGACTTGAGCCTGGGATCGGCGATGCCCATCGTTCGCATGCTCTGCGCCGCTTGCTCGGCCGCGGAGGGGTTGCGCGCGAGCAGCCCGAGCGCGATCCGGCTCTGCGCTTCGGAGAGGTGCGACGCCAGCTCCCGGTCCGCAGTGCCGGCGACAGCTGCATCGAATTGCTCGCGCAGCGGCGGCAGGCCGGCGAGCAGCTGGGCGCGGCGGTCGATCAGCGTCGAGATCCGCTCCAAGCCGGTACGATAGGTGGCGAGCCGCTCGGTGACCCCGTCGAGCATGTCCTGCTGCTCGGGCGCGAGCTCGATACGGGTCTTCTTCAGGATCTCGCTCAGGGTCGAGGCCGCCTCGCCCACCTGCTGGAACTGAATGCCGGCGCCTGGGTCTGTGACAAAGTCACGCGCGGCGAGGCGCAACTCGTTCATGCGGCGGTCGATATCCTCGGCGAGGTCGCCGACGCTCTGGAGCCTCTGCAGCTCGGCGAAGGTGGTGTCGATGTGCCGGATCGCGATCACGCTCGCGGTCGAGGTAACGATGATCACCGCCAGCACCAACAGGAAGCTGCCGAAGGTGAGCTGGCCGATGGAGAGCGAAAATGTTCGCCTTTTCTCTGGGGACGGCGTCAATTCGGCGGACATTGGTGGTTTAAGGACCGGGCTGCTGGAAACCCAATATACGACGTATTGCCGCCCAGGGGGAACATGCCTCGTGGCGCGGAATATCCTTAATATCGAGGCTTGCCGCTCCTTCAGCCTCGCGCCTTACGACAGGTCGACGCCGGCGGGCTGCCGGCCGAATTGGCCATGGCGGTGACGCCGAGAGGACGCACGCCAAGGCCAGACCGTCCGGCCAAAGCTCGGGCGTATCCGCCCTCCGGCTCCGGATGTTTGGCTTCACAGAGGTGTACTAGCCGGCTGCCCCTACCTCGAACACCTCGCCGTCATAGCCGGCCTCGGCCGGGATGCGGAGCTGACGGCCGGTTTCAGTCTTGGTCATGACCGGCATCACCGTGACGATGGACAGGCCGCGGGCGTGCTCCATCGCCGCGCTCACGTTTGGCTGCTTGGCCAGCCGGATCAGATTGCGCGTCGTTGGGAACGGCAGCTTGAAGCGGCCGCTCTCGCCCCCCTCCACCGCTTCGCGCGGCGAGACCCAGATGGAATCGGTGGACTCGAGCCCGTCATGCGCGCCGAGCTGGTCCGGCGGTGCGGCGGCAAGGAAGAACCAGGTGTCGAAGCGCTTCGGCAAGCCCTCCGGCGTGATCCAGTGCGCGTATGGCACGAGCGTGTCCAGCGCGAGCTGGAGACCGTTGTCGGCGAGAATGTCGAGGAAGCCGATCTTGTGTTCGTTCAGCGCAACACGGTGCGCGTCGGCAATCTCGCCGGCACGCCTGGCATCGATTGGCGCGCCGGTATCCTTCGACCGCGCCAGGAGGATGCCGCTCTCCTCGAACGTCTCGCGGATCGCGGCGATCCGAAAACCGCGGTCCGCTTCGCTCAAGCCTTCGCCGCCCGAGTAAAGGCCGGCGCGGGCGACGATCTCCTTGTCGCCAGCATCGACGCTGCCACCTGGAAACACCAGCGCACCCGAGTTGAATTCGATCTGATGATGGCGGACCATCATGAAGACCTCGATTTCGTGTGCCGCGCCGTCCCGAAGCAGGAGGATCGTGGAGGCCGGGCGTGATGCTGATGTCTCGGCCATGCAACTAACCTGCGGCGCTGGATTGCGGGCCGAGATTGGCGCGCTTGTCGGCACGGGCGACGCGCGACAGCAGGTACTCGACCTCGGCCTTCGCCGCCGCCGTGATTGTCGCGCCGGGCTTGCGCTGGGCGCTGGAGGCAATGACGCCGCGCTTCTGCAGCACGTATTTGCGCACGGCAAGGCCCGCGCCGGGTTGCTGCTCATAGCGGATCAGCGGAAGATGCGCGTCGAACAGATCATGCGCGGCGTCGCGCTTGCCCTCCTTCGACAGCCGCACGACGTCGATCAGAAGCTCGGGGAAGGCGTAACCGGTCATGGCGCCGTCGGCGCCCCGCTCCATCTCGAAATCCAGGAACAGCCCGCCGTTGCCGCAGAGGATCGAGAGCGGCCGCAACGATCCGTCCTTCTGGAAGTTGCGAAGCGCCGAGATCTTCTCAAGCCCTGGCCAGTCCTCGTGCTTGAGCATCACGCAGTTCGGGTTGTCCATGACGATCTTGCGGATCACGGCAGGCGTGAACACCACCGACAGGGTCAGCGGATAATCCTGGAGCACCCAGGGCACGTCGGGGCCGATCGCCTCCGCGGCCTGCTTGAAGTAGCCGACAATCTGATCGTCGGTGCGAAGCGAGGGCGGCGGCGCGATCATGACGCCCGCCGCGCCCGCATCCATTGAAGCCCTCGCCAGCGAGCGCATGGTGGCAAAGCCCGGTGCAGAGACGCCGACGATCACCTGCATCTTCTTGGCGCGCTTGACGAAGCGCACCGCCACCTGCTCTGCCTCGGCAGCATCGAGCTTGGGGGCCTCGCCGAGAATGCCGAGCACCGTTACGCCGTCGCAGCCGACTTCCTCGTAGAAGTCGGTCAGGCGGTCGATCGAGCGCTCGTCGATCCGGCCATCGTCGTGGAACGGCGTCGGCGCGATTGCGAAAGTGCCCTTGGCCTCGGCGGTGAGTTTCATCGTCTTCCCTATCTCAATGTTCGTCATTCCGGGCGGCTCGAAGAGCCGAACCCGGAATCTCGATACTCCGGGTTCGTGCTTCGCACGCCGCGGAATGACGGGAAAGCTAAAACCGCCTCGCCCCCATCTTGATCTGCTCCTCGGAGAAGAAAATCTCCTTGGCGTGATCGACGATGTCCTGGGCCTTCCAGCCCGAATGCGGCGGCTTCCAGCCTTCCATTTCCATCATCCGCATCTCGCGCACGCCGCGCGGCCCGGAGACGCCCAGCACCTTGCCGGTCTGGTCACCCGACAAATCGCTGACCATGTATAGCACGGCCGGCGCGATGCCGTCCGGCCCCAGCGCCGCACCGGGGTTCTCCTTATAGCGGGGCAGGTCTGCGGTCATGCGGGTCAGGGCCCCCGGCGCCAGCGTCCAGATCCGGATGTTGTACTTCCGGCCTTCGATCGCCAACACGTTGGACAGGCCCCAGATCCCGCCCTTGGCCGCGCCGTAATTGGTCTGGCCGAAATTGCCGATCAGGCCCGAGGTCGAAGAGGTGTTGACGATGACGCCGCCCCCGTTCTCCCGCATCCAGCGAAACACCGGAAGGGTGCAACAGAAGGTGCCCTTCAGATGCACCTTGATGACCTTGTCCCAATCGGCCTCGGAGGCCTTGGCAAAGGTCTGGTCGCGCAGGATGCCGGCGTTGTTGACGAGGATGTCGGCGCGGCCGAAGTGCTTAATGGCATCGTCGAACACCGACTGACCGCCCTCCATGGTGGAGATGTCGGCCCCGTTGGCGACCGCCTTGCCGCCTTCCGCCGTAATTGCGTCCACGACCTGCTGCGCCATGGACTTGTCGGCGCCGGAGCCGTCTCGGGGCCCGCCGAGGTCGTTGACGACGACGGAGGCCCCTTCCCGCGCGAACAGCTTTGCGTAGGCTTCGCCGAGCCCGCCACCCGCGCCGGTGATCAGCGCAACCTTTCCGTCGAGTAGTCCCATGGTGGTTTCTCCCTGTTTTCTTTGTCATTCCGGGGGATCGCGCAGGGCTGAGCCCGGAATCCGGAACTATTAGCGCGAGATTCTCGGGTGCGCACTGCGCACCATAGTTCACGCATCGCGCGCCCCGGAATGGCGGAGAGCGCTAACCCAGGACCGTCTTGCCGTTCTTGATCACTGTGACGCCGCGCGACTCTACCTTGGCTTCGAACGAGATCACGTTGCCGTCTTTCCAGAGGTCCATGGTTACGGTCTCGCCGGGATAGACGGGGGAAGAAAACCGCGCGACGTGCTGGCGGAAAGCGCTGGCATCGTAGTCGGCATAGGTCTGGAGCACGCCGCGGCAGGTAATGCCGTAGGTGCACATTCCGTGCAGGATGGGGCGCGGGAAGCCGGCTTTCTTGGCAAACTCGGGATCCGAGTGCAGCGGGTTGCGGTCGCCGCAAAGGCGATAGACCAGCGCCTGATCGGGGCGCGTCGTGATATCGATGGTCTTGTCTGGGCTGCGCGAGGGAATCTTGTGCGGATCTGGCTGCGTCAGGTTCGGCCCGCCGAAGCCACCATCGCCGCGCGCGAAGCGCGAGGCGACCAGCGTTGCCAGCTTCTCGCCCTTCTCGTTCTTCAGTACGGTCTGGTGAACGATGACGACGCCCTTGTCCTTGCCCTTGTCGTAGACTTCGAGCACGGAGGAATCGGCGGTGATATTCGCTTCCACCGGCAGCGGCTGATGAAAGGTGATGTCGCGCTCGCCGTCGACAACCATGACGCGGTTGAGGTTCATCTCGCCCGGACCCGAGCCCCAGGCGGCCACGGACGCAAATGTCGGCACCACCTTCAGCGGTCGCGGCGTGTAGGCGCCCTCGTTGACGAAGGCGAGTTCCTTCTCATCCATCGGATCGGCGCCGAGCCCGATGCCGTAGGCGTAGAGCATGACTTCGCGGTCGGTGTAGGCATATTTCTGGCCGATGTTCTTCAGGCCCTTGAGTTCTTCATATCTGGCGGACATGTTGTTTTGTCTTCCTCTCCGAGTTTCTTATCCGCAGGCGGCGATGCCCGTTGATTGTGCCCTCTCCCCTTGTGGGAGAGGGCCGCACCGCCCTTGCAACAAACTCACTCGGGTGACGGTTGGCTCCGCAGTGACACTTCTCGTGTTGAGAGAGACCCCTCACCCGGCAGCCTTCGGCTGCCACCCTCTCCCACAAGGGGAGAGGGTTACACCTTGTTTTCGCGTCAGGCCGGCGTGAAGAACGGCAGCGGCGCGCCGTCGGTCGGCTTGAACACTACCTTCACCTTCTGCCCGATCTTCAGCTTTTCGAGATCGCAGTCGACGAAATTGGTCTGCACCGACGGCCCCTCCTTCAGCGTGACGTAGCCGATCGCGTAAGGACCGGTCGGCGACTTCCGCATCAGGCTGTAGGTGTAGATCGTGCCCTCGCCCGACGCTTCCTCCCACACCGTCTTGTCCGAGTAGCAGAACGGACAGATCGAACGCGGGAAGTAATGGGCTTCGCCGCACGCGGTGCAGCGTTTGATCATGAACTTGCCCTGCTTGGCGGCGTCCCAGAACGCTGCGGTCTCCGGATTCGTCACCGGGGCCGGATACTTCTTTGCTTCGCTCATCACACGCGCTCCAGAATGGCCGTCGACGCGGCGTGGCGGACACCGAGAAGCCCGCCAGTGCCGTGGGCGATGGCGAGATCGCAATTCTTGACCTGCACCTTCGGATGCGCCTCACCGCGCAGCTGGCGCACGGCCTCGAGGATCTTGGTCATGCCGCCGCGGTTGACGGGATGGTTGCTGCAAAGACCACCGCCGTCGGTGTTGAACGGCAGTTTGCCGACGCCCGAGATGAGGTTGCCGTCGGCGACGAACTTGCCGCCCTCGCCCTTCTTGCAGAAGCCGAGGTCTTCCAGCTGCATCAGGACTGTGATGGTGAAGCTGTCGTAGATGGAGGCGTACTTGATGTCCTTCGGCGTGATGCCGGCTTCCTCGAACGCACGCGGGCCGGACCAGACGCCGGCGGAGTATGTAAGATCGAGGTCCTTGCCGCCGCGCGGGCCCTTCATCGCCTCGCCGTGACCGATGAGCCGCACCAGCGGCTTCTTCAGGCTCTTGGCGATCTCGGGCGTCGTCACGATCATTGCGCCGCCTCCGTCGGAGACGACGCAGCAATCCATGCGATGCAAGGGATCGGAGATCATCGGCGAATTCAGGACGTCCTCAACGGTGACGACGTCCTTGAGCATCGCATGCGGATTGTACTGCGCGTGATGCGAGGCCGCGACCTTGATCCAGGCGAGCTGCTCGCTGGTGGTGCCATAGTCGTGCATATGGCGCATGGCACACATGCCATAGGCATTGTGGGTGGTCGCGCCGTAGGCGGTCTCGAAATCGGCTTCGGCGCCCTGCGCCCGCGGCGGCATCGCGCCGGTGCGCGGCTTGCCGGCCAGCGTGATCAGCGCGATCGAGCATTTGCCCGCCGCGATCGCCTCGGCGGCATGGCCGAGATGGATGATGTAGGAACAGCCGCCGGTCTCGGTGGAATCGACATGGCGGAGCTTCTTGGTGTTGAGGCCGAGATAATCGACCATCGGCCAGGCGCCGCCGGGGGCATCGCCCGCGCAGAAATAGCCGTCGATGTCGTCCTTGCTGATCCCGGCATCCTCGATCGCGCCCTTGGCGACCTCGGCGTGGAGCTGGGCGGTGGATTTGTCCGGCGCATGCCGGGTCGGGTGTTCGTAGATCCCGGCGATGTAGGCCTTGCCCTTGATGGTCAAACTTCAGGTCTCCGCTCGCGTTTCTTGTTGCGTGGTTTTTCTGAACCGCGGTGGGCTGATTGGCAAGCGTGGAAATATTCCGCCCCGCGAGAGGGCAGCGAGTGGGCGCAAGTGGAGAGGTTCTCGCCGGCCTCCGCGTCGTCATTGCGAACGGAGCCGCCGATCATCCATTCTGCAAAACAACCCCATGCACAGTAGAACGGTGGTTGATTTCACACGGGAATTCTTCGGTGGGTTAGCTGAAGGCGTGACCACCTCTTGGCTTTCCGCGTGGACGGAGAAGTGGCTGTCTACGGAGCTAACCCACCTACGAGACTGCCCTACTCCGCCGCGATCTGTCTGGGCGCAGGCGGCGGGGTTGCCAAGTCCGCCGCGAGCTGGGCGTAGCGAGCCTTTGCATCCGCCACCGCCTTCTCCTTCACCGGGCCGTAGCCGCGGATGCGATCAGGCAGCGAGAGCAGTTCGACCGCGGTGTCGATCGTCACCGGCGATAGGAGGCCGAGCACGGTGGCGACATCCTTCTCGTAGCCGGCGATGAGGTCGCGCTCGAGCTTGCGGTCGGCGCTGCGACCGAAGACGTCGAAGAGGGTGCCGCGCAGGAACTTGAACTTTGCCAGCACGCGGAAAACGTTCAGCATCCACGGGCCGAAGGTGCGCTTCTTCGGGCGGCCGAGGGCATCGACGCCACGCGCCAGGATCGGCGGCGCCAGGTTGAAGTTGAATGTGAAGTCGCCCTCGAACTGCTCGCGGAGCTGCTGTTCGAAGGCGCCGTCGGTGTAGAGACGCGCGACTTCGTACTCGTCCTTGTAGGCGAGCAGCTTGGCATAGTTCACCGCGACGGCGCGCGGCAGCGCGTCGCCATAGCCGCCCTTCACCGCGGCATCTCGGACTTGGTCGACCAGCTTGCGATAGCGCCTGGCGAGACGGCTGTTCTGATATGCCGTGAGATGCTTGGCGCGATGCTCGATGACCTCATCCAGCGTCATCGCGTCCAGGGTCTTGGGCGCGACCACCTCGTCCGTCCCCTTGAGCATGTCGGAAAGTCGCTTCGGATCGGCGACCGCGAGGCGGCCGAGGCGGAAAGCTTCCTTGTTCATCTTGATCGAGACACCGTTGACCTCGATCGCTTGCTCGATGGACTCCGCCGAGAGCGGGAAGAGACCCTTCTGATAGGCGTACCCCATCATCATCATGTTGGTGGCGATGGCATCGCCGAGGAGCTGCTCGGCCGGCTTGGTGAAGTCGAAGAAGACGGAGTCCTTGTGGAGCGCGGTCTCCAGCAGCGCGTGCAGCTTCCGAGTCTGGAAGTTGAAATCGCGGTTGAGGACGAAGTCGGCGGTCGGAATGACATGGCTGTTGATGATGCCGCGGGTGCGGCTGGTGTCGCAGAGCGAGATCGTGTCCTTGGCGACCGCGACCACCTCGTCCGCGGCAAGCACGAGGTCCGCCGTACCGGTGACGATGCGCGAGCAGGTTACCTCCGCGGGATGATCCGACAGGCGAACATGGCTGAGCACGGCGCCGCCCTTCTGCGCCAGGCCCGACATGTCGAGGATCATCGAAGCCTTGCCCTCGATATGCGCGGCCATGCCGAGCAGCGCGCCGATGGTGAGAACTCCGGTGCCGCCGACACCGCCGACTGCGATATTGTAGGGCTTGTCCAGTGTGGGCCGCGAGGCCGGCTCCGGCAGCTCACCGATGTCGGCGAGTTCCGCGGGTGCGCGGTGGCGCGGCTTGCCTCCGTCCACGGTGACGAAAGACGGGCAGAAGCCCTTCAGGCACGAATAATCCTTGTTGCAGGACGATTGGTTGATGGCACGCTTGCGGCCAAACTCGGTTTCCAGCGGCTCGACCGAAATGCAGTTCGACTGCACCGAGCAATCGCCGCAGCCTTCGCAGACCGCGGGATTGATCATGACGCGGCGCGCCGGATCCTCCATCAGGCCGCGCTTGCGGCGGCGGCGCTTCTCGGCCGCGCAGGTTTGCACGAACAATATCGCCGAGGTCCCCTTGAACTCGCGGCACATCTTCATGACGTTCTGGAGCTCGTCGCGATGATATTTCTTCACGCCGGGCGCAATGGTATCGGCCGGATAGGCATCGGGCGCCTCGGAGACCAGATAGATCTCGCGGATGCCTTCGGCGTGGAGCTGATGGGTGATCTGTTGCGGCGAGAGATCGCCGTCATGGCGCTGGCCACCGGTCATGGCGACGGCGTCATTGTAGAGGATCTTGTAGGTGATATTGGCCTTGGAGGCGACCGCCTGACGGATCGCCAGAATTCCCGAGTGGAAATAGGTGCCGTCGCCGAGATTGGCGAAGATGTGGTTTTCGTTGGTGAAGGGCGCGATGCCGACCCACGGCACGCCCTCGCCGCCCATATGGGTGAAGGTCTCCGTCGAGCGGTCCATCCACAGCGCCATGAAGTGACAGCCGATGCCGGCAAGCGCGCGGCTTCCTTCGGGGACCTTGGTCGACGTGTTGTGGGGACAGCCGGAGCAAAAATACGGCGTGCGGGAGACGGGCGCAGTCGGGATCATCTGCGACGCCTGACGGCCGTTGAACCAATCGGCCTTGGCGCGAAGCATCTCCGCAATCTCGGGGTTGAGATCAAGCCGGAGCAGACGCTCGGTGAGCGAGGTCGCAAGTGAAGCGACGCTGAGCTCCGCGGCGAAGGTGAGGAAGCGCTTGTCGTGCTCGTCCATCTTGCCGACGATGCGCGGGCGGACGTCGTCGCGCCAGTTGAACAGCACCTGCTTGACCTGGTTCTCGACGATCTCGCGGCGCTCCTCGATGATGAGAATCTCCTCGAGACCGACGGCGAATTGATGCACGCCTTCCGGCTCCAGCGGCCAGGGCATCCCGATCTTGTAGAGGCGCAGTCCGATCTTGGCGGCGACCTCCTCGGTAATCCCGAGCTCGCGCAACGCCTGGCGGACGTCTTCGTAGCTCTTGCCCGACGCCATGATGCCGAAGCGTGCGTTCGGCGAATCCATGGTGATCCGGTTGACCTTGTTGGCGCGCGCGAAGGCGATGGCGGCAAAGCCCTTGTAGTCCTGCAGGCGGCGGTCCTGCTCGAAACGGTCGTCGGGCCAGCGCAGGTTGAGGCCGCCGGGCGGCAGCTCGAAGTCGGTCGGGATGATGAAGGGCTTCATCTCGTCGCTGAGATCGATCTCGGCGGTGGTCTCCACCGTCTCCGTGATCACCTTCATGCCGACCCAGCAGCCGGAATAGCGCGACATCGCGATGCCGAGCAGACCCATCTCGATCATCTCGTGGATGCTCGAGGGATAGAGATACGGCATCAGTGCAGACATGAAGGCGTGGTCGGACTGATGCGGGACAGTCGAGGACTTTGCGCCGTGGTCGTCACCGGCGAGGCACAGTACGCCTCCGTTCCTGGCCGAGCCGGCGGCATTGCCGTGGCGGAACACGTCGCCGCAGCGGTCGACGCCGGGGCCCTTGCCGTACCAGATGCCGACGACGCCGTCGTACTTGGCGCCGGGCGAGAGGTTGAGCTGCTGCGATCCCCAGACGGCGGTGGCCGCCAGATCCTCGTTCACGCCGGGCTGGAACTTGATGTTGTACTGTTCGAGGTGCTTGCGCGCGGCGAAGAGCTGTTGGTCATAGCCTCCGAGCGGCGAGCCGCGATAGCCGGAGATGAAGCCGGCGGTATTGAGGCCATTGGCGCGGTCGCGCCGGATCTGCGCCATCGGTAAGCGCACCAGGGCCTGGATGCCGGTGGTGAAGACGTGTCCCGTCTGCTGGGTGTATTTTTGATCGAGACTGATCGGACCCTGGTTTATGCCCATGCTGTCCTCGCTACCGCCCTGTTCAAGTCTTGCCGACTTAAGCCGTTGCCTTCCCGTTGTTTTTAGCTAGGGCGCGCCGACCACCGCCGCCACTCTATGTCGGATATTTCATGATCCGCACCACAAATCTGGACCGAAGGACGCGCCGGGCAAAAATCGCAACTTCGTGGCCCGAAACACGCCGGGCGTTTTCAGTTTGTGTCACAATACCCCCGCCGCCGCGAAATGAACGGACATCCCCATCGTGCGGGTGACGGCGATTGGTCGCAGGGAAGGTCCCTCGACCGGACGATTCTGACTAGCTTGGCGCTTGCGGGCCCGACGTTGTGCAGTGCGGTTGCAGAGGTCGCGGATGGCAGGAGGAAACCGCCATGACGCTGTAGATGGCATGGCTCCGACATTCCAAGTGAGCGAAGCGCTAACGCTCGTCTCCCGTAAAGACGAATTTCGGCATTTCCCATTTGTAGCGCACCGCGAGCAGGCGGAAGCTGAGGCCGAGGACGAAGGTCAAAATCGTCCAGAGTTCGGCGTTGAGATTGAGGCCGAACGCCGTCGCATAGAACAACCCTGTCACGACCGAGACGCTTGCATAGAGCTCGGACCGAAACAGCAGCGGCACATCGTTGCAGAGCACGTCGCGCAACACGCCACCGGCGCAGCCGGTCACCATGCCCGAGACGATCACGATCGGCAGCGAGGCATCCATCTACCAGCCGACGTTGCAGCCGATCATGGTGAACACGACGAGCCCGATGGCATCGAGCACGATGAAGGCGAGGTGCAGCCGATGCACCAGCCGCGCGATCAGGATGGTCAGCAGCGCCGCTCCACCCGGCAGTGCGAGGTAGATTGGATTGGCCACCCAGACCAGCGGATAGTGACCGAGAAACGCCGACATAGTCCATGCTGCGCCGGCCCGCGGCGAGCGCCGCCGTCATCCCCTCCGCAGTGATGGCGACGAGTGCCAGAACATGCAGCACGCTGTCGGTCGGCGGCAAGCTCCACATCGGTTGTTCCCCTTCTCCGGACATGGAACTTGGGCGCAGTTCCTGCCGAACGGGTTCCCGATTCCCCACAGATCAGCAACATGCGACGAAAGCATAAGGTGGCGCGGAACGGAATGTCGCAGCTAAGGGTTGTCTTGCCGTCATAACCCGAGGAGATCCAATCGATGGCTGACGACCGTTTTCCCAACGATCCGTACCGCCCGAACCTCGCCGATGATGAGTATTCTCGCACGGCGCGCCGGGATACCGACCTTCAGGCCGATCCCCAACTTGGCGAAGGCCCTGCTTCCAGCGGCAAGATCGCGGTGTTTGCAGTGGCGATCGCCCTGGTGCTGGGCGCCGTGTTCTACGGCCTGAACAATACCAGCACGACCAATCAGGCCAGCAACACGCCGGCCTCGCAAACCGCTCAACAGGCGCCTTCCAATCCGGCTGCACCTCCCGGCATGCGAGACGTGACGCCGCGGAACAACACCGAGCCGGGCGTAACGACGGGTGCTGCACCGAGCAGGCCGGCTGCCCCGGCGCCGGAGTCGCAGACGCCGCCTGACGGCGCGAAGTGACAGTTTCAGTGAGATGGGTGAGCGGCGGGATGCAAGGTCCCGCCGCTTTTCGTTTGCCTAGCTGAACATCTTGTTGAGTTCGCCGCCAGGATAGCCGCTGCCAAGCTCGGTGAACGTTCCCTTCTCGGCCATCTCCTTTGCGGCGCGCATGAAGCCGCCCCAGGCGACGCGGGCGAGCGAGCCTCCTACACTGATGCGGCGCACGCCGAGATCCTGGGCTTCCTGCAGGGAGAGCCCGGACGCGCCGATCAGGAGATTGAACGGCTTGGGATGTACCGCCTTCACCACCGCAGCGATGTCTTCGCGGCTCTTCAGACCCGGCGCGTAGAGACAGTCGGCGCCGGCATCGGCGTATGCGGCCAGCCGATCGATGACGAGCGTAAGGTCGGTGACACCCCAGAGATAAGCCTCGCATCGGCCGACCAACAGCGTGCCACTGTCGCCGATCGCCTTGCGCGAGGCCTTGATGCGTTCGGTTGCGAGACTGTGGTCATAGAGCGGATTGTTCTTGTCTCCGGTTGAATCTTCGATAGACAGGCCCGCGACACCGGTGCGCACGCAGCGCTCGACATTGTCGGCGACCCTGTCCGGCTCAACCGCAAAGCCGCCCTCGAAATCCGCATTCACGGGAATGTCGACCGCCGAACTCAATGCTGCCAGATGCTGACAGACGTCCTCGACGGTGACGTGATTGTCGGCCTTGCCGATGGTCCAGGCAAAGCCCGCGCTCGATGACGCGATCGCCTTGAAGCCGAGATGCTGCAGCGCTTTGGCGCTGCCGACATCGACCGGATTGGGCAGGATGAAGCAGCCGCTCTCGTGCATCTTCCTGAACGCCGCGCGCTTGTCAGCAGTTGTCACATGCATGAATCTCTCCCTCGTTGGCCGCGCAGACATAGGCGCGCGTTTTCAAGTGCGCTAGTGCGCATCGTGCACCGCGCGGCTGTCCTTCGGCGCCTGCTCACGATCGGTCATGCTGTAGTCACGAACGACGCTCGCAATGCGCAGATGATAGTCCGAGAAGATCTTGGCACGGCCTTTCGCCTGCGTGCGGCGATGCTCCATCGTGTTGCGCCAAGCCTCGACCGCTGCCTCATCCCGCCAGAACGACACCGATAGAATCTTGCCCTTCTCGCTCAGGCTCTCGAAGCGTTCGACCGAGATAAAGCCGTCGATGGTTTGCAGCAGGGGCTTCAGATCCGCCGCAAGGTCGAAATAGTCCTGGCGATGTTCCGGCTTGGGCCAGACCTCGAAGATCACGGCGATCATAGGCGTCTCCTGCTGTTGGTTGGCCTACAATACCACCTTGCGCAGGAATGTGCGCTCTTCGGCGAGGATGAATTTCTCAGACTCGGCAAAATTGAAGTTTGCCATGCCGTCGAGATCAACCCGCAGCCGTTTGCGATAGGCCTCGTAGGCCGCCAGGCTTTCGAACGAGATCAGGGCGGACGCGATGTTGTTGGTGCCCTCATGCGGCATGAAATAGCCGATCAAGTCGCCGCCGCATCGCGGGATGATGGTAAGCCAGCGCTTCGAATATTCCTCGAATTGCGCCCGCTTGAAGGGATCTAGCTGGTAACGGATGAACACGGTAACGGACATGGGGTTCTCCTCGTTGCTCCGTCATTGCGAGCCAACGGGTCCGCGCGAAGCGCGGCCCGATGACAGGCTTCGCGAAGCAATCCAGGAATCCCTCCGCTGGGACAGTCTGGATTGCTTCGTCGCCAGTGCAAAATTGCTTGGCAATTCTGTCACGGGTTGCTCGCAATGACGACTTGAGTGAGGACTACGCGCTTGCCTCGCTACAATGCTTCGCCTATCATCGAACTATGAAAGCAGGCCCAGACATCGCCATGGTCGCCTCGTTGGTCGGCGACCCCGCCCGCGCCAATATGCTGACCGCGCTGATGAACGGCCGCGCGCTCACTGCGAGCGAGTTGGCGCAGGAGGCCGGCATCACACCGCAGACCGCGAGCTCGCATCTTTCGAAGCTGGAGGCAGGCGGCCTCGTCGCGCCGGAGAAGCAGGGCCGGCATCGCTACTACCGCCTCACCGACGACGACGTCGCCGGCGTGCTCGAGGGGCTTGCGGGACTTGCCGCGCGCACCGGCCACATGCGGGTGCGTACCGGACCGAAGGACCCGGCGCTGCGGCGCGCGCGGATTTGCTACGATCACCTCGCCGGCGATCTCGGCGTGCAGATGCTGGACTCGCTGCGACAGCGGCAGCTGGTCAGGCAGAAGAAACTGGACATCGAGCTCACCACCGAGGGGGCGCGTTTCCTTGCCAAACATCTGCAGATCTCCCCCGACATGCTCAGCCACCCGCGCCGCCCGGTTTGCAAGGCCTGCCTGGACTGGAGCGAGCGGCGTCACCATCTCGCCGGCATGCTGGGCGCGACCCTGATGCAACGCTTTGCCGAGCTGAAATGGGCCACGCGCGATGCCACGCCGGGCAGCCGCGTGGTGAATTTCACCCGTATCGGCGAGAAGCAATTCGCCGCGCTGTTCGGGAATGGGCGGGACTGATCACGCGAGCCCTCGCGACGGCACACAATCCCGTGTGAACTCCTCCTCTCGTCATGGCCGGGCTTGACCCGGCCATCCACGTCTTTATTGCGGCTGGCACGTGGATGCCTGGGACGAGCCCGGGCATGACGGAGATTTTGATGAACCGCATCTTCTCGACTGCACTTGCTGCCGTCCTCTTCAGCATCCCGCTTGCATCCCACGCCGCCGATACGAAGCCTCGCGAGCCCTATGGCATCGCGCTCGAAGGCTTCGCCTATCCCTACCCCGTGCATTTCATCCCGGTCGTCAACGACGGCGAGCCTCTCAGCATGGCCTATATGGATGTCGCCGCGGCTCAGCCGAACGGCCGCACCGTGGTGCTGCTGCATGGGCGCAATTTCCCATCGAGCTACTGGGCGCCTGTGATCGAGATGCTGAGCGAGGCGGGTTATCGCGTCGTGGTTCCGGACCAGATCGGCTTCGGCAAATCCTCCAAGCCGGCGGGCGAGCTGCACTTCGACAATCTGGCGCGCAACACCATGGCACTGCTCGATCATCTCAAGATCGACAAAGCCGAGATCGTCGCCCATTCGCTTGGCGGCATGCTGGGCGTGCGCATCGCGCGGGCCTACCCGAACCGCGTTGCCCATCTGGTGCTGACCGCGCCGATCGGACTCGAGGACTACCGCCTCTACGTGCCGCCGACGCCGACAGAGAAGATGATGGAGACCGAGGACAAGCTCACGGCGGAGGGCTACCGGAAGCAACTCCAGACCAACTACGCGATCAAGCTGCCGGCGGACGCAATCACGCCGTTCATCGATGCCCGCTTCAACATCAAGGGCAGCCCGGATTATCCGCGCTGGCTGCGCGCCTTCGTCAGCTCCGGCCAGATGATCTACCGCGAGCCGGTCGCGCACGAGATCCCGCTCATCGCGCTGCCGACCCTGTTCATCATGGGCGCCGACGATCACAATGCTCCCGGCCGGCCGCTCGCGCCGGAGGCGCTGCGGGCCAAGATGGGGCAGAACGCTGAACTGGCGAAGATGCTGGCCGCGACGATGCGGAATGCGCGGGCGGAGGTAATCCCGGACACCGGCCATCTCGTCTTCCTTGAGGCGCCGGAGAGGTATAGGGAGCTGGTGCTGGGCTTTCTCGGCCGCTAGCGCCGCCGACGTCGCCTGAAGCCGCATGCGGAGAACGTTCATGCCGCATTCAGGTCATGATTGGCAGGTTTGGATCGCTACGTGTCGGCATGTTGCAGGATTTTAACGTGTCGAATCGTGTCGCTTGATTCATTGTGCGCCAGAAGCGCCATGCCCCTGTGCCTGCCTCAAAGGACAAGAAGGAAGAATTCAATGAAATACCTGTTTGCCGCCGTCATGCTCGCAAGCGCGGCCGTGGTCGGTTTCAGCGAAGCTGCCAGCGCAGCTGAAGGCTGCGGCCGAGGGTTCTATCGCGGTCCTTACGGTAATTGCCGCCCGATGCGTGGCGCTGTGGTCGTGCGCCCGGCACCCGTGGTGATCGCCCCGGCACCGGTCGTCGTGGTGCCGCGCGCCCGCGTGTGCCCCTACGGCTTCCGCTGGTACGCCGGTCGCTGCCGCCCGTTCTGATATCCCTCCATTTTCGTTGCAGAATGGCCGCGCGGCGGGAGCCTGCGCGGCCTTTTTTGTGGGTGCGGCCCACGGCCCATCCGCCGTTGAACTGACGCGCGTCGGAATCGAAAGAGGACCGCCAGTGGCGATCCCCATCCAGTCCTCGACTTGGATTCCTTACCAATGATGGCGGCGGTGCCAGCGTCGGCGATGCCGGCGCCAATGACGGCGGTGCCAGCCCCAGTGGCGGTGATGGCCATGCGCGTGGCGGCGATGCCCGTGCCAGTGGACCTGCTCGGGCGTCAGCTCGGCGGCTTCCTCCCCCGTGGTGACTGCGGGGTGAGCGTCGGGATTGCCTTGCGGCATGCGGGCGGGATCAGCGAGCGGATGCGGTGACAGCGGCGCGGCCTGCGCCGCGGATGCGGCGAAGGCGGCGGCGCCCGCCGTCAATCCCAATGCAAGTTTCAAAAAACTCCGGCGCTCCATGGCTTCTTCCTTCTTGGATCATCGTGCCTGTGATGCAGAAGGAGTGTCGCCGTGACGGCATGAACCGAGGCTGAATCGTGCATTCAGATTTATCGCGCCCAGAAGATGTCTTCGGCTTACCTCGCAAACGCCTGCGCCAGCACCAGCATTTCTCGCGTGCGCTTGACGTCGGGCCAGTCGCGATTGAAGTCGGCGACGAGCTGCTTCAAGACATCGCCCTCGAGCATAGCCGTAAGCTTCGCCTCGTCCTCGAATTCATACATGGCCTGGTGAATCGACGGGTCATCCAGACTCCAGAATCGCCAAGCCTTGGCCACACCGAACGCCTTCACCGCGTCGGGCAGGTGTTCCCTCTCGTACCACCGGTCGAAGGCGGCGCGCTTGGCGGGATCGGTGACGATGGCGCGAACGACGAAGAAGGCAGCGGGCATCGGATTTCCTCCTGATTGTTTGAGCCAGGATAGCCGCTTCGGCGAGCGGCGACAAAAGAGTTCGTGCCGGTGTCGGAACGGGCCGCCTTCGATCGTCCTTCGCTTCGATCCCGAAACACACGGAGACAGCAATGGCCGACCTCACCCTGACCACCTTCAATTGGGTTCCCGACGCGCCGCGAGGCTTCGTGCGCGACCTCCGCGTGCGCTGGGCACTGGAGGAAGCCGGCCTGCCCTATCGCGTTGCGAGCGTGCCTTTCGAGGATCGCGGGCCTGCCCACCTCGCGCACCAGCCGTTCGGCCAGGTGCCGTGGCTGACCGACGGAGACATTTCGATCTTCGAGACCGGCGCGATCCTGCTGCATCTCGGCGGACTGAGCGAGAAGCTGATGCCGACGGATCCGCGCGGCCGCACTGAAGCGATGAAATGGGTGTTCGCTGCGCTCAATTCGGTGGAGATGGCGAGCCTGCCCTGGGCAATGTCGCAGTTCATGGGCCATCCGACCGATACGCCGGCGTGGAAATTCGTCGACGACTTCCTCAAGCTTCGGCTGAAGCACCTCGAGCCGGTGCTCGGCAGCCGCGAATGGCTGGCGGGCTCCTTCTCCGTCGCTGACATCCTGATGGCGGACGTGCTGCGCCCTGCCGACGGCTTCGACGGGCTGATGGACCATCCGGCCTGCCGCGCCTACCTCGCGCGCGCCACCGCCCGTCCCGCCTTCGCCAAGGCTCATGCCGATCAGATGGCACATTTTGCTATGGCGGATGCCAGGCGCGGGGCGTGATCTGCCTCACACAATAAATCAGGCACTCGGACTAGAGTCGCCCCAGCTGGAACGAAGCCATTCGTCGCAGAACTCCTCTGAAAGGTGCCACATGCCCCGCATCGAATATCTCAAGCAACAGATTGCGCGCGCCGAGCGGCTGGCCAAGGCCATCCTCGACCGGCAGGCCGCCGAGCGGCTTCAAGCCTTCGCAGCCGAGTGCCGCACCGAATTGTCGGAGCTGACGTTCAAGCGGGCCGCGTGAAGCGTGCTGGTGCGCCTCACACCAGCTTCAGCGGCGCATCGGCAACGACGCGGAGATCAATGCTGCCAATCAACGCCGAACGCCGCGCCTCCGCCTCACTGATGGCCTCGTCCGTCTGCCGCAGCGTGCTGACGTTCGAACCGAGCGAGACGATCCCGCCCAGCACCAGCGCGATCGATGCCAAGGCGGCGGTCTGACCGAAGCCAAAAAGGCCGAGGATCGTCACCAACAACAGCGTCGCCCCGCCGCCGATCGCGATCTTGGACGCGAGAATGTACTTCCGGCAGCGCTCGGCGATTTCGGCGAGCGCCTCGATCCGCGCTTCGATATCGGAAATCTCGTCAGCCGGATCGTCTTCGGTCATTGCATCCAGGATGCCAAATCAGAGGGACCTGTAGCCCGCATGAGCAAAGCAACATGGGACCTGAGTAAGGGCCCGGATGTCGCTGCGCTTATCCGGGCCACTTCCATCTCACAAAGGCAGATTGTCGTGCTTCTTCGCCGGCATTTCCGTCTTCTTGTCCTTCAGCATCGCCAGCGCCCTTGCGATCCGTTTGCGGGTCGAGTGCGGCATGATGACGTCGTCGATATAGCCGCGCTCGGCGGCGATGAAGGGCGACAGGAAGCGGTCTTCATATTCCTTCGTTCGCGCGGCGATCTTGTCGGGGTCGCCGATGTCTGAGCGGAAGATGATCTCGACCGCGCCCTTGGCGCCCATCACCGCGATCTGGGCGGTCGGCCAGGCGTAGTTCATGTCGGCGCCGATTTCCTTCGACGCCATGACGTCGAAGGCGCCGCCATAGGCCTTGCGGGTGATGATGGTGACGAGCGGCACGGTGCACTGCGAATAGGCAAACAGCAGTTTCGCGCCGTGCTTGATCAGGCCGCCATATTCCTGCGCGGTGCCCGGCAGGAAGCCCGGCACGTCGACGAAGGTGACGATAGGGATGTTGAAGGCGTCGCAGAAGCGCACGAAGCGCGCCGCCTTGCGGGAAGCGTCGGAGTCGAGCACGCCGGCGAGCACCATCGGCTGGTTGGCGACGAAGCCGACGGTGCGCCCCGCGATGCGGCCGAAGCCGGTGACGATGTTCTTGGCAAAGCTCTCCGCGATCTCGAAGAAGTCGCCCTCGTCCACGACCTTCAGGATCAGCTCCTTCATGTCATAGGGCTTGTTCGGATTATCGGGGATCAGCGTGTCGAGCGACATGTCGACGCGCTCGATGTCATCGAAGCTCGGCCATTCCGGCACGCCGTCGGAGTTATTGGACGGCAGGAAGTCGATCAGGCGCCGCATCTGCAACAGCGTCTCGACGTCGTTCTCGAAGGCGCCGTCCGCGATCGAGGAGCGCGTGGCGTGCACCGAGGCGCCACCCAGCTCTTCCGCCGTGACGACCTCGTTGGTGACGGTCTTCACCACGTCGGGGCCGGTCACGAACATGTAGCTGGTGTTCTTCACCATGAAGATGAAGTCGGTCATGGCCGGCGAATAGACGTCGCCGCCGGCGCAGGGGCCCATGATGACGGAGATCTGCGGGATCACGCCCGAGGCCAGCACGTTGCGGCGGAACACGTAGGAATAGCCGGCGAGCGCGGCGACGCCCTCCTGGATGCGGGCGCCGCCGGCGTCATAAAGGCCGATGATGGGCGCCCTCGCCTTCATCGCCATGTCCTGGAGCTTGGTGATCTTCAGCGCGTGCGTTTCCGACAGCGAGCCGCCGAACACCGTGAAATCCTTGGCGAACACGAACGTCTTGCGGCCGTTGACGGTGCCCCAGCCCGTGACGACGCCGTCGCCGGGGATCTTGTTCTTCTCCATGCCGAACTCGGTGGAGCGGTGCTCGACGAACATGTCGAACTCCTCGAACGATCCCTTGTCGAGCAGGAGCTCGATGCGCTCGCGCGCGGTCAGCTTGCCGCGGGCGTGCTGCGCCTCGATGCGCTTCTCCCCGCCGCCGAGCTTCGCGCCGGCACGACGATGTTCAAGGGCGTCCAGGATGTGCTTCATTTGCTCCCGCCAGTTCTTAAGTCTTACGCGATGCCGGGGTTCTAACACGGCATTTTGCGGGCCGGGAAGCGGCTTTCGGGCCTGCAGGGCTGCCTTGAGCAGCGTAAAAGCGCAAGGAAATACAAAGTTTTGCCTGGGAGGCGGAATGGAGCATGGATCGGCCGGGGTCACCCCGCTCGCGCGCTCGGCGGCAACAGGACACCAGATCGGCTTCCCGCCCGCGACCGGTGCCACGGGCTCAATGAACATGCACCCAAGATCGCCATGGCCGGGCTTGCCTGCCTGGGAGCCAGGATTTCACGGCGAGGCGGAATGGCTGCAAGAGAACTGCTCGGCCTGCGTTCGCAGACGCGGCTGCGGATGGAGCTAGATCGCGCCGATATCGGCAAGGCAGGCCTGTGTCAGTGGCATGCGCTCACCGACGAGACGCGGCTCCTTGCAATCCATGTTGAGCGCGAAAACCGTGTGCGACTCGCCCTTCTCGGTCCAGCCGACCATCCAGCCGAGCGACGGCTCGCCGCGCTCGGCGCCCAGCAAACCGGACTTGGCGCGAATGACGCTGTCGCCGACCTTGGTCACCGGCAGGATATCGCAGACGAGATCCTGGCTGCGCTTGCTCACCGGCAGTGCGCGGCGGCGCAGCCTGTCGACGAAGTCGATCTGCTCGACCGGATCGATGCGCAAAGCCCCGGTGAGCCAGAACTGGTCGATGCCGCCGCCGATGTCGCGATTGCCGTAATCGAACTCGTCGACATATTTCTGCATGCGTTCCTGGCCGATGCGGCGCGCAATCTCCTGATAGACCGGCACCGCGCTGACTGCGATCGCACTGCGCAGCGTGTGATCCTTGTTCCAGGCCTCGATCGGACGCTTGACGCCGTCCCAGGGAAACACGTCCTTGTCGGGATCAGTGACCACGCCGGTCTCGAGCGCAATCAGCGCGTTCGGAATCTTGAAGGTCGAGGCCGGCAGCTTGCCCTCACCCGATCGCTCCTTGTCACTTGCGACAACGAGATAGTCCTCGACCTTGTAGCCGACAAAGGTGCCTGACGTGCCGAGGTCGGTGAAGCGCTTTGCGATGCCCTCCCGTATTTCATTGCGCGGCGGCGCGACATGGGCAAGCGCACGCGATGGCAGGGCCGAGACTGCAGCGAGAAGACCGAGGGTAGAACGACGGGTCAGCAAAAGCGATATCCGTGAGCATGGAGAACCGGCGCGACCATGCAGCCGCTACGTGGTGAAACGATGACGGTTGATCCTTACCTTCCCCGGCCCGACAGCCGCAGCACGAACACCAGCACCTCGGCCACGGCCTTGTAGAGGTCCGGCGGAATTTCTTCACCGAGCTCCACCTTGGAGAGCGCGCCGGCCAACACCTCGTTTTCCTCGATCGGGATGTCGTGCGCCCTGGCGATCTCGACGATCTTCTCGCCGATCGTGCCTTTGCCCTTGGCCACGACGACTGGGGCGTTGGTGCCCTTCTCGTAGTGCAGCGCGATCGCGAGCTTGGTTGAATCGCTCATGTCGCGCGATCCAGAAAATGTCCGGCGGGGGCCGGCGCCGGTTGCGGCGGCGTGCCGTCGCGGACCAGGATGTCGCCCGGCTTGAGCTCGGCGCGCGTCAGCGCCTGGCTGAGCTCACCGATGCCGGCACGGAGCTGCTGCGCCGTCGCCGGCCGCTCGGCCCACATCCGCACGAAGGTCTTGTCGCCGTTGAGCGTGATCAGCGCGTGGACGGGGCCCGCCGGCTCCACATTCAGCGAGAAGCGTGCACGCCAAGCCTGCGCGACGGGATCGGCGGCCTCATTGCCACCATCGCGCGAGATCTCGAACTGCGCCATGGCAGTTCCTTGCGGGGTCGCGAACGGAATCTCGAAATTCCACTGCGGCACGGCCGGATCGATCCGGTGCCCGGTCGCACCGCTGCGATCGGGCAGCGAAGCAATCTGCAACAGCGTCTGCCGCGCGATCGCAGCATCAGTGTCGTCGAGCAGGCGATCCACGGTCGCGGCAAGCGGCGTGTCCGGCGCGAGCGATGGCGCGGCGATGGACTGCGGCGCCGGCAGCGCTCCGCGGAATGGCGGGGGCGTCGGCTGCGTGGCGGCCTCGAAGAGGCGGCCATCCGGCACGCCCTTGCTGGACCCCGGCACGTTGCCGGCCAGACGCGGCAGCTCTTGCGCGACCTCTTGCAGCAAGCTCGCCGCAAGGCCGGCGGACATGGTTCGCAGTGCCGCCGGCTGCGAAGCGCTGCCAGCGATCTCGGCGGGCAGGGCAGCTGCGGAATTGGCGCCGCGCGGCACTTGCGGCTGTTGGGCGGTTTCGGTCGACGGCGATGCGGCCTGCGCCGCTCCCCCTGCTGCCGGAGTCGTCGCTTCGGCTTGCGTCGATGGTACCGCAGTCCCGATTGTCGCCAGCGCATGGCGCAGCACCAGCAGCGCCGCCTTCAAATCGGGCATCGTGCCGGAGGACGGCGCCCCCGCGGCAAGCGAGGCCTCGAGGAACAGCCCTGACTTCTGGAAGGCGGATTCGATATCGCCACCGTCGAGCCCGGTGTTGAGCGGCGTCTGCTGTGCCAGCACGTCCAGCACCGCCTGCTTCAAGCCCGCGGGCAGATCGCTGCCGGTGACGACGGAGGCCAGATTGGCAAACAGGGTGGCCTGGCTGCCCTGTCTGGTCGCGGCATCGGCCGAAGCCACCGCAACAGCAGCATGCTCCAACGGCGTCAGCGTGTTGCGCGAAGCGCCCGCCGACGGGGCAAGTGGCGGGCTTTCCAGCAACGATGCCGCGCGGGGCGTCAGCGTGATCTGATCGGCAGCCGCTTCGCCTGCCCCACCCAGAACCGCGAGCCGAATGGTGCCGTTGTTCTGCGAGACCGCGAGCTGGAGATTCTGCCCCGGCGTCAGCGGGACCTCCGACATGACGTCCATCGAGAGGTTGGCGATCGCGATCCGCACCAGATTGTCGGCCATCACGCCGACCACCCTGGCATTGACGACGCTGCCCGCCTGAAGCACGAGGTCGGGCGTCGTCGCATCAGCCAGGGAGCTGGCGGCACTGACGGGAAGAATGGACGTGACCGGCGTCGGCATCGCAAAAGGCCCCAGGGAGCACGCCCCCACCCTAAGGCCGGCGTCGTAAACCTCTCGTTAAGGACCTTTGGCCGCGAGCGCCTTTGCCGCCGCCAAGACCGTCACGGCGGCCTCGAAATCCCTGAGGCGCGTGGCGCGGCGCGCGGCCGCTTCCTCGTCCACCCCCCATTGCTCGATGTTCCAGTCCTCATCGACATGGGCGGCATCCCAGACCTGCCCGGCATCGCGCACGTCATGAGCCAGCGCCAGCGCCAGCAGCGCCGAGCCGGTCAGGGTCGTCACCATGTGGAGCGCGGCGACCGACCAGGCATCCTGCGGCAGGGCGGCACGGGCCGCCTTCAACGCCTCGTCCGGCTGCTTCACATGCATGACCCCCTCGGACAGGATGAAATGTGCGCCCAGCGCCTCCGCCGCCCAGAACAGCACGGGATCCCAATGCGCGGCCTCGCGGGCGACCAGCCTTTCGGGATGGCCAGCGCGATAGAACAGAAGGTCGGATTCGAAATATTTCGCGAGGTCGTCGCTGACGAGTTCGACGCGGTCGACGACGCCTTCCACGACGCTGTTGGCGATGCGCGTCAGGGGCATGCTCACCGGGTCGATGCTTTCGCCCTGAGCCGCCCATTCAGCGGCCACGGCATCGGCAAGCGTCCGCGCCGGAATCAGCACTTGACGGCCGCTTGGCGTGCGGATCGCCTTGCCGTCGAGCGTGACGGCGAAACCGCCCTCGGCCTCAGCAACGCCCGCCTCCTTGTAGAAGCGCTTGCGCTGCGGCGGACGCGCGGACGCGCGCGCCGATGCCCGGGGATCCGGCGTGGGCTGGCCTGCTGCCTCTTCGAACAATTCGCGCATCTGCTTCTTCGATCCTTCGTCAGTCAAATCACCTGCGTCGTCGAGACTTCACCAGGACGACGATGAGCGCCGCTAGTTGGCGCAACTGCGTGCATACGTACCGCGATCGGCCGGGCCCAATCCCGCGGCCGCGGCGGCGTCGAGACACTTTGTGAAGCGATCGCCGAACGAATTGCGCGGAAGCGGCTGGTAATTGTATCGCGGTGGCGCGTCGAATTGCGGAACCTTCGGTGCCTCGATCTTCGGCGGCGGCGGTGGTTGGGGCGATAGTGGAGCGAGGCGCGAGGCGCCCGGTGACACATATTGCGCGTGCGCAGCCTGCTCCGTGCAGAGCGCCGCCATCAGCACAAAACAGATCGAGAGCCGAGTCATCGGGGACATGTCGTAGACCGGCCGCGCCCGTTCAACCCGGCTATTCCTCAGGCGCGTTCTCGATGGGATCAAATCTGGTTGCATCCAGCCCGAGCAGGTTCCACGACTGCTGCATGTGCGGCGGCAACGGTGCGGTGGCGTCGATGACGCCGCCGCGCGGATGCGGAATGACGATGCGGCGTGCCAAGAGATGCAGCCGATTCTGCAGTCCGCCCGGCAACTGCCAGTTCTCGATGTTGAAATACTTGGGATCGCCGACGATGGGATGGCCGATATGGGCCATGTGGGCGCGGAGCTGGTGGGTTCGGCCGGTCACCGGCTTCAGCGACACCCAGGTCAGCTTGTTGCCAGCGGTCTCGACCACGGCATAATAGGTCACCGCGTGGCTCGCGCCCTCATCGCCATGCTGGGCGATCCGCATGATGGTGTCGTCCTCGCCCTCCTCCTTCGCCAGGAACGTCGAGATGCGGCCCTGCTTGGGCTTCGGCAGGCCCGGTACCAGAGCCCAATAGACTTTGCGCGCCGACCGCGAGCGGAATGCGCCGGTCAGGTGCGAGGCGGCGAAGCGAGTCTTGGCGATCAGGAGACAACCCGACGTCTCCCTGTCGATGCGGTGCACGAGGCGCGGCTTCTGGCCCTTGGCATCGCGCATCACCTCAAGCATCTGGTCGATGTGCCGCGTCATGCCCGACCCACCCTGTACGGCAAGGCCGGCCGGCTTGTTCAGCACGAGGACGTCGTCGTCCTCCCAGATCGTCATCTCCTTCAGCGCCTTGAGCGTCTTCTGGGCAGCCTCCGAGAGCTCGCCGCCGCCCTTCGGGGCGTCGAGCTTCAGCGGCGGAATGCGGACGCTCTGCCCCTCCTCCAGCCGGTCCTTGCTGTCGACGCGCTTGCCGTCCACGCGCAGCTCGCCTTTGCGAACGACGCGCTGAATATGGGAGAACGACAGGCCGGGAAAGCGCGCTTCGAGGAAACGGTCGACGCGCATGTTGTTCTCGTCGGACGTCACGGTGACGGTCTGCACCTTGGTCGGCAGCAATGCTTCGACAGGCTTTGCCGGCGCGGACCTTTCCAGTTCCACCTTGGGCGCACGCCGCTCGGCGCGCTCACCCGCAAAGCGCGGTGGCTTGCTGCCGGGCTTGCCACTAGGACGTGGCCCGGCCCTCTTCGCGCTATGCGCCTGATGCGGGCGCGAGTTGTCGCGCTCGTCACGCGAACGCGGTTTTGGATTCATTCTCTTGATGCGGCGGCTCATGCGGTCTTTCCAAGCTTTCGTGTCGACTGCGCATTGGCGCGGCGGGGCAGCGACGCAACCTGCGCGCCCACCTCCTTCTCCGCCAGCCGCAGCTCATATTGCTGTTGCAGGTTCATCCAGAATTGCGGGCTGGTGCCAAACCAGTGACCAAGCCGCAGCGCCGTATCGGCGGTGATGCCGCGCTGTCCGTTGATGATGCCAGTGATGCGATTGACCGGCACGTCGATCTGACGCGACAGCTCTGCGGCCGTGATGCCGAGTTCGCGCAGCTCTTCGGCGAGTTGTTCGCCGGGATGGATGGGCGTGCGGGGCATAAGCTTCCTTCACTGATGGCCGACGATCTCTACATCGGTTGGGCCAGACGACCCTTCCGGCCAACTAAAACAGATCCGCCATTGATCGTTGATCCGGATCGAGAATTGTCCTGCACGATCGCCCCTAAAGGCTTCCAGACGATTACCCGGCAATGCCGCCAGGTCCGCTAGGCTTGTTGCCGCGCCCAATCGATCGAGGCGGGTCTCTGCCTGACCGGCAAACCCCGAGAAGTCCTTGACGTGCTGGCCAGCGGCAAATCGCTCCGTGCGCTTGTCACGGTAGCTGACGATCATGCGGTTCCCTAGCATGATTTACGGATTACGTAAAGTGTAACTCATCGCGCCGGCATAATGCGTTCTTCGGCTACTTGCCGCCCCGCTCCTTGCGCAGCTTGGCCCAGTAATCGAGCCGCTTCCGGATCTCCCGCTCGAAGCCGCGTTCGGGCGGGTCGTAGAAGGTCTGGCGGCCCAGGGATTCCGGGAAGTAGTCCTGGCCGGAGAAGGCATCCGGCGTGTCGTGGTCGTATTCGTACGCTGCGCCGTAGCCTTCCGACTTCATCAGCTTGGTCGGAGAATTGAGGATGTGCTTGGGCGGCAGGAGCGAGCCCGCCTGCTTGGCGACCTGCATTGCCGTGCCGAAGGCAGTGTAGACGGCGTTCGATTTCGGAGCGGTGGCGAGATAGACCACAGCCTGGGCGATCGCGAGTTCGCCTTCGGGATGGCCGAGGAAGTCGAAAGCGTCCTTGGCCGCGTTCGCAACGACGAGCGCCTGCGGATCGGCGAGACCGATGTCCTCGACTGCCATGCGCACGACGCGGCGGGCCAGGAACAGCGGGTCCTCGCCGGCGTCCAACATGCGCGCGAGATAATACAGCGCCGCATCGGGATCTGAGCCGCGTACCGATTTATGCAGCGCGGAGATCAGGTTGTAGTGGCCATCGGCCGACTTGTCGTAGATCGGCGCGCGGCGCTGCAAGATCTCCTGCAGTTGCGCGGCATTGAAGATCTCGGCCGCCCGCGCCGACCGCCAGACCTCTTCGGCGAGCGTCAGCGAGGCGCGCCCGTCACCGTCGGCCATCCGCACCAGCACCGCGCGTGCCTCGGGGTCGAGCGGCAGCTTCTTGCCCTCCACAGCCTCGGCATGCGCGAACAGCTTTTCGATCGCGGCGGCATCGAGAGAGCGAAACACCAGCACACGGGCGCGGGACAGGAGCGCCGCGTTGAGCTCGAAGGATGGGTTCTCGGTGGTGGCGCCGACCATGACGACGGTGCCATCTTCCATCACGGGCAGAAAGGAATCCTGCTGGGCGCGATTGAAACGATGCACCTCGTCGACGAAGAGCAGCGTGCCCTTGCCCATCTCGCGGCGGGCGCGCGCAGCATCGAAGGCCTTCTTCAAATCGGCGACGCCGGAGAACACGGCCGAAATCTGCTCGAAATGCAGATCCGTCGCGTCCGCCAGCAGCCGCGCCACCGTGGTCTTGCCGGTGCCCGGGGGGCCCCAGAAGATCAGCGAACCGAGCGAGCGCGTCTCCAGCATGCGCGTCAGGGCACCATCGGGCCCGAGGATATGATCCTGACCGACGACCTCCGACAACACGCGTGGACGCAACCGATCCGGCAGCGGATGCGGAGCGTCGCGGTCGAGCCCCCCAGCACCGAACAGGGTGGGCGCGTCCTGTGGTCGCCTCGGACTCATCCGCCCAGCGTGACGTTGATCTGCTGGCCGCCGCGCACAAGCGTGATACGCCAGATGCGCGGTCGCTCGCCTGCCGCCTTTTCGAGGTCCGCGGTCTTGCTGATCTTCTGATTGTTGACTGCAAGGATGACGTCGCCCTTCTGGAAGCCGACGCTCGCGGCCGCAGTATCGCCACCGATATCGGTGATCACGACGCCCTCGGTATCGGCGTCAAGACGCAGTTCGTCGGCCACCGCGGGCGTGATGGTCGAGACCTTCGCGCCCTGGAATGGCGAACGCGCGGTGATGACGAGTTCGTTGCGCCCCGTATCGGGTGCGGTCTCCAACGCCACCGTGAGCCTGACCGGCTTGCTGCCGCGCTGCACGTCGATCTGCGCGGTGCCGCCGAGCGGACGGGTTGCGAAGCGGTAGTCGAAAGCGTTGGGATCATCCACGGTCTGGCCATCGATCCCGATGATGAGGTCGGAGGATTTCAGACCGGCCCTCGCTGCGGGCCCAGTCGGTACCACGCTTGCGACCAGCGCACCGGTCGGCGAGCGCAGGCCGAGGCTTTCCGCAATCTCGGGCGTCACCGCCTGCAATTTTGCCCCAAGCCACGGCCGCTTCACCGCCTTGCCGCCGCTCTTGGCGGAGGCGACGACGACGCGCACCATGTTGGCGGGAATCGCAAAGCCGATCCCTTGCGAGCCGCCGGAGCGCGAATAGATCGCGGTGTTGATGCCCGCGAGCCTGCCGCTCATGTCGACCAGCGCGCCGCCGGAATTGCCGGGATTGATCGGCGCATCGGTCTGGATGAAGAATTGGTAGTCGGTGATGCCGACCTGCGTGCGTGCGAGCGCCGAGATGATGCCGTGGGTCACGGTCTGGCCGACGCCGAAGGGATTGCCGATCGCGAGCACGACGTCGCCGACCAAGAGTTCGTCGGAATTGGTGAAATCGAGGGTCGGGAATTTCTCCTTGGTGTCCTTCAGGCGGAGCACGGCAAGATCGGTTCGGGAATCCTTCAGCAGGATCTCGGCCTCGAACTCGCGCCTGTCCGACAGCGACACCTTCACCTGATCCGCGCCCTCAATGACGTGCACGTTGGTGACAACGAGGCCGGAGGCATCGACGATGACGCCGGAGCCGAGCGAGCGTTGCATCTGCTCGGGCTGCTGGCCCGGCACGCCGAAGAAGCGGCGAAAGATCGGATCGTCGAGCAGCGGATTGCGGTTCTGCACCACCTTGGCGGCGTAGACGTTGACGACCGCCGGCTGCACCCGCTGCACGATCGGCGCATAGGACAGCCGCAGCTCGACCGGCGACGCCGGGACCCGACGGTCCTGCGCGGCAGCCGGATTGAAATGGGCCGAAAAGACTATGCACGATGCCGTAACGACGGCGCTCCAGGTCGATCGAAACATTCCTACCTCTTGGAAAAGACGCCGGAATATAGGCGCGTTCGTCCCGCAATAGAAGGGCGCCGGAGGGCAATATTCGGCCCGTGCCCGCTGTACCCGGCATGCAAGCGCAGCGTGCGATTCGGCAATTTGCCTGAGCGATCGATTGGCATGATGCGTGTCATCCAGCATTGTGGAGTGACGCAGGATTCGGTTGCGGCGAATTGGCATCAGTGGGAACCGCACAACCGGACGCAGCGTCGCGGGGCAGTCATCGATCCCACCTAGGCTCTCCGTTCGCGACTTGGAAAGTTCGTCAAACGATGGGAGGCGTACGTGAGCAGAACAAGAATTGCGGCCACGGCAATTGGTCTCGCCGGCGCGCTGGCGGCCTCGCAGGCCCAGGCCCAATCGGCAAGCAGCAGCGAGCAGGAGATCGCGCTCCTGAAGCAGCAGTTGAAGTTGCTCGAGCAGAAGCTCGACAGGCTTCAGAGCCAAACCGCGGCGAATACGGCGGCCACGGCAAGAGCCAAAGCCGAAGCCAAGGCCGAGGCGAAAGCCGAGGCGCGGTCGGAGGCGAAGGCGGCCGTGGCCAACGCGAACGCGGCGATCCCGGTCAAAGGGCCGGCACCTGCATCCGGTGTCGTCGTGACGATGCCGAACAACCGGCCGACCATCTGCACCGCCGATGGAGCAAACTGCGTCGGCATCACCAGCCGCCTGCACTGGGATGTCGGCGGCTACGACTATCGCCCCAATACGGCGGCGACTGTGCCGCAGAAGCTCGATAGCGGCCAAAACGTCCGCCGCGCACGCATCGGTGTCACCGGCAAGTTCTTCCACGACTGGAACTTCGCGCTGATCTACGATTTCGGCGGCTCGTCGGACGGATTTGGCGGCGCCGCACCGGGATCGCTTCCGGGCGGTGGCCTCTCCGGCGTAGAGAACGCCTATCTCAGCTATACCGGCCTGAAGCCGTTCGGCGGCAAGATGGCGATCGAGGCCGGCATCATGGATCTGCCATACACTCTCGACGAGGCCACGAGCTCGAACGACATCATGTTCATGGAGCGCGCCTCGCCAGGCGTGATCGCGACCAACATCGGCGCCGGCGACTTCCGCTCCGCAGCCGGTGCGCGCTGGTTCAACGACCAGCTCTGGATCGGCGGCTATGTCACGGGCCCCACGACGGGCGCGATCCATTCCGCTTCGAGCGTCTCGCCGCCGGGCACGAGCGAGCAATATGGCGCCGTGGCACGAGTCGCTGGCAATCCCATCAGCGCCAAGGACTACTCGGTGCATATCGGCGCCAATGCGCAATGGCTGATCCAGCCGCCGCGCAATCTGATCGCCAACACGCAGACTGTCACGCTGAGCGATCGTCCGGAATTGCGCCTCGACCCGACACCGCTGATCTCCACCGGCGCCATCGCCAACGTCTCGGGTGCGCAGGTCTACAGCGTCGAAGCCGCGGCGACCTACGGTCCGTTCATCGTCCAGGGCGAGTACTTCTGGTACAACGTCGATCGCACGGCCAACACCAGCGTGCCGCTGGCCGGCGCACCAAGCCTGAAATTCCAGGGCGGCTATGCGCAGGCTGGCTACGTGCTGACGGGCGAAGGCCGGACCTACAATGCGGCGAACGCCGCCTATCACGGTGTCAAACCGGCACATCCGTTCTCGCTCGATGGCGGCGGCTGGGGTGCGTGGGAGATCGCAGGACGCTTCTCGACGATCGACCTCAACGATCAGCTTGCAACGGCTACCGGCGTTGCCGGCGGACGTCAGACCGTCTACACGCTGGCGCTCAACTGGTACGTCAACGGCAACGTCCGCTTCATGCTGGACTATCTGCACGGCACGGTATCGCGACAGGCTTCGCCCGTATCGACCGCCGATGTCGGCTCGAAGTTCGACGCGGTCGCGATGCGCACCCAGTTCGCGTTCTGACACAGCCGGCTTTTCCGGGAGCGGTGCGATCCGCTCCCGGAAGCTCTACGCCGCGCGCCGCGGCTTCTTCACGACCACCGGCGGCGACGCGCAGGACAGCCGCTCCTGGTGGCTCTCGCCCCAGGCCTTCAGGATGTCGATGACCGGCTTGAGGCTCTCGCCGAGTTCGGAGAGGCAATACTCCACGCGCGGCGGCACCTCGGCATAGACTTTGCGGATGACGAGCTTGTCCTCCTCCAGCGCGCGCAGCTGCTTCGTGAGCATGCGCTGGGTGATGCCGGGCATCCGGCGGCGCAATTCGCCGAACCGCTGCGTGCCGCTCTGGAGGTGGTAGAGGATCACGCCTTTCCACTTGCCGTCGATAAGGTCCAGCGTCGCCTCGACCGAACAACCCGGACGACGGGCAAAATCGCGCCGTTTCATTCGTGTTTTCCCAATAGTATCCAAACAGGGACTATATCCCCAAATTTACAGTACTTGCCAATTGGAGGCCAGGGCGACAGTTAGAGCGGCAGGCGAACACGCCATCTGATGGAGACAAGCCATGAAAGCCGTCGGCTACAAGAAATCGCTTCCTATCGAGGAAGCAGAGTCCCTGATCGATTTCGAGACCGCAAAGCCCGAACCCAAGGGGCGCGACATCCGCGTCGCCGTGAAGGCGATCTCGGCCAATCCGGTCGACTACAAGGTCCGCAAGCGCGCTGCCCCGTCCGAAGGCGAGACCAAGATTTTGGGCTATGACGCCGCCGGCGTGGTCGACGCTATCGGTCCTGACGTCACGCTGTTCAAGCCGGGCGACGAGGTGTTCTATGCCGGCTCGATCCTGCGCCAGGGCACCAATGCCGAATTCCACCTGGTCGACGAGCGCATCGTCGGCAACAAGCCAAAGAGCCTGTCGTTCGCGCAGGCCGCCGCGCTTCCCCTCACCTCCATCACGGCCTGGGAATTGCTATTCGACCGTCTCGGCGCGGTACCGGGCAAGAGCGTCGATCCGCGCACCCTGTTGATCACGGGAGGCGCCGGCGGCGTCGGCTCGATCCTGATCCAGCTCGCCCGCCGCCTCACCGGTCTGACGGTGCTTGCCACGGCGACGCGGCCGGATTCGCAAAAGTGGTGTCTCGATCTTGGTGCACATGCAGTGGTCGACCACGGCAAGCCGATGAAGGAGCAGATCGAGGCCTTGAAGCTGCCGCCGGTCGCGCTGGTGGCAAGCCTCACCTTCACCGACCAGCACTACAAGGCGATCGCGGAGTTCATGGCGCCGCAGGGCAAGTTCGGCCTCATTGACGATCCCCCGGAGTTCACCATGAGCACTTTCAAGGGCAAGGCGATCTCGGTGCACTGGGAATCAATGTTCACGCGTTCATCGTTCCAGACGCCGGACATGATCGCCCAGCATCATCTGCTCAATGACGTCTCCGACCTCATCGACAAGGGCGTGCTGCGCACCACGCTCGACCAGACCTTTGGCACGATCAACGCCGCCAACCTCAAGCGCGCGCATGCGCTGCTGGAGAGTGGCAAGTCGCGCGGCAAGATCGTGCTGGAGGGGTGGTAGGCGAACTTCGTAGGGCAAACAAGTCAGTGGTGGGCAAGCTTCGCTCTGCCCACCCTACTGCATCTTTTCCTGCGGACGCGTCGCCCGTTCGATGAATCCCTTGGCGAGCGCGTGATAGATGCCCTCCTCGCAGATCATCCGCGAAGTCGCGTGCGCGATCAGCGCCGCCGCCATCAACGGCACGACCATGCCGTGATTGTCGGTCATCTCCGTCACAATCACGAAGGCGGTAATCGGCGCCTGCACCACGCCCGCGAAATACGAGACCATGCCGAGCAGCATGATCGCGCCGAGCGGCGCATCGTGGAAGAACGAGGCGATGTTGCTGCCAATGCCGGCACCGACGGCGAGCGACGGCGAGAAAATGCCGCCCGGTATGCCGCTGATCGCAGCAAAGGTGGTGGCAAGAAACTTGAGGGCGCAGAAATCCTGCGGCAGCGGCGAGCTGTGCTCCAGCGCCGCCTTCACCTGCTCGTAACCGGTGCCATAGATGGTATCGCCGGATACCAGGCCGCAGATCGCGACGACGAGACCGCAGGCGAATGCAAACCACAGCGGATGGCTCTTGATCGCGCGTCCGAGCGGATTATTGAAGCCGCGCGCCATCGCGATGACGATGCGGCTGAACAGGCCGCCCGCGAGGCCGCCGGCCACCCCGCAAAGTGGAACGGCGAGCCAGTCCGCTCCACGCGCCAGCGTCGTCGCGCTGCTGCCAAAATAGGCGTAATTGCCGGCGAGCGCGAGCGAGGTGAGGCCGGCCGCGATGACGGCCGCAATGATGAGGCTGGACGTGCGGGTTTCAAAAGCGCGGCTCATCTCCTCGATGCCGAAGACGATGCCAGCCAGCGGCGTGTTGAACGCCGCGGCCAAGCCGGCCGCGGCACCAGCCAGGATCAATCCGGGCTGGCGGCGCGGCGAGACGCGGCCGAGCGCGAACATGATGGAAGCACCGACCTGCACCGTCGGCCCCTCCCGCCCAACGGAGCCGCCACACAACAGACCGAACAGAGTGAGGATCACCTTTCCGATCGCAACCCGGATCGAGACCAGGCTCTCTCGCGCGCCCTGATCGGTCAGGTGCCGCGCCGCAATTGCCTGCGGAATTCCGCTGCCCTGCGCGTTCGGGAATAGACGGATGGTCAGATAGGCCGACAGCATGAAGCCGAGCGGCGTCACCGCCAGCACGGCATAGCGCGATTTCGCGAGCAGCAACGCAAAGGCGTGCTGGGCGAGGTCGGCAACTTGCGCTAGCGCCACCGCAATGGCGCCGACTCCGATCCCACCGAGCAGAAAGATCGCCTGCCGCCGCCACCGCGCGGATGTCAGGCTGAACAGACGTCTATGGCGGGTCGATAGGGGCCAGAACATAGAAGTTCATTCTAGCCTGCCGGGCGCCAAATTGAAGCACCCAGTAGGCAGATCAGGTAAGCTGGCACTACACCTTCCACGAATAGCAGTTGCCGCTCGAGCGCCGTCTGCCGAAGCTTCAGTGCATCGGCATATTCTGCCGATGCGTACCATTCGCGCGCCCGGGCCATCGAGGGAAACTCGACGATGATGATGGTCTTGGCCGGCGGACCACCCTCCCCCACCTCGGCAGCGTCGCCCTGCGCGAGATAGCGGCCGCCATATTGGGCAATGGTCTGCGCCGCGAGCGTGCGGTAGGCCCCATCGTAGCTCTGTCGCGCACCCCGGCCTCGATATCACAGGGGCCGCCATGCGCATCGTCTCAGGCGATCGTGTTGACGATGCCACCCTCGGCGCGCAGCGCTGCACCGTTGGTCGCGGACGCCTCCTTGGATGCGACGTAGACCACCATGTTGGCGATTTCCTCGACGCTGGCGAAGCGTTGCAGCAGCGAGCTAGGGCGATGCTGCTTGACGAAATTGGCGGCGGCTTCATCGACCGATTGGCCGTTCTGCCTGGCGAGATCCTTCACGAACGTCTCGACGCCCTCCGACATGGTCGGGCCAGGCAGCACGGAATTGACGGTGACGCCGGTGCCGCGGGTGAGCTGCGCCAGTCCGCGCGCGACAGAGAGCTGGGCCGTCTTGGTCATGCCGTAGTGGATCATCTCGACGGGAATGTTGAGCCCGGACTCAGAGGAGATGAAGACGACGCGGCCCCAGTTGCGATCGAGCATGCCCTTCATGTACGCGCGCGACAGCCGCACGCCGCTCATGACGTTGACCTCGAAGAAGCGCGTCCAATCCTCATCGGGGATATCGAAGAAGTCCTTCGGCTCGAAGATGCCGGCATTGTTGATGAGGATGTCGATCTCGGGCACTGCCCTAACGAGCGCCTTGCAGCCTGCCGCGGTCGAGACGTCGGCGGCGATGCCGCGGGCCTTGGCACCCGTCCCTTCCAGCTTGCGCACCGCCGCATCGACCTTGTCCTGGCCACGGCCGTTGATCACGATGCTCGCGCCCGAGCCGGCGAGGCCCTTGGCAATGGCGAAGCCGATTCCGGCGGTCGAGCCGGTGACGAGAGCGGTCTTGCCGGACAGGTCGATCTTCATACGATGTCTCCATGGATGATGGCGGAGATATCGGGCGCGTTCGATGGAGTGCAATCGGCGCTCACTCACGCGTGAGTGGCGCGGTGCTCGCAAGGTGGTTCGCCGAATGCGCATCCACCTGTACAAAAAAAGCGGCGCCTGCGAGAGCGCCGCCTTGTCAGATCGAAATGCCGGCGGGCTTACGCCGCCTCGGCTTCCGTCTCCTGCACCGGGCCGGAATCCTGGCCCTTGGCATCGACGTCGCGGTCGACGAACTCGATCACGGCCATCGCGGCGTTGTCGCCGTAGCGGAAGCCGGCCTTGATGATGCGGGTGTAGCCGCCCTGGCGGTCCTTGTAGCGGGGCGCGAGCACGTCGAACAGCTTCTTGACCTGATCCTTGTCGCGCATCTCGGAGATCGCCTGGCGGCGCATGGACAGGCCGCCCTTCTTGCCGAGGGTGACCAGCTTCTCCACGATCGGACGGAGCTCCTTGGCCTTCGGCAGCGTGGTGACAATCTGCTCGTGCTTGATCAGCGCGGCCGCCATGTTGGCGAACATCGCGCGCCGATGCTCGGCCGTGCGGTTGAGCTTCCGATGAACCTTGCCGTGACGCATGTGAGTAGTCCTTTACGTTAAAACTGCCGCGACGGTTCGTCGGACATGTTGCTCAGGTGGGCTGCCTGCGTTCGCCCTTTGAAAGCGAGTTGTGAGTAGCGAATGGCGAATAATCGTCCATTCGCCACTCCCTATTCGCCATCCGCTCAGTAGTGATCCTCGAAGCGCTTGGCGAGCTCGTCGATGTTCTCCGGCGGCCAGCCCGGCACTTCCATGCCGAGGTGCAGACCCATCTGGGCCAGCACTTCCTTGATCTCGTTCAGCGACTTGCGGCCGAAGTTCGGGGTGCGGAGCATTTCCGCTTCGCTCTTCTGCACGAGGTCGCCGATGTAGACGATGTTGTCGTTCTTCAGGCAGTTGGCCGAACGCACCGACAGCTCGAGCTCGTCCACCTTCTTGAGGAAGGCCGGGTTGAACGCGAGATCGGGGATGATCTCCTGGGCGACTTCCTTGCGCGGCTCTTCGAAGTTGACGAACACGTTGAGCTGATCCTGCAGGATGCGCGCAGCGTAGGCCACGGAGTCATCCGGCGTGATCGCGCCGTTGGTCTCGATGGTCATTGTCAGCTTGTCGTAGTCGAGGATCTGGCCCTCGCGGGTGTTCTCGACCTTGTAGGAGACCTTGCGGACCGGCGAATACAGGCTGTCAACCGGGATCAGGCCGATCGGCGCGTCCTCGGGACGGTTGCGCTCGGCGGGCACGTAGCCTTTGCCGGTCGAGACCGTGAACTCCATGCGGATCTCGGCGCCCTCGTCGAGGGTGCAGATCTGCAGATCGGGGTTCAGCACGACCACGTCGCCGACGGTCTGGATGTCACCGGCGGTCACGACGCCCGGACCCTGCTTCTTCACGACCATGCGCTTGGGGCCTTCGCCCTGCATCTTGATCGAGATGTCCTTGATGTTGAGCACGATGTCGGTGACGTCCTCACGGACGCCCGCGATCGAGGAGAACTCGTGCAGCACGCCGTCGATATGCACCGACTGCACCGCCGCGCCCTGGAGGGACGACAGCAGGATGCGGCGCAGCGCATTGCCGAGGGTTTGGCCGAAGCCGCGCTCGAGCGGCTCGGCGACGATGGTCGCGAAACGCGAGGGGTCGCTGCCAGGCGTGACCTGGAGCTTGTTCGGCCGAATCAGTTCTTGCCAATTTTTCTGGATCGTCACTGTTTCACCCATACAGGCCAGTCGAACTGCCATGCAGACACTGGCGTTGGAGAAAGGCCGCGGGCCGTACCTGCGGCTTATTGCAAAACTCATTGCGGGCGCCGATGCGCCCGCAACCTGGTATCAAACGCGCCGACGCTTGCGGGGGCGGCAACCGTTGTGCGGGATCGTGGTCACGTCGCGGATCGAAGTAACGGTGAAGCCTGCGGCCTGGAGCGCGCGGAGCGCGGATTCGCGGCCTGAACCGGGACCGGCGACCTCGACTTCGAGCGTGCGCATCCCGTGCTCCTGCGCTTTCTTCGACACGTCCTCGGCGGCGACCTGCGCGGCATACGGGGTCGACTTGCGCGAGCCCTTGAAGCCCATCGTGCCGGCCGAGGACCAGGCGATCGTGTTGCCCTGCGCGTCGGTGATGGTGATGGTCGTGTTGTTGAACGACGAGTTCACGTGCGCGACGCCGGACGCGATGTTCTTGCGCTCACGACGACGAACGCGGGTGGCTTCCTTGCCCATTGAGTCCCTTTCCTGAAGATCTCAAACGCCGCCGTAATGCCAGCGGCTACACCTGTGGAACGAAAAGCGCGTGGCGAACGGGTCATCCCCTCTTCGCCACACGCCGCGATTGGATTCGAAAACTTACTTCTTCTTGCCGGCGATGGCCTTGGCCGGGCCCTTGCGCGTACGCGCATTGGTGTGGGTACGCTGGCCGCGCACCGGCAGACCGCGACGATGACGCAGGCCGCGATAGCAACCGAGGTCCATCAGACGCTTGATGTTGATGCCGACCTCACGACGCAGATCGCCCTCGACGAGATAGTCGCGGTCGATGACTTCGCGGATCTGAAGCACTTCGGCGTCGCTGAGCTGATTGACGCGACGATCCACGGGAATCTTCACTTTCTCCAGGATCTCACCGGCGATCTTCTGACCGATGCCATGGATGTACTGGAGCGCGATCAGCACGCGCTTGTTGGTGGGAATGTTCACGCCGGCAATACGGGCCACGGCCTTCTCTCCTGTCGCCGATCCTCGTCAGGACCGGGCTTTAAGTGCTTGTGTTCTCGGGCAGGTGTTCACAAACGCGAACACGACGCCCACCCCCGGTCTTCCTGGGGCCCGGCATCGTCTGAAACTATCCGACTTGGATGCGGGGCTTATTAGGGGATTCCGGGGGCTTTCGTCAACCGCTGCTAGCGTTTGGCTCGCTTTTTCGTGACCTTTTTTGCGGCCTTTCTGGCTCCCTTCTTGACGGCCTTCCCGGCGGTCTTCACGACCGCCTTCTTGGCTGTTTTCCTGGTCGCCGTCTTGGGGCCCTTCACGACCCTCTTGGCCGCCTTCTTGCCAGTCTTGACCGATTTGGCGCCTTTTTTGGTGGTTTTCGTCGGTTTCTTGGCCGTCCTCTTGGTGGTCTTGGCCTTTTTGGCAGGCGCCGCCTTCGCTGCGCTTCGGGCGCGGGTCTTGGGCTCAACCGCACCGAGGGCCAGGAGTTGGCGATGGATGGCCTGGGTGACCTCGTCGATGGCCATCATGCCGTCGATGGTGGAAAGCTTTCGACGCTCGGAATAGTAGTGAATCAGCGGTTCCGTCTGGCTGCGGTAGCTGGCCAGCCGCTTGGTCAGGACCTCCGGGGTATCGTCGACACGGACCTCCTCCCCCCGTTCGCGCATCTGGGCTACCCGGGTCTCGACGCGGTTCAAGAGCGCGCTCTCGTTGACGCGGAGCTCGATCACGGCGTCGAGCTTGAGATGCTTGCGCTTGAGCAACTCGTCCAGCGCCTCGGCCTGCGGCACGGTGCGCGGGAAGCCATCGAGGATGAAACCCTTCTTGGCGTCCGGCTGGTCGATCCGGTCGGAGATGATTCCCACGACGACATCGTCCGGCACTAGGCCGCCGCTGGCCATGATCTCCTTGGCCTTCAGTCCGACCGGCGTTCCAGCAGCAACAGCGGCACGCAGCATCTCGCCGGTCGAGAGCTGAACGATGCCATAGCGCTGCACCAGAAGCTGAGCCTGAGTCCCCTTGCCCGACCCCGGCGGTCCCAGAAGTATAATTCTCATCGGCGTACGCCCCCCGGATTGGTGAGCGATACGTCGCGCACCTGTGCTTTGATATCAAGAGCGGTGCAAACCACAACCAGCACCGCACCGCCATTGATGACCATACTATAAGGCAGTCCGATCCCGTAAAGGTCGAAGACCTCCGGAATCACCTGCAACGCCGTCAGGTAGACGGCTCCGACGACCGTCGTCAATGACACGACGCGATCGAGATAATCGGCGGTAGCCTCGCCGCGAGCAACACCGGGAATGGCGCCATCGCGGGCGGCAAGACATTTGGCGGTGTACTCGGGATCCACGACGTAGGCGGTGTAGACGAAGGCCAGAACGAACACGGCGATCGACACGAGCATGAGGTGCACAGGCTGCCCCATTTGAAGATGTCCGTAGACCGCCGCGACCGCCGGGTGATCGCCGCCCAGGACCAGGCCAGCAAAGGTGAGCGGCAGAAAGAATATCCACGGCGCCACGGTAACCGGAATCAGAAACCCGGCGCTGTTGAGCTTGATAGGCAGCACGGCATTACGCGCGGGCAGGTATCGCGTACCGACCCTGCGCGCGCCAAATGTGACGGGAATGTTCCGCCGGGCCTCTTCGAATAGCACGATCACGGCCACGGTCACGATCCAGAACACGGCATGGCCGAGCACGAGATAGCCCGAGATTGCCCCGCTCTGCACGAGACCGACGATGCCCGAGACGTCCTGCGGAATGGAGACGAGAAAGCCGGCACTCAGGATCAGAGCCAGGCCGTTGCCGATGCCGTGGCGGGTGATCTGTTCGCTCAACCACACCAGCACGAAGACGCCTCCGACCATCGAGGCCGTCGCCGCCGCCACGAACCAGCCATCGGGACTCCTGACTAGGCCCGGAATGGACGTCAACGCTGAGGCAATGCCATAGGCTTGAAAGGCAGCGAGAACCAAGGTGAGCCCGAGCGTAGCCCGCGCAATCTTGCGGCGACCGCTCTCACCGGAGCGCTCAAGCGAACTCACGCCGGGCCACACCACCGACAGCAGCCGAACAAAGATCGCAGCGGTCAGATAGGGAACAAGGCCGAGTGCAAAGAGCGAGAGGCGGGCGATGAGGGCCGAGGTCGGCAAGAGGCTGGACGTGCTTACCCCGGCAATCGGAATCTGCGTGCCGAGCCTGAAAAGAAGCAGCGCGCCGATCGTCAAAGCGATTCGGCGGGCGAGCTCCCTGTTCATCTACGGCGGCCCCGCAGCTTCGACTTGCGGATCAGGCCCTCGTACTGATGCGCCAGCAGATAGCCCTGGACCTGCGCCACCGTATCCATGGTGACACTGACCACGATCAGCAGCGAGGTGCCGCCGAAATAGAACGGCACCGAGGCGTAGGAGATCAGGATCTCGGGGATCAAGCAGACGATCGCGAGATAGATGGCGCCGAGCACGGTGATGCGCGAGAGCACGTAGTCGATGTATTCGGCGGTGCGCTCGCCGGGGCGAATGCCCGGAATGAAACCGCCGTGCTTCTTCAGATTGTCCGCGGTCTCGGTCGGGTTGAACACGATCGCGGTGTAGAAGAACGCGAAGAACACGATCAGCGCCAGATACATGATCAGGAACAGCGGACGGCCATGGCCGAGCTGCGTGGTGATCCACTGAAACCATTCCGGCCCGCTGCCCGCGTTGAAGTTCGCAACCGTGGTCGGCAACAGCAGCAGCGAGGATGCGAAGATCGGCGGAATCACGCCGGAGGTGTTGAGCTTGAGCGGCAGATGCGAGGACTGACCCTCGAACATCTTGTTGCCGACCTGCCTCTTCGGATACTGGATCAAGAGGCGGCGCTGGGCGCGCTCCATGAACACGATGAAGGCGATCACGACGACCGCCATGATGATGACGACCAGGATCAGGCCGGTCGACATCGCACCCTGACGGCCGAGTTCGAGCATGCTGGCGAGCGCGGCGGGGAGCTCGGCAACGATGCCCGCGAGAATGATCAGCGAAATGCCATTGCCGATGCCGCGCGAGGTGATCTGCTCGCCCAGCCACATCAGGAACATGGTGCCGCCGGTCAGCGTGATCGCGGTGGACAGGCGGAAGAACAGGCCGGGCTCGCTGACGACATTGCCGGCGCCCTCGAGACCCACAGCAATACCATAGGACTGGAATGCGGCCAGGATCACCGTCAGATAGCGGGTGTACTGGTTCAGAGTCTTGCGGCCGGCCTCGCCTTCCTTCTTCAGGGCCTCGAGCTGCGGCGAGACGGTGGTGAGAAGCTGGATGATAATCGAGGCAGAGATGTACGGCATGATGTTCAGCGCGAAGATCGCCATGCGGTGGATGCCGCCGCCGGCGAACATGTTGAACATGCCGAGGATGCCGCCCGCCTGCGAGCGGAACACCTGCTCCCAGATGTTGGGATCGATGCCCGGCAGCGGGATGTAAGTCCCGAGCCGATAAACGAGCAGCGCACCCAGGGTGAACCAGATGCGCTTCTTCAGTTCGTCGGCCTTGGCAAACGCGCCGAAATTGAGATTGGCTGCCAGTTGTTCCGCTGCAGAGACCATCTTGGACTTTCTCCCGCCGCCTGTTGCGCCGTCATGCCCGCGGCCGGGCTGCTAAGGCGCGATGAGATCAGGATGCCTCGTCATCGCGCTTTAGGTTGTCGCATTAAGCATGATCTTCCCGGAAAACCGCTTCACACTTTTCCGTATCATGCTTTGGCGGACGCCGGACATTATCTAAGGCTCGCCTTCGATAAGTCTACGTTCCCGCATGCGTAAAGGCCCGCGCGCCGCGGGCCGATGACGCAGTTGTTACGCCGCCTCGCCTTCTTCCTTGGCGGGGGCGAGGATCTTCACCGAGCCGCCGGCCTTCTCGACCGCCGCGATCGCCGTCTTGGTGGCGCCGTGCACCTCGATGTTGAGCTTGGACTTGAGCTCGCCGCGGCCGAGCAGCCGCAGGCCGCCCTTGGCGCGGCGCAGCACACCCCCCTTTACCAGGGCCTCGACGTTCACGACGCTGCCGGCGTCGATCTTCTTGGCATCGACCGCTTCCTGGAGCCGGTCGAGATTGATCTCGGCGAACTCGACGCGGAAAATGTTGTTGAAGCCGCGCTTGGGCAGGCGGCGATGCATCGGCATCTGGCCGCCTTCGAACCCCTTGATGCGCACGCCCGAACGCGCGGTCTGGCCCTTGCCGCCGCGGCCGGACTGCTTGCCCTTGCCGGAACCGATGCCGCGGCCGACGCGCATGCGCTTCTTGCGCGAGCCGGCGTTGTCGGCGATATCGCTGAGCTTCATCGCCCTTCTCCTTGTGTCTTGCGCACGATCTTCACCGAAAACCGCTTCCCGGTTTTCGGGATCCTGCGCTCTTGCTTACTTCTCGTCGACGATACGGACGAGATGGTGAACCTTCTCGATCATGCCGCGGACTGCCGGGGTGTCAGGCAGTTCGCTGGTGCGGCCGATCTTGTTGAGCTTGAGCCCAATCAGCGTCGAACGCTGCGAGTGATGGCGGCGGATCGCGCTGCCGGTCTGCTCGAGCTTGATCGTCTTTGCGGCCTTGGCCATGGGAGTTACTCCGAAAAGCTTCCGTTAGTCGGCAGCCGCCTCGGCATCGCCGCCGATACGACGCGACTGGAGGGTGGACACCTTGATGTTGCGGCGGGCTGCGACCGAACGCGGCGAATCCTGGTGCTTGAGCGCGTCAAAGGTCGCGCGCACCATGTTGTACGGATTCGACGAGCCGATTGACTTCGCTACCACGTCCTGGACGCCGAGCGTCTCGAACACGGCACGCATCGGGCCACCGGCGATGATGCCGGTACCGGCCGGAGCTGCACGCAGGTAGACACGGCCCGCACCGTGACGGCCGGCGATGTCGTGATGGAGCGTGCGGCCCTCGCGCAGCGACACGCGCGTCAGGTTACGCTTGGCCGACTCGGTCGCCTTGCGGATCGCCTCGGGCACTTCGCGCGCCTTGCCGTGACCGAAGCCGGCGCGGCCCTTCTGATCGCCGATCACGACCAGCGCTGCGAAACCGAAGCGCTTGCCGCCCTTGACGACCTTGGCCACGCGATTGATGTGGACGAGCTTGTCGACGAACTCGCTGTCGCGCTCCTCGCGCTCCCTGCGTTCACGTCCGCCGCCGCGTTGATCGCGTCCACCACGTTGTTCGCGTTCAGCTGCCATGGTTTTTCCAATCCTTCAGAGGCTTACGCCCCAATCCTCAAATTCCGTTAGAAGCTCAGCCCACTCTCACGCGCCGCGTCGGCCAGAGCCTTGACGCGCCCGTGATAGAGATAGCTGCCGCGATCGAACACGACTTCCTTGACGCCCTTCTCGGCGGCGCGCTCGGCCAGCAACTTGCCGACCGCCTTCGCCGCATCGATGTCGGCGCCGGTCTTGCCGCCATCGCGCATCGACTTCTCGAGCGAGGAGGCAGAGGCCAGCGTCTCGCCCTTCAGGTCGTCGATGACCTGGGCGTAGATGTGCTTTGACGAGCGGAACACCGACAGGCGCGGACGGCCGCCGGCGGAACGGCGCAGCTTCAGCCGCACACTCCGCTTGCGCCGGGCATTCGTAACCTTGGCTTTCGACATGACCGGCTCCGTTACTTCTTCTTGCCTTCCTTGCGGAAGATGAATTCGCCCACATACTTCACGCCCTTGCCCTTGTAGGGCTCCGGCGGACGGTAGGCGCGTATCTCGGCGGCGACCTGGCCGACGCGCTGGACGTCGCTGCCGGCGACCGTGATCTCGGTCGGCTTCGGCACGGTGATCGTGATCCCCTCGGGGATTGGATAGATCACGTCATGGCTGTAGCCGAGCGCGAGCTGCAGGTTCTTGCCCTGCATCGCGGCGCGGTAGCCGACGCCGGTGATCTCGAGCTTCTTCTCGAAGCCCTTGGTGACGCCTTCGACCAGATTCGCGACCTGGGCGCGAGCGGTGCCGTACAGCGCCCGCGCGCGGTTGGTCTCGGTCCGCGGCTTGACCTTGACCTGGCCGTTCTCGAGCTTCACCTCGACGTCGTCGTGGACGATGAACTGAAGCTGGCCCTTCGGCCCCTTCATCTTGACGGTCTGGCCGTCGACGGTCGCGGTAACGCCCGACGGCACCGCCACAGGCTTTTTGCCAACACGTGACATGGATCGAAAATCCTTCTCAGAACACCGTGAAGAGGACTTCGCCGCCCACATTCGCGTCGCGCGCGCTGTGGTCGGCCATGATCCCCTTCGGTGTCGACAACACCGAAATGCCGAGTCCGTTGTTCACCCGCGGCAGGTTCTTCACCGAGGCGTAGACTCTGCGCCCAGGCTTGGAAACACGCTCAATCTCGCGGATGACGGGCTCGCCGTCGAAATACTTCAACTCGATCTCGATCTCGCTGCGGCCGGAGGAATGCTCGAGCGTGGCGTAGCCGCGGATGTAGCCCTCGGCCTTCAGGACCTCGAGCACGTTCTCGCGCATCTTCGAGCCGGGGGTGGAGACCTTGGTCTTCGAACGCATCTGCGCGTTGCGGATACGGGTGATCAGATCGCTGATTGGATCGTGCGTAGACATCTAAACGACCCTCCTTACCAGCTGGACTTCACGAGGCCCGGGACCATGCCCTTGGAGCCAAGGTCGCGCAGCGCGATACGGGACAGCTTGTTCTTGCGGTAGTTCGAGCGCGGGCGCCCCGACAGCTCGCAGCGCAGACGGATGCGGGTCGCCGACGAATTGCGCGGCATTTCCGCCAGCTTTAGGGTCGCGGCGAACCGCTCCTCCATCGGCAGCGTCTTGTCGGCGATGATCGCCTTCAACCGCTCGCGCTTGGCGGCGGCGTTCTTCACCATCCGCTTGCGCCGGTTGTTCTTCTCGACTGAACTCTTCTTTGCCATGCTTGGCTCCTGGGTATCCGCGTTTGAGAGGCTTTAAATCAGCGTCTCACTGCCGGAACGGGAAATTGAAAGCGGTCAACAAGGCCCTCGCCTCTTCGTCGGTCTTGGCCGTGGTGCAGACGGTGATGTCCATACCACGGGCTTCCGTGACCTTGTCGAAGTCGATCTCGGGGAAAATGATGTGCTCCTTGATGCCGAGCGAGTAGTTGCCGCGCCCGTCGAAGCTCTTCGGGTTCAGGCCGCGGAAGTCGCGAACGCGCGGCAGCGCGACGTTCACCAGGCGATCGATGAACTCGTACATGCGAGCCTTGCGCAGCGTGACCTTGCAGCCGATCGGCTGGTTCTCACGGAGCTTGAAGGTCGCGATCGCGATACGCGAATAGGTCACGATCGCCTTCTGGCCGGCGATCTGGGTCAATTCGGCTGCGGCGGTCTCGGCCTTCTTGCGGTCGTTGACGGAATCGCCAACGCCCATGTTCAGGACGACCTTGTCCAGACGCGGAACCTGCATGACGTTCTCATAACCGAACTTCTCGGTCAGAGCGGTGCGGATATTCGCATCGTATTCCGCGCGCAGGCGCGGCGTGTAAGCGGCCTCAGCCATCGATCTCAGCTCCCGAGCTCTTGGCGATGCGGACCTTCTTTCCGTCCGCCAGAATCTTGAATCCGATGCGGGTCGGCTTTCCGTCCTTGCCGACATACGCGATGTTGGACAGTTGGATCGGCGCCTCTTTCGAGATGATGCCGCCCTCCTGGGCCTGCGTCTGCTTCTGGTGACGCTTGACCATGTTGATGCCGCGCACCAGCGCCGTGCCGGCGTCGGGGCGAACCTCGAACACTTCGCCGGTGCGCCCCTTGTCGCGACCGGTCAGCACGACGACCTTGTCGCCCTTGCGGATCTTCGCAGCCATCACAGCACCTCCGGCGCGAGCGAGATGATCTTCATGTGGTTCTTGGCGCGCAGCTCGCGCGGCACGGGCCCGAAGATACGGGTACCGACCGGCTCGGACTGATTGTTGATCAGGACGGCAGCGTTGCGGTCGAACCGGATGACCGAGCCATCGGCGCGGCGGATGTCCTTGCGGACGCGCACCACGACGGCCTTCATCACGTCGCCCTTCTTCACCTTGCCACGCGGGATAGCTTCCTTGATCGAGACGACGATGATGTCGCCGATCGTGGCGTAGCGGCGCTTGGAGCCCCCGAGCACCTTGATACACATGACACGGCGTGCGCCAGAATTGTCGGCCACGTCGAGGTTGGTCTGCATCTGAATCATTGATGCACCTCGTCCTCTTTCTATTTGCGCCAGCCCAGCCGGCGCTCAACATTTCCCTGAAGTCAGTCGGCTAGAGCCAACAGATCAGGCGCTTTTCTTGTGTTCGCCCCGGATCACGACCCAGCGCTTCAACTTCGAAATCGGCTTCGTTTCCTCGATCCACACCATGTCGCCCGGCTTGAACTGGTTGCTCTCGTCGTGCGCGTGGTAGTTCTTGGAGCGGCGGATCGTCTTCTTGTAGATCGGGTGCGTGAAGCGGCGATCGACCCGCACCACGATGGTCTTGGCCTGCTTGTCGCTGACGACCACGCCCTGCAAAGTACGTTTCGGCATCTTCGTAAGCCTCTTACTTCTTCTTGGCGCGCGTCTGCGCGGCGACGGTCTTGATCCGAGCGATGTCACGGCGAGCCTCGCGCAGGCGCGAGGTGTTCTCGAGCTGCCCGGTGGCGCGCTGGAAGCGCAGGTTGAAGCGCTCCTTCTTCAGGTTCAGGATGGCGTCATCCTGCTGGTCGGGGCTCATCGCGCGGATGTCTTCGATCTTCATCTGGGCCATGGCCATTACTCCGCAATGCGCTCGACGAAGCGCGTCTTGATCGGCAGCTTGGCCGCCGCCAGGGTCAGCGCCTCACGCGCCGTCTGGGTGTTGACGCCGTCGATCTCGAACAGCACCCGGCCCGGCTTGACGCGCGCGACCCACAATTCCGGAGAACCCTTGCCGGAGCCCATGCGGACTTCGGCCGGCTTCTTCGACACCGGAACGTCGGGGAACACGCGGATCCAGACGCGGCCGGCACGCTTCATGTGACGGGTCAGCGCGCGACGGGCGGCTTCGATCTGGCGCGCGGTGACGCGCTCAGGCTCGGTCGCCTTCAGGCCGAACTGCCCGAACGCCAACGTCGCGCCTGAAGACGCAACGCCGTGGATGCGGCCCTTATGCGCCTTCCGGAACTTCGTTTTCTTAGGTTGCATCATGGCTTTAAGCCCTCAAATTCCTGTCTGGCTCTAGGCAGCGGCCGTATCGCGGCGCTGACGGCCACCACGATCGCCACTGCCGCCGGTCTCGCCTTCGGCCATTCTCTTGTCCTGGGCCATCGGATCGTGCTCGAGGATCTCGCCCTTGAAGATCCAGACCTTGACGCCGCAGGTGCCGAAGGTCGTGAAGGCGGTCGCCACGCCGTAATCGATGTCCGCGCGCAGCGTGTGCAGCGGCACGCGGCCTTCGCGGTACCACTCCATGCGCGCGATTTCCGCACCGCCGAGACGTCCCGAGCAGTTGATGCGGATGCCTTCCGCGCCGAGACGCATCGCCGACTGCACGGCGCGCTTCATGGCACGGCGGAACGCCACGCGGCGCTCGAGCTGTTGGGCGATCGACTCGGCCACCAGCGTCGCATCGAGCTCCGGCTTGCGGATCTCGACGATGTTGATGACGACGTCGGACGAGGTGATGTCCGCGACCTTCTTGCGCAGCTTGTCGATGTCGGCGCCCTTCTTGCCGATCACCACGCCCGGACGGGCCGAGTGGATGGTGACGCGGCACTTCTTGTGCGGACGCTCGATCACGATGCGGGCGACGGCCGCCTGCTTGAGCTCCTTGTGCAGGATCTCGCGGATCTTGACGTCCTCGTGCAGCAGCTTGCCGTATTCCTGCTTGCCGGCGAACCAGCGGGAATCCCAGGTCCGGTTGATGCCGAGACGCAGACCGATCGGATTGATCTTCTGACCCATCGTGTTCTCCTGCGCCCTTAAGCGGCGGCTTCAGCTTCGACCTGACGAACAATGATCGTCAGCTGCGAAAACGGTTTGTAGACACGGCCCGAGCGGCCGCGACCGCGGGCGGCGAAGCGCTTCATCACGAGGCCGTTGCCGACGAAGGCCTGCGCCACGACCAGATCGTCGACGTCGAGGTCGTGGTTGTTCTCGGCGTTGGCGATCGCCGATTCCAGGCACTTCTTCACGTCGACCGCGATCCGCTTGCGCGAAAACTGCAGGTCGGCGAGCGCGGCAGACGCCTTCCGGCCGCGAATGAGCTGGGCAACCAGATTGAGCTTCTGCGGGCTCACCCGCAGCATCCGGGCGACCGCCTTGGCCTCGTTCTCGGCGAGGCTCCGTTCGCGCTTAGGTTTGCTCATCGTTTAATCCTCAAGCCTTCTTGGCTTTCTTGTCGCCGGAGTGGCCATGGAAGGTCCGGGTCGGCGAGAACTCGCCGAACTTGTGACCGACCATTTCCTCGTTCACGGCCACCGGCACGTGCTTCTGACCGTTGTAGACGCCGAAGGTCAGGCCGACGAACTGCGGCAGGATCGTCGAACGACGGCTCCAGATCTTGATGACGTCGTGACGGCCGGACGCGCGCGCGGCATCTGCCTTCTTGAGCAGAGAACCCTCGACGAACGGGCCTTTCCAGACTGAACGAACCATGTCCGGCGTTCCTTACTTCTTCCGCTTGTGGCGGCTTAGGAGAATGAATTTGTTGGTCGACTTGTTGGTGCGGGTCTTCTTGCCCTTGGTCGGCTTGCCCCATGGGGTGACCGGATGACGGCCGCCCGAGGTACGACCTTCACCACCGCCGTGCGGATGGTCGATCGGGTTCATCGCAACACCGCGGTTGTGCGGGCGACGGCCCATCCAACGCTTGCGACCGGCCTTGCCGATCGAGGTGTTCATATGATCCGGGTTCGACACCGCGCCGATCGTGCCGCGGCAGCGGCCGTGCACCAGGCGCTGCTCGCCCGAGTTCAGGCGGATGATGACGTAGTCCTGGTCGCGGCCAACGAGCTGGGCATAGGTGCCGGCAGAACGGGCGAGCTGGCCGCCCTTCCCGATCTTGACCTCGATATTGTGAATGATCGTGCCGACCGGCATGTTGCCGAGCGGCATGACGTTGCCCGGCTTCACGTCGACATAGTTGCCGGCGATGATGGTGTCACCCACGGCCAGGCGCTGCGGCGCCAGGATATAGGCCTGCTCGCCGTCCTGATACTTGATCAGAGCGATGAAGCCGGTTCGGTTCGGATCGTACTCCAGCCGCTCGACGGTCGCGGGGACGTCGATCTTCTCGCGCTTGAAATCGACGGTACGCAGCGTCTGCTTGTGACCGCCACCGCGGAAACGCACGGTGATGCGACCGGTGTTGTTGCGGCCGCCCGAGGACTTCTTGCCCTCAGTGAGTGCCTTGACCGGCTTGCCCTTGTACAGGGCCGAACGATCGACCATGACCAGCTGGCGCTGGCCCGGCGTCGTGGGATTGAATGTCTTCAGTGCCATCGTCGTACGACCTTACAGACCGGTGGTCACGTCGATCCGGTGGCCCTCTTCGAGGGTCACGATCGCGCGCTTGCTGTTCGACTGCGAACCGAGATTACCGCGGAAGACCTTCGTCTTGCCTTTGCGGACCAGCGTGTTGACGCTCTTGACCTTGACGTCGAACAGCTTCTCGATCGCTTCCTTAATCTGCGGCTTGGTCGCCTTCGCGGCCACCTTGAACAGCACCTTGTTGTGCTCAGAGGCGATCGTCGCCTTTTCGGTAACGACCGGCGACAGGATCACGTCGTAGTGGCGAGGCTCGATGTTCTTCGTCATTTGAAGCGCGCCTCCAGCGCATCGATGGCGGCCTTGGTCAGAACAAGCTTCTGACGGCGCAGGATGTCATAGACGTTGATGCCCTGGATCGGCAGCACGTCCATGTTCGGGATGTTCCGGGCGGCAGCGGCAAAACCGTTGTTGAGCTCGGCACCGTCGATGATCAGCGCGTTGGTGAGCCCGAGGCCCGAGAAGTGGCCGAGCAGCGCCTTGGTCTTGGCGGTATCGAGAGCGGCCTTCTCGATCACGACCAGATCGCCGTCCTTGGCCTTGGCCGAGAGCGCGTGCTTGAGCGCAAGGGCGCGGACCTTCTTCGGCAGGTCTGTGGCGTGCGAACGCACAACCGGACCGAAGGCACGGCCGCCGCCACGGAACTGCGGCACGCGGGCCGAGCCGTGACGAGCACCGCCGGTGCCCTTCTGCTTGTACATCTTCTTGCCCGTGCGCCAGATCTCGGCGCGGCCCTTGGCCTTGTGCGTGCCGGCCTGCCGCTTGTTCAGCTGCCACTGCACGCAGCGCGCGATGATGTCCTCGCGCGGCTCGAGGCCGAAAATGGCGTCGGAAAGCTGGACCGAGCCCGCTTCCTTACCTTCGAGGGTGGTAACCTTCAATTCCATCTCACGCCTCCTGCGCAGCCGGAGCGGCTTCCGCGTCGCCAGCAACCTTGAACTTGCCGGGCTTCGGAGCTTCCTTCGGCAGCGGCTTCTTGACGGCGTCGCGCACGCGGATCCAGCCGCCCTTGGAGCCGGGAACGGCTCCCTCGACGAGGATCAGGCCGCGCTCGACATCGGTCTGGACGACGCGAAGGTTGAGCGTGGTGATGCGGTCGACGCCCATGTGGCCGGGCATCTTCTTGTTCTTCCAGGTCTTGCCGGGGTCCTGACGGCCACCGGTCGAACCGATGGAGCGGTGCGAGATCGACACACCGTGCGTGGCGCGCAGACCGCCGAAGTTCCAGCGCTTCATGCCGCCGGCGAAGCCTTTGCCGACCGAGGTGCCGGTGACGTCGACGAACTGACCGACGACGAAGTGATCGGCCTGGATCTCGGCGCCGACCGGGATCATCGCATCGGCGCTGACCCGGAATTCCTCGACCCGGCGCTTCGGTTCGACCTTGGCGACCGCGAACTGGCCGCGCTCAGCCTTCGGCATGTAAACGGTCTTGCGGCTGCCAGATCCGAGCTGGAGCGCGACGTAACCGTTCTTCTCCTCGGTGCGGTGGCCTACGACCTGGCAATTGCCGAGCTTCAGCACGGTCACGGGGATATGTTCGCCGGCCTCCGTGAAGACCCGCGTCATCCCGACCTTTTGTGCGATCACTCCGGAGCGCATCGGCTTGCTTCCTGTTCTTTCTGTCCTTGCGGACTAGCTAATCTTCGGTGTGAGCAAGACCCGGTCAGAAACCGGCGCCCACTCTCGGGGTCTTGCTCAGAGCTTGATCTCGACGTCGACGCCGGCAGCGAGGTCGAGCTTCATCAAGGCGTCGACGGTCTGCGGGGTCGGATCGACGATGTCGAGCAGGCGCTTGTGAGTGCGCATCTCGAACTGTTCGCGGCTCTTCTTGTCGACGTGGGGCGAACGGTTGACGGTGAACTTCTCGATGCGGGTGGGCAGCGGAATGGGTCCGCGGACCTGCGCGCCGGTGCGCTTCGCCGTGTTCACGATCTCGCGGGTCGACGTATCGAGGATACGATGGTCGAACGCCTTGAGACGGATACGAATGTTTTGGCCGTTCATTGCCGTGTCTTTCTCAGTGGGTGGCGAGTAGCGAGTAGCGAACAGAATCCCCTATTCGCCACTCACCGTTCCCTATTCGCGTGATTACTCGATGATCGAGGCGACGACGCCGGCGCCGACGGTGCGGCCGCCCTCGCGGATCGCGAAGCGCAGCTTCTCTTCCATCGCGATCGGCACGATCAGGTGCACTTCCATCGCGATGTTGTCGCCCGGCATCACCATCTCGGTGCCTTCCGGCAGGTGCACGACACCAGTCACGTCGGTGGTGCGGAAGTAGAACTGCGGACGGTAGTTGGTGAAGAACGGGGTGTGGCGACCGCCCTCTTCCTTGGTGAGGATGTAGGCCTCAGCCTTGAACTTGGTGTGCGGCTTGACCGAACCGGGCTTGGCCAGAACCTGGCCGCGCTCGACGTCCTCGCGCTTGGTGCCGCGAAGCAGCGCACCGATGTTGTCGCCGGCCTGGCCCTGATCGAGCAGCTTGCGGAACATTTCGACGCCGGTGACGGTGGTCTTCTGGGTGGCGCGGAGACCTACGATCTCGATTTCCTCGCCGACCTTGACGACGCCGCGCTCGACACGGCCGGTCACGACGGTACCGCGGCCCGAGATCGAGAAAACGTCTTCGACCGGCATCAGGAACGGCTGGTCGATCGGACGCTCCGGCTGCGGGATGTACTCGTCGACATTGCGCATCAGCTCGAGAATGGCGTCGTGGCCCAGCTTCTTGTCGGAGTCTTCGAGAGCGGCGAGCGCCGAACCCTTGATGATCGGGATCTTGTCGCCGGGGAACTCGTACTTCGAGAGCAGTTCGCGAACTTCGAGCTCGACGAGCTCAAGCAGCTCCGGATCGTCGACCATGTCGCACTTGTTGAGGAACACGACGAGCGCGGGCACGCCGACCTGGCGGGCGAGCAGGATGTGCTCACGGGTCTGCGGCATCGGGCCGTCAGCGGCCGACACGACCAGGATTGCACCGTCCATCTGCGCGGCGCCGGTGATCATGTTCTTCACGTAGTCGGCGTGGCCGGGGCAATCGACGTGGGCATAGTGACGGTTCTGCGTCTCATACTCGACGTGCGCGGTCGAGATGGTGATGCCGCGCGCCTTCTCTTCCGGCGCCTTGTCGATCTGATCGTACGCGGTGAACGTCGCACCGCCGGTCTCGGCGAGGATTTTGGTGATCGCCGCGGTCAGCGACGTCTTGCCATGGTCGACGTGACCGATGGTGCCGATGTTGCAGTGCGGCTTGGTACGTTCAAACTTTGCTTTGGCCATTTGACTCTCCGTTCAATCGTCAGCTTGAGACCGACGACAATCAGGCAAACTTCTTCTGGACTTCTGCCGACACGTTGGCCGGCGCTTCTGCGTAGTGGTCGAACTGCATGGTGAAGGTCGCGCGACCCTGGCTCATCGAGCGCAGGTTGTTCACGTAACCGAACATGTTCATGAGCGGCACCATCGCGTTGATGACGTTGGCGTTGCCGCGCATGTCCTGGCCCTGGATCTGACCGCGCCGGGAGTTCAGGTCGCCGATGACCGAACCGGTGTAGTCTTCCGGGGTCACCACTTCGACCTTCATGATCGGCTCGAGCAGGACGGACTTGCCCATCTGCAGCGCTTCGCGGAAGCAGGCGCGCGACGCGATTTCGAAGGCGAGCGCCGACGAGTCGACGTCGTGATACTTGCCGTCGACCAGCGTCACCTTGACGTCGACCACCGGGAAGCCCGCGACCACGCCGGACGACAGTACGCTCTCCAGGCCCTTCTCGACGCCCGGGATGTACTCCTTCGGCACCGCGCCGCCGACGATCTTCGACTCGAACTCGTAGCCCTTGCCGGGCTCGTTCGGCTCGACGATGAACGACACGGCCGCGAACTGGCCGGTACCGCCGGTCTGCTTCTTGTGGGTGTAGCTATGCTCGACCCGCTTGGTGACGCGCTCACGGAACGCCACCTGCGGCGCGCCGATGTTGGCGTCAACCTTGTAGGTGCGCTTGAGAATGTCGACCTTGATGTCGAGATGGAGTTCGCCCATGCCCTTGAGAATGGTCTGGCCGGACTCGTGGTCGGTCGACACGCGGAAGGACGGATCCTCCGCGGCGAGCTTGGCCAGCGCCACGCCCAGCTTCTCCTGGTCGGCCTTGGACTTCGGCTCGATCGCGATCTCGATGACCGGCTCGGGGAACTCCATCTTCTCCAGGATCACCGGCTTGTCGGGATCGCACAGCGTGTCACCGGTGCGCGCTTCCTTCAGGCCGGCCAGCGCGACGATGTCGCCGGCATAGGCTTCCTTGATGTCCTCGCGGTTGTTCGCATGCATCAAGAGCATGCGCCCGATCCGCTCCTTCTTCTCGCGGGTCGAGTTAACGACGCCGGTGCCGCTCTGCAGGATACCGGAATAGATGCGGCAGAAGGTGATGGTGCCGACGAAGGGGTCGTCCATGATCTTGAACGCGAGCAGCGCCAGGGGCTCCTTGTCGTCCGCCTTGCGCACCACCTCGTTGCCCTTGTCGTCGGTACCCTTGATCGCGGGCACGTCGAGAGGCGACGGCAGATAGTCGACGACAGCATCAAGCAACGGCTGCACGCCCTTGTTCTTGAAGGCCGAGCCGCACAGCACGGGATAGAACGCGCCGGTCAGCACCGCCTTGCGGATCAGGCGCTTCAGGGTCGCTTCGTCCGGCTCCTTGCCGTCGAGATAGGCGGCCATGGCGTCGTCATCGAGCTCGACGGCGGCTTCCACCATCTTCTCGCGGTATTCCTTGGCCTGGTCGACGAGGTCTTCCGGAATGTCGACATAGTCGAACTTCGCGCCGAGCGCTTCATCGTTCCAGACGACGCCCTTCATCTTCACGAGGTCGACGAGACCCTTGAAGTTGTTCTCGGCGCCGATCGGAAGCTGGATCGCAACGGGCTTGGCACCCAGACGGTCGACGATGTCAGACAGGCACTTGAAGAAATCGGCACCGATCTTGTCCATCTTGTTGGCGAAGACGATGCGCGGAACCTTGTACTTGTCACCCTGGCGCCAGACGGTCTCGGTCTGGGGCTCGACACCTTGGTTGGAGTCGAGCACGCAGACGGCGCCGTCGAGCACGCGCAAGCTGCGCTCGACTTCGATGGTGAAGTCGACGTGGCCGGGGGTGTCGATGATGTTCAGGCGCTTGCCGTTCCAGAAGGCGGTGGTCGCAGCCGAGGTGATCGTGATGCCACGCTCCTGCTCCTGCTCCATCCAGTCCATCGTCGCGGCACCCTCGTGCACTTCGCCGATCTTGTGGCTCTTGCCGGTGTAATAGAGGATGCGCTCGGTCGTCGTGGTCTTGCCGGCGTCGATATGCGCCATGATACCGAAATTGCGGTAGTCCTCGATGGCATGTTGGCGGGGCATGGGGCGTTCCTTGCGAGTCCGAGTGTGTCGCCGTTACCAGCGATAGTGCGAGAAGGCGCGGTTGGCTTCCGCCATCCGGTGCACGTCTTCACGCTTCTTGACGGCGTTCCCGCGGTTGTTCGATGCGTCCAGGAGCTCCGCCGAGAGGCGCTCCGTCATCGTCTTCTCGTTGCGCTCGCGCGCGGCAGAGATCAGCCAGCGAATGCCCAAGGCCTGCCGGCGGGTCGAGCGAACTTCGACCGGAACCTGGTAGGTCGCGCCGCCGACGCGGCGGGAGCGCACCTCGATGGTCGGCATGACGTTCTCGAGCGCCTGCTCGAACACGCCGAGCGGGTTCTGCTTGGTCTTGGCCTCGATGATGCCGAACGCACCATAGACGATGCCTTCCGCAACCGACTTCTTGCCGGCGTACATCACCGAGTTCATGAACTTGGTGACGATGATGTTCCCGAACTTGGGATCCGGGAGGACTTCGCGCTTTTCCGCAGAGTGGCGACGAGACATAGGCTTGGTTCCCGCTTACTTCGGACGCTTGGCGCCGTACTTCGAACGACGCTGCTTACGGTTCTTGACGCCCTGGGTATCCAGAACGCCGCGGAGGATGTGGTAGCGCACGCCGGGCAAGTCCTTGACGCGGCCGCCGCGGATCATGACCACCGAGTGCTCCTGGAGGTTATGACCTTCGCCGGGGATGTAGCCGATCACCTCGAAGCCGTTCGTCAGGCGCACCTTGGCGACCTTGCGAAGCGCCGAGTTCGGCTTCTTCGGGGTCGTGGTGTAGACGCGGGTGCAAACACCACGCTTCTGAGGCGACTGCTGCAGCGCCGGCACCTTCTTGCGCGACTTCTGCACTTCCCGCGGTTGAGCGATCAGCTGGTTGATCGTCGGCATCCTGGCCTTACCCTTTGTTCTGCCGCAGGCCCTTCCGGACCCGCTGTCTTGCCGCGGCCCGTTGCCGGGACCGCAAATTGTTTTCGAGCCACCCGCCCGACGAGGTCGCCTCAAGCGGAACAATCCGCGCAAAGCGAAATTGCGCCAACCGCTCCATCACCGAGCGGAAAGCGCTTCGACGCCACAGAGGACCGCAGTCTTGAAGCCGTTCAGCGTAACGCCGCGGCCCGAATACTGAGGTCATGCATCCGAATTCGATCTCAAGAGAGCGTGCTCAAGAGAACTAAAATCGCACTGGCATTGCCTAGCTATGATCGACAGCGTTTGAGCGGCATTCGTCGAGGTTGGTGCCCGCCTTGAGCGACCCTTGTGGACTAGTCCTTGGGGATCAACGGGTGGCCCGTTCCGACTCTGGCGATGCTCACCGCCTGTCGTTAAGTGAGGCGCTTTCTATAAGCGAGAATCGGTCTAGTCAAGGCGAAACGACAGTCACAAAGCGCTTCATGCGCCTGCAGAATTAGCCTCTTCGGCGTACCCACCGCGTCCGACCGACGGAGCAACAGAGTGTCCGCTGTGCCAGTATCGATCATATTTCATCCGGATTAAATATTCCTTTATTACTAGAATGAGGTTCTTTTGATGGCCGGGCGCCAATCCGCCCTCCGCGGTCGGGTTCCGGCGCAATCGCGCGTTGCGATGTCGAGCCCCGCGAGCTGATTTCCGACGACACTGATCGCCGTTGCAGAAGCTTATGCCACCCACGCAGAGGCCCGAGAAAATCAGCGGCTCCGCGCCGGCCGAACGATTTGGATCCGAGAATCGCTATGCCGGCGCTGCGTTTGCGCAGCCCCGACGGCAAGATAGATCAGACAGGGTCTGTTCTTCCGGAGCTGAACGCCCGCCCGCGATCACTCCTCGTCCTCATCGTCGAGATCGTCATCATCGTCATCGCCGCTGTCCTCGGCGTGAGCCGACGCGCCATGAGGCTGGTGGATCTGGTCGTTCCACAGCTTGCGATAGATGCCGTTCCTGGCGAGCAGCTCGGCGTGGGAGCCCCGCTCGATCGCCCTGCCCCCTGAAATCACGATGATCTCATCCATCTCGACCACCGAGGTCAGACGGTGGGTCGACCAGATCATGGTGCGACCCTTGGCGACCTTGAGCAGCGTACGGTTGATTGCGGCCTCCGTGGTCTGATCGAGCGCCGAGGTGGCTTCGTCCAGCAGCAGCACGGAAGGGTTCCGGATGATTGCGCGGGCGATCGCGATGCGTTGGCGCTGGCCGCCCGACAGCGTGTCTCCGCGTTCCCCGACGGGCGTATCGTAGCGCTGCGGCAGGCTCATGATGTAGCGGTGGATCTCGGCCTTCTTGGCCGCCTCCTCCACCTCTTCGTCCGTTGCGCCCTCCTTGCCGAGACGGATGTTCTCGCGGATCGACATGTTGAAGAGCATGTTCTCCTGGAACACCACTGCCATGCTCCGCCGCAGCGAATCCAGCGTCACCCTGCGGACATCGACGCCGTCGATGGTGACGCGGCCCTCGTCGGGAACGTAGAGCCGCAGGATCAGATTGAGCAGCGTGCTCTTGCCGGAGCCGCTCGGACCGACGATGGCGATACGCTTGCCGGCATTGAGCTTGAGGCTGAGATTATCCAGCACCGGCGTCTGACTGCCCTCGTACCGGAAGGTGACGTGATCGAAAGTGATGTCGTTGGTGATGCGCGGCAGATCGGGCGCACCCGGACGATCGGCGGCGCGGGTCGGCTCATCGAGCAATTCCTGGATGTGGCGGATGGCGGCGGCCGAGGAGATCGACACCGGGACGAAATGCATGACGTGAGCGATGTTGTAGGACACCTCCCAGAACGCGCTCTCGAAGGTGACGAAGGTCCCGATGGTGATCTGGCCGGTGGTTGCAAGATAGGCGCCGATCGCGAGCACCACGAGATGCAGGAGAAGAACTGAGATGGTGACCGTCCGCTCCACCATCGTCGAGAGGAACGTAGCCGCAGCGATCCTGTTGCGGGTCTCGTCGTTGCGCAAGGTGAAGAAGCCGAACATCTTGCGTTGGAGGCTGAACGCCTTGATCACAGCCTGCGCCGCGACATTCTCCTGCACCATGCCGAGCAGCGCGCTCTCGTTGAGCTTCTGCTCGTAGTTGGCCTGCACCGCTTTAGGAGTCAGAATCCGCGGGCCGATCAGTGTGATCGGGAACACCAGTAGCGCGACGACGGCGAGCTGCCAGTTCAGGAACAACATCAGGATGATGCCGGCGATCAGTTCCAGGAACGGCAGCGCCGCGCTGTTGGCGAACGTCTTGACCGAACCTTCGAAGGCCGAGAGGTCGACCGAGAAACGCGACAGGATCTCGCCGCGCTTCGTGCGGCCGAAATAGGCGGCCGGCAGGTCCTGGACATGCTCGAACAGGCGCTTGCGGACATCGGAGATGATGCAGGCGGCAAGCCGCGCGTCCCAGCGCTCGTACCAGACCGCGACGATCGAGGTGAATATGCCGGCGATCGCGAGCACGCCGAGGATCTTGTAGAGCGCCCGGAAGTCCTCCTCGCCCAGCGCGTCGTCGATCAGATACTTGAGGCTGAGGGGCATAATGACGTTGAACAGCGTCTCCACGAGGACACCGAACGCCACGTAGGACAGCATCCGCTTGTAGTTGGTCAGATAGGGCCTGACGAATCCGACGATGGTCGCGAGCGCCCCGGCGGCCTCGCGCGCAGTAAAGACGACGAGGTCCTCGTCCTCATCGTCGTCGAGTTCCAGTTCGTCCTCTCCGTCTTCTTCGTCCTCGTCGTCGAGATCGACTTTGGCAGCAGAGGCCAGCTTGTCGTCGAGCTCGACCGCCTCTTTCGCGGCGAGCTTCTGTTTGTCGGGAGGGAGGGGCTTGGACGCCATGAAACCAACCGATGCTGACGGCCGGCATGACCGCAGAGAATGCAGGAATAGCGGCAACCGCTATTGCACCGATTCTATGCGATCAGGATGAATTCGGCAAAACAATTGGCGAATTCGCACCGCATCCCGCGGGCTAATCCTCGTCCTCGACCTTGTCGAAGAAGGAATAACGCAAGCTATCGGCGTCGGCGTACCATTGCCCAGGCCCCTTGTTCGCGGCGAGCGTCGCTTCCCAGAGCGCATCGGTGCAATCCTTGCGGTGCATCGACAGATCGAAGCCGTTGCCGAAGAACAGTTCGGACCATTCCCACCAGGTACCCAGCTTCTTGACGCCGCGCAGGAGATCGTATCGGTCGATCAATGCCGGCGCCATGTCCGAGGTGATCGAGCCGAACACGAGGCCGGTCTTGACCACGCGGTTGAGCTCGCGGATCGCGCGGCCCACCTGTCTGGGGGCAACGTGACAGAGGCTGGTCTCAAACACGAAATCGAACGCGCGGTCCTTGAACGGCATGTCGGTGATCGAGCCGAGCTTGTTGTACTTCTTCAGCGCTTTTGGCGTCTTGGCGTGGATGCCGCGATTGTTCTCGATTCCCCATGCATCGATGCCGCGATCGCGCAGCGCACCGACCAATTCTCCGCTGGCGGAACCCGCGACCAGCATCTTGGCGCCCGTCGCCTTGCCCCAGACGATGCTGATCAGTCTGGTGAGGTAATCGGGGTCGGTGAAGTGGCGCCAGGCCTGGTGATAGGGTCCGAGGCCGCGATAGTTCTCGAAATAATCGCGATCGATCTTGTTCGAAAGCGGCTTATCCTCCTGCGTGCGTTCGCGGCGCAGGCGCATCATCTCGGTCAGGATAATGTCGGTCGCTGCGTCCGAGGAGTCGAGCAGACCGTTCAGCGTCGAGTCGAACAGATAGTCGCCGACCACGACGATTCCGGGATGATCCTTCGGCTCGGGCCGGTGATTGGTCATGACGTCGCGCACCGGCAAGCCGCCTGGAATTGCGTTCACCGACGACAGCCAGCGGTGGATCTTGCCTTCCATGAAATGCAAACGCGCATCGCCGAGAGACGCCGGCAGCGACTTCAGGGCGGCATCGATCAGCTCCCCGTCCGACAGATTGGCGAAAGCCAGCGCGTCGGAGCCGGGGATGAGCCAGTTCAGAACGCCATGCTTGCCGACGTCGTGACGCGCACCCTCATTGTAGACGCAGCAGCCGCCGAAGGCCTCCGACATGAACCAGGCTCCGGGAATCTTCTCGCCCCAGAACGGCTCGTCGAACAGGATCGACACGCGCAAATAATGAGCGGGACGGTCGAAGTAGGCAACGTGCTTGACCATCGACCTGCGCAGCTGCTCGCCCTCCCAGCCGAGGGTGGCGAGCCAGGAATGCGGCAGGCAGACCAGCACGAGATCGAAATCGCGGATCTCCGGTCCCTTGCCGTTCATCATCTTGAGCTGATAGCGGCCGGTCGGCGCCTTGCCGACGGTGAGCACGCGGTGATTGAGCTGGATGTCCGCGTTGACCTCGGACTGCAGGCATTCGATCAGCTGCTCGTTGCCGTTCTGGATGGAATAGAGGCCGATATAGCCATCGACGTCCATCAGATAGTTCTTGAGGGCATTGAGACCGTTGGTGTTGTGGCTCTCGGTCGCGATGTCGGACCGCGCCATCACCTTGAAGAAACGCTTTGCCGTCTCGTCCTCGACCTCCTCGTCGAGCACCTGCTCGGCGGTCTTGTAAGCCCAGGGATTCTCGTTGTCGTGCGCACCAACGCCCTCGTAATACTCGACGGGCGACATTGCCTCGGTGCAGCGCTTCCGGAACGCCTCGATCGCGTCCGCGGTCTTGGCGCCATATCTGCGGCGCATGCCGGGCACATCATTGATGAGTTCGCCGCCAAAATGTACCTGCTCGGCGTCCATCGGGATGGTCTGGAGGCCGAAATGCTGGATCAATTCGCGCAGCGGATCGGGTCCCGTCATCGAGTAGTCGTAGATCTCGGCAACGCCGGCCTCGTACATCGCGGGGGCTGAATCGAATTTGCGCGTGACGATCTTGCCGCCGAGCCGATCGGAGGCCTCGTAGATGGTGACGCGACAGAGATCGCCGAGCTTACGCTTCAGATACCAGGCGCTCATCAGCCCGCCGGGGCCGCCGCCTACGATTGCGAGATCAAGCATGTGGGTTCCGTGGTCTTCCGGCCCTGCCCCCATCGCGGGACCACCGGTCTACGCTCTCCTAGCAGAAGCCCTTTTGCGGCTGAAGGAAAGATGAATGGAGGCTGAGCCTGCGTCGCAGCAGGCAAAGATAGCAGCAAAAAGGCCGGCAAAAGCCGGCCTTTTCATTGTCCTACGTATTCCTACGGATGAACGATCATTCCGCAGGCGGCAGCGCAGGAAGCTCGGCTTCCGGTGCGGGCGACACGACGGCCGCCTGCTTCTCGCGCTCGTCCAGGATCAGCTTGTCGCGCTTCATGGCGACTTCGCGGATCTTGGCCATGGAGGCGCCGGTGCCCGCCGGGATCAGCCGGCCGACGATGACGTTCTCCTTGAGGCCCTCGAGCGGATCGATCTTGCCGTTGACCGCCGCTTCGGTGAGGACGCGTGTGGTCTCCTGGAACGATGCCGCCGAGAAGAAGGACCGGGTCTGCAGGCTCGCCTTGGTGATGCCGAGCAGAACCGGCGTTCCCGTGGCGGGCTTCTTGCCCTCTTCCTTGGCCTTCGCGTTCAGCGCGTCGAACTCGATCTTGTCGACCTGCTCGCCCGAGATCATGTCCGTATCGCCCTGGTCGGTGACTTCCACCTTCTGGAGCATCTGACGGACAATCACCTCGATGTGCTTGTCGTTGATGAGCACGCCTTGCAGCCGGTAGACCTCCTGGATCTCGTTGACCAGATAGGCCGCGAGTTCCTCGATGCCCTTCACCGCCAGGATGTCGTGCGGCGCCGGGTTGCCCTCCACGATGAAGTCGCCCTTTTCGACGACGTCGCCGTCCTGGAGGTGGATGTGCTTGCCCTTCGGGATCAGGTACTCGCGCGGCTCGTCGGTCTTGTCCATCGGCTCGATCGAGATGCGACGCTTGTTCTTGTAGTCGCGTCCGAACCGGATGGTGCCCGCGATTTCGGCGATGATTGCCGCATCCTTCGGGCGCCGGGCCTCGAACAGTTCCGCCACGCGCGGCAGACCGCCGGTGATGTCACGCGTCTTGGCGCTTTCGGTCGAGACACGGGCGAGGATGTCGCCCGGCGCAACCTTGGCTCCAATGTCGACAGACAGAATGGCGTCGACCGACAGCATGTAGCGGGCATCGCCGCCCCGAGCGAGCTTGAGCACCTTGCCGTCCTTGCCCTTGACCACGATGGCCGGACGCAGGTCCGAGCCGCCGCGCGTCGAGCGCCAGTCGATAACCACGCGCTTGGCGATACCGGTGGCTTCGTCGAGCGTTTCCGAGATCGACTGCCCCTCGACAAGATCCTCGAAGCCGATGGTTCCTTCGACTTCGGTGAGCAGTGGACGGGTGTAGGGATCCCACTCGACGATACGCTGGCCGCGCTTGACCATGTCGCCCTCGTCAACGTGCAGGCGCGAACCGTACTGAATACGGTGCGTTGCACGCTCGGTGCCGTCGGCATCGACGATCGCGACAACCATGTTGCGCACCATCGCGATCAGGTGACCTTCGCTGTTGCGGGCGATGGCCTTGTTCCTGATCACGATCTTGCCGTCGAAGTTGGCTTCGACGAAGGACTGCTCGTTGAGCTGCGCCGCACCACCGATGTGGAAGGTGCGCATGGTCAGCTGCGTGCCCGGCTCGCCGATCGATTGCGCCGCGATGACGCCGACCGCTTCGCCATGGTTGACCGGCGTGCCGCGGGCGAGGTCACGGCCGTAGCACTTGCCGCAGATGCCGTTGACGAGCTCGCAGGTCAGCGCCGAGCGGATCTTCACCTCCTGGATGCCGGCCTGATGGATGGCATCCACGTGGCTCTCTTCCATCAGCGTATCGCGCTTGACGATCACCTTGCCCGAGCTGTCACGCACGTCTTCGCAGGCCGTGCGTCCGAGGATGCGCGAGCCGAGCGAAGCGACCACGGTGCCGGCGTCGACGATGGCGCGCATCTTGATGCCGAGCTTGGTTCCGCAGTCGCTCTGCGTGATGATGCAGTCCTGCGCCACGTCGACGAGACGACGGGTCAGGTAGCCGGAGTTCGCGGTCTTCAACGCGGTGTCCGCGAGGCCCTTGCGGGCGCCGTGGGTCGAGTTGAAGTACTCGAGCACCGAGAGGCCTTCCTTGAAGTTCGAGATGATCGGCGTCTCGATGATCTCACCCGACGGCTTGGCCATCAGGCCGCGCATGCCGGCGAGCTGGCGCATCTGGGCCGGCGAACCGCGGGCACCGGAGTGAGCCATCATGTAGATCGAGTTGATGTCGGCGTCGGCTCCGCTCGCCGTCTTCTTGGTGGCGGAGATCTCCTTCATCATCGCCTTGGCGATTTCTTCCGTGGCCTTCGACCAGGCGTCGACGACCTTGTTGTACTTCTCGCCGTGCGTGATCAGACCGTCGTTGTACTGCTGCTCGAAATCCTTCGCCAGCGTACGGGTGGTGTCGACGATCTTCCACTTGCCGTGCGGCACGACCATGTCGTCCTTGCCGAACGAGATGCCGGCCTTGAACGCGTTGTAGAAGCCGAGCGCCATGATGCGGTCGCAGAAGATCACGGTCTCCTTCTGACCGCAGTGGCGGTAGACTTGGTCGATGACGCCGGAGATCTCGCGCTTGGTCATCAGCTTGTTGATGATCTCGTACGAAATCCGCGGGTTCTTCGGCAGCAGATTGCCGAGCATGACGCGGCCGGCGGTGGTTTCGATCCAGCGCTTGGAGACCTTGCCGGTCTCGTCCATGCCTTCCCACCGGTACTTGATCTTGGTGTGGAGGTGGATGACCTTCGCGTGCAGCGCGTGCTCGAGTTCGGCCATGTCGCCGAACACCTTGCCCTCGCCGGGCAGGCCTTCGCGCATGATCGAGACGTAGTACAGGCCGAGCACGATGTCCTGCGACGGCACGATGATCGGCTGACCGTTCGCCGGATGCAGGATGTTGTTGGTCGACATCATCAGGACGCGCGCTTCCAGCTGCGCTTCAAGCGACAGCGGAACGTGGACGGCCATCTGGTCGCCGTCGAAGTCGGCGTTGAAGGCGGAGCAGACCAGCGGGTGGAGCTGGATCGCCTTGCCCTCGATGAGCACGGGCTCGAACGCCTGGATGCCCAGGCGATGCAGCGTCGGCGCGCGGTTGAGCAGCACCGGATGCTCGCGGATGACCTCGTCCAGGATGTCCCAGACCTCGGGCCGCTCCTTCTCGACCAGCTTCTTGGCCTGCTTCACGGTGGTGGACAGACCCTTGGCGTCAAGCCGCGAGTAGATGAACGGCTTGAACAGTTCGAGCGCCATCTTCTTCGGCAGGCCGCACTGATGCAGGCGCAGTTCGGGACCGACCACGATCACCGAGCGGCCCGAATAGTCGACGCGCTTGCCGAGCAGGTTCTGACGGAAGCGGCCCTGCTTGCCCTTGAGCATGTCGGCGAGCGACTTCAGCGGACGCTTGTTGGCGCCGGTGATGACGCGACCACGGCGGCCGTTGTCGAACAGCGCGTCGACGGCCTCCTGAAGCATGCGCTTCTCGTTGCGGATGATGATGTCGGGCGCGCGCAGCTCCATCAGCCGCTTCAACCGGTTGTTGCGGTTGATGACACGGCGGTAGAGATCGTTGAGGTCCGAGGTCGCGAAGCGGCCGCCGTCCAGCGGCACCAGCGGACGCAGGTCCGGCGGAATCACCGGGACCACGGTCATGATCATCCATTCCGGCTTGTTGCCGGAGTGGCGGAACGCTTCCACGATCTTCAGGCGCTTGGCGAGCTTCTTGTGCTTGATGTCGGAGTCGGTCTCCTGCATCTCGACGCGCAAGGAGGCCTCGAGCTTCTCGAGGTCCATGCCCTTGAGCAGCTCACGGATCGCCTCCGCGCCGATCATGGCGGTGAAGGAATCCTGGCCGTACTCGTCCTGTGCCTTCAGATATTCGTCTTCCGACAGCAGCTGACGGTCCTTCAGCGCGGTGAGACCCGGCTCCAGCACGACGTAATATTCGAAGTAGAGGATCCGCTCGAGATCCTTGAGCGTCATATCCAGCAGAAGACCGATGCGCGAGGGCAGCGACTTCAGGAACCAGATGTGGGCGACGGGGGCTGCGAGTTCGATGTGGCCCATGCGCTCGCGCCGAACGCGCGACAGCGTGACCTCGACCGAGCACTTCTCGCAGATGATGCCCTTGTACTTCATGCGCTTGTACTTGCCGCACAAGCACTCGTAGTCCTTGATCGGCCCGAAGATGCGCGCGCAGAACAGGCCGTCGCGCTCGGGCTTGAAGGTGCGGTAGTTGATGGTCTCCGGCTTCTTGATCTCGCCGTAGGACCAGGACAGAATCTTTTCCGGAGACGCGATCGAGATCCGGATCTGGTCGAAGACCTGAGCCGGCGTCGTCGGATTGAAGAGATTCATAATTTCTTGGTTCATCGTCTTCTCCTCGCGTGCCGGTCGCCTCCGGCCGCAAATTCGAAAATCACTTAGCGGGGCGCCCTGCCCTCAAGGCCTCGGGAGGGGCACCAATGCCCGGCCGCGAGGGCCGGGCATGAAAGATCGTATTACTCGGCCGCTTCCGACGTCGGCGCCGGTCCCATCTTGGAGTTATGCAAGTCGACGTTGAGGCCGAGCGAGCGCATTTCCTTGACCAGCACGTTGAACGATTCCGGAATACCGGCCTCGAACGTGTCGTCGCCGCGCACGATCGCCTCGTACACCTTGGTACGGCCGGCGACGTCGTCCGACTTCACCGTCAGCATCTCCTGGAGCGTGTACGCCGCGCCGTAAGCCTCGAGCGCCCACACCTCCATTTCGCCGAAGCGCTGGCCGCCGAACTGCGCCTTGCCGCCCAGCGGCTGCTGGGTGACGAGCGAGTACGGACCGATCGAACGCGCGTGGATCTTGTCGTCGACCAGATGGTGCAGCTTGAGCATGTAGATGTAGCCCACCGTCACCTTGCGATCGAACGGATCGCCGGTGCGGCCGTCATAGACGGTCGACTGCCCCGACGCGTCGAGACCGGCAAGCTTCAGCATCTCCTCGATGTCGGCTTCCTTGGCGCCGTCGAACACCGGCGTCGCGATCGGCACGCCGCGGCTGAGGTTATGGCCGAGTTCGAGCAGCTCGTTGTCGTTGAGCGACTTGATCGTCTCGTCCTCGCCGTAGACCTTCTTCAAGGTTTCCTTCAGCGGCTTGATGTCCTGCTTCGACAGATAGGCATCGACCGTCTGGCCGATACGCTTGCCGAGGCCGGCGCAGGCCCAGCCGAGATGGGTCTCGAGGATCTGTCCGACGTTCATGCGCGAAGGCACGCCGAGCGGATTGAGTACGATGTCGGCATGCGTGCCGTCTTCGAGGAAAGGCATGTCCTCGATCGGCACGATCTTCGACACCACGCCCTTGTTGCCGTGGCGGCCGGCCATCTTGTCGCCGGGCTGGATCTTGCGCTTCACCGCGACGAAGACCTTGACCATCTTCATCACGCCGGGCGGAAGCTCGTCGCCGCGCTGAAGCTTCTCGACCTTGTCGAGGAAGCGCTGTTCCAGCCCCTTCTTCGACTCGTCGTACTGCTTCCGCATGGCCTCGATCTCGGCCATCAGCTTGTCGTTGGGCGAAGCGAACAGCCACCATTGCGACTTCGGGTACTCCTCGAGCACCGCACGGGTGATCTTGGTGTCCTTCTTGAAGCCTTTCGGGCCTGCGATGCCCTGCCGCCCCTCGAGGAGCTCGGCAAGACGGTTGTAGACGTTGCGGTCCAGGATGGCCTGCTCGTCGTCGCGGTCCTTGGCGAGGCGCTCGATCTCTTCCCGCTCGATCGCCAGCGCACGCTCGTCCTTGTCGACACCATGGCGGTTGAACACGCGCACTTCAACGATCGTGCCCTGCACGCCCGGAGGGACGCGCAGCGAGGTGTCGCGAACGTCGGAGGCCTTCTCGCCGAAGATGGCGCGCAGGAGCTTTTCTTCCGGCGTCATCGGGCTTTCGCCCTTCGGCGTGATCTTGCCGACCAGGATGTCGCCGGCGCGCACCTCAGCGCCGATGTAGACGATGCCGGCCTCGTCGAGGTTCTTCAGCGCTTCTTCCGAGACGTTCGGGATGTCGCGGGTGATTTCCTCAGGTCCGAGCTTGGTGTCGCGCGCCATCACCTCGAACTCCTCGATGTGGATCGAGGTGAAGACGTCTTCCTTCACGATCCGCTCGGAGAGCAGGATCGAGTCTTCGAAGTTGTAGCCGTTCCACGGCATGAACGCGACCAGCACGTTTCGGCCGAGCGCGAGTTCGCCGAGATCGGTCGACGGACCGTCGGCGATGATGTCGCCCTTCTTGACGACGTCACCGACCTTCACCAGCGGACGCTGGTTGATGCAGGTCGACTGGTTGGAGCGCTGGTACTTCATCAGACGGTAGATATCGACGCCCGACTTGGTGGGATCGAGATCTTCCGTCGCGCGGATGACGACGCGGGTCGCGTCGATCTGGTCGATCACGCCGGAGCGGCGCGCCGCGATCGCGGCACCCGAGTCACGGGCAACCACACCCTCCATGCCGGTGCCGACGAACGGCGCCTCGGCGCGAACCAGCGGCACCGCCTGGCGCTGCATGTTCGAGCCCATCAGCGCGCGGTTGGCGTCGTCGTTCTCGAGGAACGGAATCAGCGCCGCGGCGACCGAAACCAGCTGCTTCGGCGACACGTCCATGTAGTCGACCTTGTCGGGCGTCATCGGCACGACGTCGCGGGTGCCGCTCGAGCGGCAGACCACCAGGTCTTCGGTGAAGCGACCCTTGGCGTCGACCGGCACGTTGGCCTGAGCCACGGAATAGCGTCCCTCTTCCATCGCCGACAGGTACACGACCTCGTCGGTGACACGGCCGTCCTTGACCTTGCGGTACGGCGTCTCGACGAAGCCGTACTTGTTCACGCGCGCGAAGGTCGCGAGCGAGTTGATCAGGCCGATGTTCGGACCTTCCGGCGTCTCGATCGGGCAGATGCGGCCGTAATGCGTCGGATGCACGTCGCGCACCTCGAAGCCGGCGCGCTCGCGGGTCAGACCGCCCGGTCCAAGCGCCGACAGGCGGCGCTTGTGGGTGATTTCCGACAGCGGGTTGGTCTGGTCCATGAACTGCGAGAGCTGCGAGGAGCCGAAGAACTCGCGCACGGCGGCAGCTGCGGGCTTCGCGTTGATCAGGTCCTGCGGCATGACCGTGTCGATGTCGACCGAGGACATGCGCTCCTTGATCGCGCGCTCCATGCGCAGCAGGCCGATGCGGTACTGGTTCTCCATGAGCTCGCCGACCGAACGCACACGGCGGTTGCCGAGATGGTCGATGTCGTCGATCTCGCCCTTGCCGTCGCGCAGATCCACCAGCGTCTTGATGACGGAGAGGATGTCCTCCTTGCGAAGCGTGCGCTGGGTGTCGGGCGCATCGAGGTCGAGGCGCATGTTCATCTTGACGCGACCGACCGCGGAGAGGTCGTAGCGTTCTGCGTCGAAGAACAGCGACTGGAACATCGCCTGCGCCGACTCCAGCGTCGGCGGCTCGCCCGGACGCATCACGCGGTAGATGTCGAACAGCGCGTCCTCACGCGTCATGTTCTTGTCGGCCGACAGCGTATTGCGGATGTAGGGTCCGACATTGACATGGTCGATGTCGAGCAGCGGCAGCTCCTTGTATCCCTGCTCGTTGAGCGCCTTCATCAGCTTGTCGGTGATTTCCTCACCGGCCTCGGCGTGGATCTCGCCGGTCTTCGGGTTGACGAGATCCTCGGCGACGTAGTTGCCGACCAGTTCCTCGTCAGCCATGCGCAGCGCCTTCAGCCCCTTCTCCTGGAGCTGGCGCGCGGCGCGGACAGTGAGCTTCTTGCCGGCCTCGAGCACGACCTTGCCGGTGTCGGCGTCGATCAGGTCGTTGACGGTCGAGTAGCCGCGGAAACGGTTGGCGTCGAACGGAACACGCCAGCCCTCCTTCGTCCGCTTGTAGAGAATCTTCTTGTAGAACGTGGACAGGATCGCCTCGCCGTCGAGGCCGAGAGCGAACATCAGCGACGTCACCGGAATCTTGCGGCGACGGTCGATACGCGCATAGACGATGTCCTTGGCGTCGAACTCGATATCGAGCCAGGAGCCGCGATACGGGATGACGCGGGCGGCGAATAGCAGCTTGCCCGAGGAATGGGTCTTGCCCTTGTCGTGGTCGAAGAACACGCCGGGCGACCGGTGCATCTGCGAGACGATGACGCGCTCGGTACCGTTGACGATGAAGGTGCCGTTCATCGTCATGAGCGGGATGTCGCCCATGTAGACGTCCTGCTCCTTGATGTCCTTCACCGACTTGGCGCCCGTTTCCTCGTCGATATCGAACACGATCAGACGCAGCGTCACCTTGAGGGGTGCAGCGAAGGTCATGCCGCGCTGACGGCACTCGTCGACGTCGTATTTCGGCTGCTCGAACTCGTAGCGGACGAATTCCAGCATCGAGGTGCCCGAGAAGTCGGAAATCGGAAACACCGAGCGGAACACCGCCTGCAGACCTTCGTCGAGACGGCCGCCCGGGGGCTCGTCGACCATCAGGAACTGATCATAGGACGCCTTCTGAACCTCGATGAGGTTCGGCATCTCGGCGACTTCCTTGATGTGTCCGAAGAACTTGCGAACTCGTTTGCGACCGGTGAATGTCTGCTGCGCCATCGTGGCCTCTCATTTTCGTCGCCCGCTCGGGGCGCGCCGTCCGGAACGCGGCTGCCACCGCTCTCCGGGTTGAATTCTTCGAACCGTCTTGGGGCTGGAGCCTCAGCTTCAGGCAGGAATGTCCTGAATCTGTTCTTCAGACCTTCAAAACGCAAAACGACGCGCGGGGCGCAAGAGCGCACCCGCCCGTCACATCGACCAACTTCACGGACTGCAAAAGCCCGAAATAACCTGCTCTCCCAACGGCTTACAGGGAAATCCGGCATCCCTGCCCACCGCGCTTTCGTGCTGTCGACCCGATATGGGGCGACAATAGTGCAGATTCGAGGGTCAAACCCTCAAATCCCCACACTTTTTCGTGTTCGGCCTACGTCGGGAGGTTCCGTCGCACGCCTTTTGCATCTCGGCCACCCTCTGGAGCAGCGGACCAGGACCCCGACCGCGCCGAACGCAGCCGGGATCCTTGCCAGTAAGTGCTGCTTACTTGAGCTCGACCTTGGCGCCAGCCTTCTCGAGCTGGGCCTTGATCTTGTCGGCTTCTTCCTTGTTCACGCCTTCCTTCAGCGGCTTCGGAGCACCCTCGACGAGGTCCTTTGCTTCCTTCAGGCCGAGACCAGTGATGGCGCGGACTTCCTTGATGACCTCGATCTTCTTGTCGCCGGCGCTGGCGAGAACGACCGTGAACTCGGTCTTCTCTTCGGCCGGAGCGGCGGCGGCGCCACCTGCGGCCGGGCCGGCCACGGCGACAGCCGCGGCAGCCGAAACGCCCCACTTCTCTTCGAGGAGCTTCGCGAGCTCGGCAGCTTCGAGCACGGTGAGGCTCGAGAGGTCGTCAACGATCTTCTGCAAGTCAGCCATTGTTCAGTTTCCTTGAGTGTAAGTCTGGTTCGGGTTTGAGTTTTGCGAAGGGCGTCAGGCCGCTTCGCCCTTTGAGGCATGAGCCTGGATGACGCGTGCGAGCTTGCCCGCGGGCGCGTTGGCGAGCTGGGCCAGCTTGGTCGCCGGGGCCACGATGAGGCCGACGATCTTGCCGCGCAGTTCGTCAAGCGACGGTAGCGAGGCAAGCGCCTTCACGCCGTCGACATTCAGGACGGTCTTCCCCATCGATCCGCCGACGATGACGAACTTTTCGTTCGCCTTGGCGAAGTCGATGGCGACCTTCGGCGCCGCTACCGGATCGCTGGAAGTCGCGATCACGGTCGGTCCCTTCAGCATGGGGCCGATGGCAACGACGTCAGTGCCTTCAAGAGCAATTTTGGCGAGACGGTTCTTCGAGACCTTCACCGATGCGCCAGCCTGCCGCATCTGCTTGCGCAGAGTCTGCATCTGGGCGACGGTGAGGCCGGAATATTGAGCAACGATCGCGACGCCCGTGGTCTTGAAGACCTCATGGAGCTGTTCGACCGCTTCTTTTTTTGCCGCTCGTTCCACAGCAAGCTCTCTCCGGTTGGCGGTCATCGCAAAAGCGGGACCACCGGGTTGCACCCATCGTCCCACCCAAACCTGAACCTCCGGGGCAAAGCCCTTCGGACACGCCGGGCAAGACGACAATTCAAAGCCTGCCCTCCGGGAGCCCATGAGGCCCACGGCGTGTCGAGGTCCGAACCAGACCCGTTTCGCGAAACCAGCCGCTAAAGCTGGGTGCGAAGTGAAATCCGGTCTTCACCCGTCTATGCAGGCTATGCGATTAAGCCGTTGAGAAATCGAAATTCCCCGCCGGCGCCTGCAGTCTTGGACAGGACAAGGTCAGCCGGCGAACCGCCCGACCTCTGCCCGCACCCCAGCCAACCGACGGATTTCTCTCTTCCTTTTCCGGCAAATCCTTACGGACGTCCTGAAAAGGAATGATCTCCTGTCGTATCGGGTTTTTCGGGATGCGTGCACGAACGCGCCAGCCGAGGCCGGCACGTCCGGAGGCGGTTCTTTAACCGCTCTCTGCCCGCTTGCCAAGAGCAAAATTCACACCAATTCCAGTTCGTTGCCGGCCGGACTTGAAACGGCCGAAAAGGGCCGATTCAGGCTGATTTGACCGCATAAGGTAGCGGCTTCCCCTCGAAGAACGCGGTGAGATTCGCCAGCACGCAATTCTGCATGGCGACGTGCGATTCGACGGTGTGGCCGCCGATATGCGGGGCGAACACGACATTTGGAAGCGCGGTCAGCGCGTCAGGCGCGTGCGGTTCCTTCTCATAGACGTCTAGGCCCGCGCCAGCGATGGTTTTGTCGGAGAGGGCCGCGACCAAGGCTTTCTCGTCGATGACCGAGCCGCGGGAGATGTTGACGACATAGCCATCCGCGCCAAGCCGCCTCAGGATATCGCCATTGACCACGTGCTGGGTCTCGCCCCCTGCTCGCACGGCAATCATCAGCACGCTGCACCAGTCGACGAGCGCCTCCAGAGAGGGGAAATATCGATAGGGCAGATCGTATCTGGTGCGGCTGAAATAGCCGACCTCGCTCTCGAAGGCGGCGCAGCGCGCCGCGATCTTGCGGCCGATCTCGCCCATGCCGTAGACGCCGATCCGGCGCCCGGGCATGCCGACCTGGGGCCGCATCATCGGCGACTGTTTTGACTCAGCCCAATCGCCGCTGCGGACATACTGGTCGGCCACCAGGATCCGCCGCGTCGTCGCCAGCATCAGGGTCATCGCGATATCGGCGACCGAGGCCGCATTGGCGCCCGGACTGTGCCCGACCGCGATGTTGCGGCTGGCTGCCGCCTTCAAGTCGACGCCGTCATAGCCGGTGCCATAGCAGACGATGGCACCCAGCTTTGGAGACTCGTCCATCGCCTCCGGGCCGAGCGGGGTGCCGCCCGCCGTCAGCATCGCGCGGATGCCGCTCAGCTCATCAGCCGAAAATACCTCGTGCGCGGGCTTGCCACCGGTATCGAGCAACTCGAAACGCTCAGCGAAACGCACCATCATCGACTTGGGAAAGCGCGAGTAGATCAGGACCTTGTCAGTCATTGTTCTTGTTTCCGGTGAAAGCCGTCACAAACGACGAGGGGCGGAATCGGTTGCCCAATTCCGCCCCTCGCCTCATGCAATTTCCAAACCTTAGCCGAGAATGGTGCCCGGCTCGACCTTCACGCCCGGGCCCATCGTCGAGGACACCGCCACGCGCTGGATGTAGGTGCCCTTCGAGCCGGCCGGCTTCGCCTTCGAGACAGCATCAGCCAGAGCCTTGATGTTCTCGACGAGCTTCTCCTCGGAGAACGAGGCCTTGCCGACGCCGGCCTGGAGGATGCCGGCCTTCTCGACGCGGAACTCGACCGAGCCGCCCTTGGCCCCCTTCACCGCACCGGTGACGTCCATGGTCACAGTGCCGATCTTCGGGTTTGGCATCAGGCCGCGCGGGCCGAGCACCTTACCGAGGCGGCCGACCAAAGGCATCATGTCGGGGGTAGCGATGCAGCGGTCGAAGTCGATGTTGCCGTTCTGCACCTTCTCGACCAGATCCTCGGCTCCGACAACGTCGGCACCCGCCGCCTTGGCCTCATCGGCCTTGGCGCCGCGGGCGAACACGCCGACGCGCAGTGTGCGGCCGGTGCCGTTCGGCAGGGTTACGACGCCACGAACCATCTGGTCGGCGTGACGGGGGTCGACGCCGAGATTGATCGCGACCTCGATGGTCTCGTCGAACTTCGCTTTCGCACGTTCCTTGACCATCTTGATGGCGTCCGCGAGCGGGTAAAGCTTTTCGCGATCAATGCCTTCGCGGGCTTTGTTCAAACGCTTTCCGATTGCCATGACCGCTTACCCCGCAACTTCCAGACCCATCGAACGGGCCGAGCCCTCGACCATCTTCATGGCCGATTCGATGGTGTCGCAATTCAAGTCCTTCATCTTCTTCTCGGCGATCTCGCGCACCTGCGCCTTGGTCACCTTGCCGGCCTTGTCACGGCCCGGCGCCTTCGAGCCGGACTGGATCTTGGCGGCCTGCTTGAGGAAGTAGGACATCGGCGGCGTCTTCATCTCGAAGGTGAAGGAACGGTCCGCATAGATGGTGATGATCACCGGGATCGGGGTGTTCTTCTCTTCCTTCTGGGTCTGGGCGTTGAACGCCTTGCAGAACTCCATGATGTTGAGACCGCGCTGACCGAGCGCGGGACCGATCGGGGGCGAAGGATTCGCCGCACCGGCCGGGACCTGAAGCTTCAGGTATCCGGTCACTTTCTTTGCCATATATCACTCCTGTTGTGCCGGCGTGCCGCCGGCGGTTTCAGGTTCGTGGTCGGGATCTCAGGCGGCTGGCAACCGCCCTCGTCCTCCCACGGCCTCCATCGGAGACGTCGCCGCCTCCACTCTGTCATGCCCAGACTTGAATCCGGGCATCCATCCATCTTCGCAGAGACTTCTGCGAAGGAGATGGATTGCCGGGTCAAGCCCGGCAATGACCAACGATCAGACCTTCTCGACCTGACCGAATTCCAGCTCGACCGGCGTCGCGCGACCGAAGATCGAGACCGCGACCTTCACGCGCGAGCGCGCCTCGTCGATTTCCTCGACGACGCCCGAGAACGAGGCGAACGGGCCATCGGCCACGCGCACGTTCTCGCCAATCTCGAATGATACCGACGCCTTCGGCCGTTCCACGCCTTCCTGCACCTGGTGCAGGATACGCATGGCCTCGGCTTCCGAGATCGGCATCGGCTTGTTTTCCGCGCCGAGGAAACCCGTCACCTTCGGGGTGTTCTTGATCAGATGGAACGCCTCGTCGGTCAGCTTCATCTTCACCAGCACATAGCCCGGGAAGAACTTGCGCTCGGCGTCGATCTTGCGGCCGCGGCGCACTTCCGTGACCTTCTCGGTCGGAACCAGCACCAGTTCGAACAGATCCTCGAGCCCGCGCTGCTTGGCCTGCTCGCGGATCGATTCGGCGACCTTCTTCTCGAAGTTCGAATAGGCGTGGACAATGTACCAGCGCTTGTCGGACACTTGAGCGGTTGCTGTTGCCATCAGTGAATGCCCAGGAGGAAGGTGATGAGATAGCGGATGATCTGGTCGGCGGCGAAGAAGAAGATCGAGGCGACGGCGACCATGACGAACACCATGATGGTGGTGATCGTGGTCTCCCGGCGGGTCGGCCAGGTGACCTTGGCAGTTTCCGAGCGCACTTCCTGCAAGAACTTGAACGGGCTGACTGCCATCGTTTGATGTCCAACGTCCGTCGACAGACGCAAATGAATTTCAGGGATCCGAACAGCCGCCGTTGTTGACCCAGCCCTCTGTCGCGAAGGATGAGCCGGAAACCGGGCTCGATTGTTCGGGGATTTCAAGGCCGCGCCGGAAATCCGCGTCTAACGGGCCGGCTGCGAGTGCGGGGTATCTACTGCGGATAGGGCTAAAGGTCAAGGTATCGGGGCTTGCACGGACCAGCCGGCGCCGCGCGACGGCCGCGCAGACCGGCGTGGGATCAAGGGCTTATCCCTGCCCCGCAAGGCGCCATCCAGGCTCCGAACCGTGCAGGACTACGTTACAAGGATCGGTACGCTCGCGGCAAGCATCTGAGGGGGCCGTAGATCGAGTGCTGCTGCTATTCGATTGTCGCGCCGCGAATGTTCGATGACAACCAACCAATGATGCTGATTTCGTCCTACTCTCCCAATGAGTCAAACCCGTGACCGACCAATGCCGCCTTTGCCATTCGATCAACCTGCGTCCGGTCATCGACCTCGGTCTAATGCCGATTGCGCATCGGCTTCGGCATGGCCAAGACGAGCAGCAGGAGCAGTAGCCGTTCGAGGTGCTGGCCTGCGGCGAATGCGGCCTGCCGCAGATCGTGGTCTGAGCCCCTCGCTTCATCCAGCAATGGAAAGAGTCCCGGTTGAATATGAGCCCAAGGGGCTCGGTGAAGCAACGGGGCGGGGCGCGGAGCCCTNATAGATCCTGATGTGCCTCCCGTTTGTCGGACGAAGTGGTCTGAGCCCCTCGCTTCATCCAGCAATGGAAAGAGTCCCGGTTGAATATGAGCCCAAGGGGCTCGGTGAAGCAACGGGGCGGGGCGCGGAGCCCTCGGCATAGCGCAGCGTCCCGTCCCGTTGCGGCCCAAGAGCGTTGCGTTTGGCGTATTCGGTCGGCGTGAGGTTGCCCAGGGCGCTGTGCGGCCGGGCGTTGTTGTAGTCGTCTTTCCAGGCGGCCAGCACGGCTCGCGCCTGTGCGAGCGAAGTGAACAGCGTCTCATTGAGGAGTTCATCGCGCAGGCGGGYGTTAAAGCTCTCGATGAAGGCATTCTGGGTCGGTTTGCCGGGCGCGATGTAGTGCCACTCGATCTGCCTCTCTTGGCTGAAGCGCAGCATGGCCATTCCGGTCAGCTCAGTNTCGTCTTTCCAGGCGGCCAGCACGGCTCGCGCCTGTGCGAGCGAAGTGAACAGCGTCTCATTGAGGAGTTCATCGCGCAGGCGGGTGTTAAAGCTCTCGATGAAGGCATTCTGGGTCGGTTTGCCGGGCGCGATGTAGTGCCACTCGATCTGCCTCTCTTGGCTGAAGCGCAGCATGGCCATTCCGGTCAGCTCAGTRCCGTTGTCGGACAGGCACATCGCCGGCCGGCCGCGCCAGGCAATGATGACATCGAGCTCGCGTGTGRCCCGCAGGCCCGGCAGCGAAGTATCGGCGACGAGCGCCAGGCATTCGCGAGTGAAGTCGTCGACCACAGCCAGAATCCGGAACCGTCGGGCGCCGGCGAGACATTCGGTCAGCGCGCAAGGGAGTACAGCGCTCGTCTTCGTCCGATCCTCGCCAAGGCCCGCGCCAGCGGTGCCGAGATCGCCATCTATGGCGCCGGCTGCCGCGCCTGCACCTTCACCAATGCCCACGAGCTGACGGATCTCGTCGACCTCTCGGTCGACGACCAGAAGGAGCGCCAGGGCCTCTCCCTGCCCGGCACCGGGATCCCCATCCGCTCGCCGGACGTTCTCGCCGGCAAGACTGGGCCGCTCGTCTGTCTTCTCGCCGTGAATCAGGAGAACGAAGCCAAGGTTAACAGCCGGCTGCGCGAGAACGTGAGGCGCCCGCTCCACGTCGTTTCGATCTTCGCGCCGTCGGACATCTGGAGCGAGCTCGATCGTCTCGAAGCGGCCGCAGGGTCGCCGCATGGCCTATGCTAGCCAGCGGCGCGATCTGTTCTCGGACAAGCTGGTGCTGCCCCCCCGGCTGTTCCGATGTGCTCGAGTTCGGTCCTGATTCCGGCGAGAACGCGCTGGTGTTTGCCGGCTGGGGCGGAAATATGACGCTCGCCGAGCCGAACCAGCATGCGCACCCGAAGATCCAGGCCTTTTTCGCGCGTTTTGGCCTGACGAAGCGACTGCGCGAGCTCGTGCTGGCCGATGTCGAGGGATTCCGCAGCGATCGCCGTTTCGACATCATCGATGCCGAAGGGTTCATCTACACGGTGCAGCCGACGGAGAATCGGCTGGGCATCTTCCGCGGCCTGCTCAATCCGGACGGTTATGCCGTGGTGTCCTATTACGAGCGCTATGGCGGCTTCTCCGAGCTCGCGCTCAAGGCGATCCATGCGGCCGGCAAGGCCCTGACAGGGCGCCCCGCGCTCGAGACGGCGAGGACGCTGTTCGAGCCGAAATGGAACAGCATTCCGCACACCCGCAGCTTCGAATCCTGGCTGATGGACGTGCTCGAAAATCCTTTCGTTCGGCACAGATACTTTCTCGACGCGGCAGCCTTGTGCACGGCGGCGCATGAGCAGGGATTCGATATCCATTCGGCCTGGCCCGCCTACCGCGACAGCCTGGACATCTACTGGCACAAAAAGGTCCTGTCCGGCCCGACAAGCTGCACCGCCTCACACGCCATCTCGATCGCAGCCGCCTGAGCTTCCTCGGCGGACGAAAGCTCTATCTGGTGGGCAAGGCCGATGCCGTGCAGGCGGTCGCGGCATCAGTCGAGACGCTGGCTCCCGATGTCGACAGGATGATCGACGATCCCATCGGGGAGAGCCTGGCACGCGCCGTCGCCGGCCTCGCGGCCCTGCGCGAGGCGATCCGCACCGCTGACATCCTGTCCGACGATACTGTCGACCTTGATGCCATCATCGCGACCCTCGACAGCTTCCATCGCATCTTTGACGCGATCGAGCGACGGGACACCACGGTCACCGCCCTCACCCAGACGGACCCGGCGTTCATCAACGCCCGGGGGGCAGCCGGCGCATTTCCTCGTCATCCGCAAACGCTGAGGGATCGAGCCAGTGACACCAGGCATTGGCATCATCGGAACGGGTATGGTCGGTCAGATGTGCCACCTCGCCAATTTCGCGGCCAATCCCGCGGGCCGCGTCATCGCGATTGCCGATCTCCGGCCGGAACTCGCGGCCGCCGCCGCGCAGAAATTCGGCGTCTCACGGATCTATGGCACGCACCGGGAGCTGCTTGCGGACAGCGAGGTCTCCGCGGTGGTCGTGGTGACGAAGCGGCGCGCGACCGGGCCGATCGTCCTGGACGTCTTGAACAGCGGCCGCCACGTGCTGTCGGAAAAGCCGATGGCCTACACGACGGCTCAAGCCGAGACGCTGGTCGAAGCGGCGCGGCGACAGGACCTCATCTACAGCATCGGCTACATGGAAGCGTCACGATGCCGGCGTGGCACGCGCGTGGCCGAGTTGGCACGTATTCGCGCAGACCGGTCGCTGGGGCGCATCGTCGCCGCGCATGGCTGGTGCTTCGGCGGCGACACGGGCCGAGCGCAGGACAACTTCGTGATGACCGCCGAAGCACGGCCGGACGGGCTCGAACTCTGGGAGGATGGCCCCGACTGGATGCCGCGCGCGATGCGCCAGGGTTACGACCACTTCTTGAATGTCTCCAGCCATATCATCAATGTGGTGCGCTACCTGCTCGGACCATCGCCGACTCTTCTCGATAGCTCGATCGAGGATTCGGGGGCGGGGCGCATCACGCTCGATTTCGACGGCCTCGCCTGCACGCTCGATCTCACCAGCGGGTCGGCCGGGCCCTGGCGCGAGGGGCTGACGGTCGAGTTTGAACGTGGCGCAATGACCCTGGAACTGCCTCCACCCTTTGCCGAGCAAGAGGCTTTGGTCGTTGTCGATCACGATGGTCAACGCATGCAGACGGCGGGTGCACCGAGCTGGGCATTCCGGCGTCAGGCCGATGCCTTCGTTTCCGATGTCGCCAGGCGACGCACGCCGTTGGCCTCGGGCGCCGATTCAGTCACCGAAATCGCACTTGCGGAAGCCGTGTGGAAGCGGCGGGTGAGCGGGTAGGCTGAGGCCCGGGGTATGACGGCGCATGCGATTCGCCTCGTTAGACGCCACCGCGCCTATCTCGCCGCCACCTCACTCAAGTGATTGATTTAACTGGCAGGAGTGGCAGGGCTCGAACCTGCGACCCCCGGTTTTGGAGACCGGTGCTCTACCAATTGAGCTACACTCCTACGGACCCACGTCGCCGCGGATCAGGGCCGCTTTCAAGCACAGGGGACGGCCGGTTTGCAAGGGTGAACCGCGCGGGCCTCGCTTGTTTATGCCGAGGCTTCTGGGCCACAGTCCATCGCCCATAATGAAAAGCAACCGGGAGTGCCCATGACCGCTACAGCCACCGCCACAGCCGCTACACAGGCCACGACCGCGTTCCGGACGCCACCTGTGCCGGAAGCCCGCCCCGAGACCCTCGGGCTGTCGCGTCCCCGCCTCCAAGCCATGTCGGACGCTTTCAAGCGCGAAATCGAAAAGGGAACCATCCCTGGGGCTACTGTGCTGGTGGCCCGGCGTGGCCAGATCGGCTGGTTCGAGGCGCTCGGCAAGCAAAGCCCGTCGGGCGCTGCGCCAATGGCGCGCGATTCGATCTTCCGGATCTTCTCGATGACCAAGCCGATCGTCTCCGTCGGCATCATGGCCCTGGTCGAGGACGGCCATCTGCTTCTCAGTGACGCGGTCGCCAAGTTCATACCCGAGTTCGCCGACCAGAAGGTCGGCGTAGTCAGTGGCGGCAAGCTGGAACTGGTGCCGGCAACGCGGCCGATGACGGTGCAGGACCTGCTCCGCCACACCTCCGGCCTCACCTACGAGCACCAGGGCGATGGCCCCGTGCACAAGCTCTATCAGGAATCCCGCGTCCGCAGCCGCAAGATCACCAACGCCGAGCACGCCGCACTGGTCGCGAGCTTTCCGCTGGTCTGCCAGCCAGGCGCGGAGTTCAACTACAGCCGCTCCACCGACATTCTGGGCCGCATCATCGAGGTCGTCAGCGGCAAGTCGCTTGGCGCTTTCCTCACCGAGCGCGTCCTCGCGCCGCTCCAGATGGCCGAGACCGGCTTCTCGACATCGGAGGCCAATGCGGGCCGGCTCGCCGAGCCGTTCGCGTCCGATCCCTGGACCGGCGACAAGGTCGCGCTGTTCAACATGCTCGAGCAGCCGGTGATGGAGTCCGGCGGCGGCGGCCTGGTCTCGACCACCATGGACTATGCCCGATTCTGCCTGATGCTGCGCAATGGCGGTACGCTCGACGGCAACAGGGTCATCGGCCGCAAAACGCTGGAACTGATGGCGTCAGATCATCTCGGGCCAGGCGTTGCGATCAACGGCACCCTGCTCTCGCCCGGCCACGGCTTCGGCCTCGGCTTCGCCGTGCGCAAGGAGGCGGGCATCGCGCCCTTCCCCGGCAGCATCGGCCAGTATTTCTGGAGCGGCATTGCCGGCACGTTCTTCTGGATCGATCCGAAGGAGGATCTGTTCGCGGTGTTCATGAGCCAGGGCCCCGGACAGCGCGACTACACGCGGACCCTGGTGCGGGATCTGGTTTACGCCGCGGTGGAGTGACGCGGTGTCCGCATGGTCTCGCACGGTGACGCTGCATCCTCACATTCGCTGTCATGCCCCGGCTTGACCGGGGCATCCAGTACGCCGTGGCGGATGTGGTAAGAGCGAGCTCTCCAATGTCGGCCCCCGGAATACTGGATCGCCCGCTTCCGCGGGCGATGACACCGGTCGTTGGGTGGGCTGCGTGCCTCTTCTACGCTCTATCGCTCAACTGATCGTCGCGCCGCCGTCGATCACCATGGTCTGGCCGGTCATGAAGTCGCCGGCCTTTGACCCCAGGAACACCGCAGCGCCCGCGATCTCGTCGGGGATGCCGATGCGCAGCAGCGGCGAGCGCGAGGTCGAGGCTTTCAAATTCTCCGGATTGTCCCACAGCGCTTTGGCAAAATCGGTCTTGATCAGGCCGGGCGCGATGCAGTTCACGCGGATGTTGTGCGGGCCGTATTCGCAGGCGAGATTGCGGGCGAGCTGCATGTCGGCGGCCTTCGAGATCGCATAGGCGCCGAGGATGGTCGAGCCCTTCAGGCCGCCGATCGAGGAGACGATGATAATCGAGCCGTCCTTGCGCTCGATCATCTGCGGCACCACCATCGAAATCAGCCAGTTGTTGGCGACAATGTTGTTGTCGAGGATTTTCCTGAACTGATCGTCGGAGATGCCGGCGAGCGGACCGTAATACGGGTTCGATGCTGCGTTGCACACCAGCACGTCGATCTTGCCGAACGCGCGGTTGCTCTCGTCCACGAGGTTTTGCAGATTTTCCTTCGAGGAGATGTTGGCGGCGATCGCGACCGCGGTGCCCTTGCCGTATTTGTCGTTGATGCCCTTTGCCACCTGGTCGCAGACGTCGCCCTTTCGCGAGGAGATCACCACCTTGGCACCGTGCTCGGCCATGCGCTCGGCGATCGCGAGCCCGATGCCACGCGTCGATCCCGTGATGACGGCGACTTTCCCCTTCATGTCGAACAAGGTCATTTTGATCTCCCTGAGTACGATTTGATTGGCCCGGAGCTTATGCCGCTCGCGCGAGCGGACAGCCGCTTCAGGCGAGCTTCTTGACTTCCGGCCCCGCCGGCTGGTGCATCGCCGCGTGCGCAACATCCGCGATCCACGGCTGCTGGTTCACCATCGGCAGCCGCCAGACCGTGCGCTCGGGGCTCGCAAAATAGTCCAACCGCGTCACCGAGCAATTGTCGATGTCGAATGACAGCCCGCGCTCCGGCTGACCGTCGAGCGCGAGACCCAGCGCCGCCTTGATGGTGCCGCCATGCGCGACCGCGATAATGTCCTGCCCTGCCGCCTCGTTGTTGATCCGCTCGATGGTGCGGCGCGTGCGGTTGTAGAGATCCATGAAGCTTTCGCCGCCGGGCGCGGGCTCATTGATATCGGCGAACCAACTCGATCCGACGGGGCGGCTGGCGATGAACTGGGCGCGGTTCATGCCCTGCCAGCGGCCGAGATTTTGCTCGGCGAGGTCGGCCTCCCATTTCATCGACGCAGGCCGCGGGAAACCAGCCGCCCAGATCGCTTCCGCGGTCTGGTGCGTGCGCATCAAGTTGCTCGAGTACCAGATCGCGGTGCGTGGCAGCACCTTGGCAACGGCATTGAATACGTAGGTGTCGCTGGTGTCGCAGGCGATATCGCTCTGCCCGTAGATGTTGCCGCCGTCATTGCGCACGGGGGCGTGCCGGACCCACCACCATCGCGTGACGACCACATTCGGCTTGTCTGCACCGGCCATCGAAACCCTTCCATCCCGTTTGATGTCGCTGTACGTCAGTAGCGAACGTGTCTCAAGACACTTTACCGTTTGAAATCTTGTTTGAAATTCCGTCGCGCGGCAAGGGCTGCGCGCGAGCCAAAGGGAGAAGCGCATGGGCCGCCTGCAAGGCAAATCCGTCATCATCACTGGCGCGGGCAGCGGCATCGGTCGCGCGGCTGCGCTGCTGTTCACCAAGGAAGGTGCCAAACTGATTGCGGTCGATCGCTCGGAGGCGGTGAAGGAGACGGTCGACGAGGTGAAGAAGGCCGGCGGCACCGCCGAAGCCATGATCGCGGACGCCGGCTCCGAGACCGACGTCATCGCCGTCATCGACAAGGCCGTGAAGACGCACGGGCGGCTCGACGTGATCTGGGCGAATGCCGGAATCTCCGGCGGGCTCGTTCCGCTCGCCGAGCAGACGGTGGAGCACTGGCAGGAGATCTTGCGGGTCAACCTGATCGGGCCATTCCTCGCGGTGAAGTACGCCATGCCACACATGGTCAAGCAGCAATCCGGCGCGATCGTGCTGACGGCGTCCGTCGCAGGCCTTAAGGCCGGCGCGAGCGGACATCCCTATGCCGCGAGCAAGGCCGGCGTGATCAGCCTGGTGCAGACCACGGCCTATTCGCTCACCGGCACCGGAGTTCGCATCAACGCGGTCTGCCCCGGGCTGATCGAAACAGGCATGACCAAGCCGATCTTCGACCGCGCCAAGGAGCGCGGCACCCAGGACAAGATCGGGCAGCTCAACCCGCTCAAGCGCCCCGGCCAGCCGCATGAGCTCGCGGCGATGGGACTGTTCCTTGCGAGCGACGAGGCGTCTTATGTGAACGGCCAGGCGTTTCCGGTCGACGGCGGCCTTACCGCGTCGATGCCGTACACGGGCAAGCCGGTTTGATCCTCCCGTGTCCCGGACGCGCGGCAGCGTTCTTGCGCTGCTGCGCAGAGCCGGGACCCAAGGGCGGGTGGTCGCACGTAACTGCATCAACGCCGTCATTGTGTCTGCGGTGGCGCGCATCGCTCTTTCGATTCGCATCTCACCCGAAGACACATCTTCTCGTTCTCGCGGCTGATCTCGCCCGAGCTTTGCTTTGTCGCCTCACCCTCTGAAATGAAAGAGGGCGCAGGGAAGACCGGGAGCCCGCTGGCACCCGAGGTCCACTGTGCGGAATCTGCGTGGTGAGAAGCTGCACAGNATCACCCCCGGCAGCAGCCGGACGCAGGCGTCGATCAGCTGATCTCGCCCGAGCTTTGCTTTGTCGCCTCACCCTCTGAAATGAAAGAGGGCGCAGGGAAGACCGGGAGCCCGCTGGCACCCGAGGTCCACTGTGCGGAATCTGCGTGGTGAGAAGCTGCACAGCGGCATACAGGTGTAGCCAGGACATCCCGGCCTTCCCTGCGCAGTGGTTGGAACGGCTTATGTCGTGCTCTCCCCGGGGAGCGATGCACTATTGCCCCCGTCGCCTTGCGGATGGCTGGTGCGCGCGTCCGGTCGGACCGCCACATCACCGCAACACTTGGCGCACAGACCCCGGGCGCCAGGACCACACGATTTTGCCGTACGCAGATGGCACCTGTCGCATGCGCGGCGAGCTTGCTCACGGTCTCCCGCCCTGCAAATCCGTTCGCGCCAACGCCATCTGCGTCCACCGCCGCCCGGCCCGCGTTCGTGACGATCGCGATACGCCCCTCTTCCTCGGGCCGGGTTGCGGCGATGAATACGTCTTTTCCGAATTTCTGTAAAGACAGAAGACCTGGACCACNCACGGTCTCCCGCCCTGCAAATCCGTTCGCGCCAACGCCATCTGCGTCCACCGCCGCCCGGCCCGCGTTCGTGACGATCGCGATACGCCCCTCTTCCTTGGGCCGGGCTGCGGCGATCAATACGTCTTTTCCGAATTTCGGTAAAGCGGAATATTTCCGGCTTCGAGCATTGACCGACCGCTGGCGTGTTTTGCCCGACAGGCACCTCGATATCTTGTACGACCTGTGTTGATTTGCCCGACCGGGCGCCACATTGGTATGGTTCCTGCAAGCGTTTCAGCCGCCATTTCCTCGACAGAATGAGACAATGCCAAGCTCAAGACCCGATCGCATCCGAAAGCTCCTCGCCGACCTCGTCGGCTTCGACACCATCAGCGACCGCACGAACCTGCCCCTGATTGCCCATATCGAACGCTATCTCGCCGGGTTCGGCATCAAGGGTGAGCGCATCGTAGACGAGACCGGGCAGAAGGCCGCTCTCTGGGTCACAATCGGGCCGGAGGACCGGCCGGGCTTCGTGCTGTCGGGCCATACCGACGTGGTGCCTGTCGTGGGCCAGGACTGGAGCCATGATCCGTTCAAGCTGGCGGAGCGGGACGGCAAGCTCTATGGCCGCGGCACCACCGACATGAAGGGATTTGTGGCGGTGTGCCTCGCCATGGTGCCGGAGATGGTGGACGCCAGGCTGAAGACGCCGATTCATCTGGCGATCTCCTATGACGAGGAGATCGGCTGCGTCGGCGTGCGGCCGATGCTGCGCGAGGTCGCCAGGAAGAAGGTCAGGCCGCTCGGCTGCTTCGTCGGCGAGCCGACCCAGATGCAGGTCATCATCGGTCATAAGGGCAAGCACGGCGTGCGGGCCACGTTTCGCGGGCTCGCCCGCCATTCCTCGATCGCGCCGGAGGGTGTCAATGCGATCGAATATGCCGCCGAGCTGATCGTCGAAATCCGCCGCCGCGCCATGGCGCTCGCAGCCGCGCACGCGACGGACAGTCTCTACGACGTTCCGCACTCGACGCTGCTCACCAGCATCGTGCACGGCGGTGCCGCGCTCAACATCGTGCCTGATACCTGCACGGTGGAATTCGAGTGCCGCGGCATCGGCATCACCGAGTCGCGCGAGGTCACCGATGCAATCGTCGCCTGGGCCAAGGCCGAACTCGAGCCTGCGATGAAGGCAAGGAATGCGGAGTGCGGCATCGCATTCGAGGAGATCCTCGACTACCCCGCGCTCGACACGGAAGCCGATGCTCCAATCGTCACCCTGGCCAAGAGCCTGGCGGGACGCAACGACCACGCCAAGGTCGCCTTCGGCACCGAGGCGAGCCTGTTCGCCGACATCGCCGATATCCCCTCCGTGGTGATCGGCCCCGGCTCGATCGCGCAGGCGCATACGCCGGACGAGTTCGTGGAGATGGCGGAGCTGGAGAAATGCGGAGCCTTCGTGGAGAGGCTGATCGCGCATTGCGTGAAGAGCTGAGCGCCTCCCGTCATTGCGAGGAGTTCCTGCGACGAAGCAATCCAGACTGCCAGTAGAGGGCACACTGATTGCCTCGCGGAGCCTGTCATCGGGCCGCGCTTCGCGCGGACCCGTTGGCTCGCAACGACGGTGGAATGAGTCGCCTCATCATCGCTGTCATGCCCGGCTTGACCGGGGGCGTCCAGCGGGCCGCGGCGTCTCGATTCAAGAACTGGCGTCTCTGAAATGCAGGATTGCTCGCCTTCGCGGACAATGACAGCGAAGGTGTGGGAATGACGCAGCTCCCCACATGCAAAAGGCGCGGCCACCGGCCGCGCCTTCGTCATTTCTACACCGCGCCCGCCTTCTGCGCGTATTCCCACGAGGCCTTTGACAGCGGCACGGTGCGTTTGGCGGACTCCAGCGCCTTGGCGTTGGCGGCGGTGCCGTCGCGGACGCGGCCGGCGATGCCTTGGGTAATGCCGGCAAGGCGGAACAGGTTATAGGCGAAGTACCAGTTGAGATCTGGCACCGTCATCTTGGTGACGTTGCAGTAGATCTGCGCGGCCTCTTCCAGGCTCGGGATGTTGAGCGCCTTGAGGTCGGCGCCCTCGAGGCCCGGCATGATCCACTGCATCAACAGATAAGTGAAGTCGGCCATGGGATCGCCGAGGGTCGACAGCTCCCAGTCCAGCACGGCCTGCACGCGCGGTTCCGTCGCGTGGAAGATCATGTTGTCAAGGCGATAATCGCCATGGACGATGGAGACGCGCGCCTGCTCCGGCACCGTCTTCGGCAGCCATTCGGCCACCTTCTCGAACTCGGGAATGTGCTGCGTCTCGGATGCGCGATATTGCTTGGTCCAGCGGTCGATCTGGCGTGCAAAATAGTTGCCGGGCTTACCGAAATCGCCGAGACCGATCGCGTCGGGATCGAACATGTGGAGCTTTGCCAGCGTCTCGATCTTGCTGGTGAAAATCTTGCGCCGGTCGTCCGGCGCCTGGCTCGGCAGCGTCGGATCCCAGAACACACGGCCCTCCTCCATCGACATGATGTAGAAGGCTGCACCGATGACGCTGTCGTCCTGGCAGAGTGCATAGGCGCGCGCGACCGGAAAGCCCTGCTTTCCGAGCGCAGCGATCACGCGATACTCGCGATCGACCGCATGCGCCGACGGCAGCAGTTTGCCGAACGGCTTTCTGCGCATCACGTAGGAGCGGTTCGGCGTGTTGAGGCGATAGGTCGGGTTGGATTGGCCGCCCTTGAACTGGAGCACGACCAGCGGGCCTTCAAAACCTTCGACATGCTCGCGCATCCAGGCTTCGAGGCGCAGCTCGTCGAAACGATGCCGCTCCTCGACCGGCTTGGTACCCGAGAACTCTTCGTCTTTCCTGACGCCGTCCGCCACAGTGACGCTCCCTCTTCAGTCCTGACCATTTCAGGTCGAGCATGATCCTAGTCGGTAACCGCTGACGCACTTGCGTCAAGCGGTCACCGGATCATGCCCTCTCATTCGTCAAGCCGGGAGCGCCTCCAGGCTCTCCCGTCTAATGACCGGGAGAGTTTGCATACTTCCGAACCTCAAGTCTGGCAATGGCGCGGTTATGCACCTCGTCCGGACCGTCGGCGAGACGGAGCGTGCGGATGTGGGCGTAGTCCTTGGCAAGGCCCGCTTCGTCCGAGACGCCGGCGCCGCCAAAGGCCTGGATCGCCTCATCGATGATCTTCAGCGCCATGTTGGGCGCCGCGACCTTGATCATGGCGATCTCGGCCTGCGCGGTCTTGTTGCCGACCTTGTCCATCATGTCGGCGGCCTTGAGGCACAGGAGGCGGGTCATCTCGATGTTGGTGCGGGCTTCGCCGATGCGCTGCTCCCACACGCTGTGCTCGACGATCTTCTTGCCGAAGGCGGTGCGCGAGGTGAGACGCTTCACCATCTTCTCCAGCGCCTCCTCGGCCTTGCCGATGGTGCGCATGCAGTGATGGATGCGACCCGGACCGAGGCGGCCCTGCGCGATCTCGAAGCCGCGACCCTCCCCGAGCAGGATATTCTCCTTCGGCACCCGCACGTTCTCGAGCAGCACCTGCGCATGTCCGTGCGGCGCATCGTCGAAGCCGAACACCGGCAACATCTTCTCGACCTTGATGCCGGGGGTGTCGAGCGGAACCAGGATCTGCGACTGCTGCTGGTGCTTGGCCGCCTTGAAATCCGTCTTGCCCATCAGGATCGCGATCTTGCAGCGGGGATCGCCGACGCCGGACGACCACCATTTGCGGCCGTTGATGACGTAGTGATCACCGTCGCGCTCGATGCGGGTTTCGATGTTGGTGGCATCGGACGACGCAACCGCAGGTTCCGTCATCAGGAAGGCCGAGCGGATCTCGCCGTCCATCAACGGACGCAGCCATTTGCGCTTCTGCTCCTTGGAGCCGTAGCGGATGAACACTTCCATGTTGCCGGTGTCGGGCGCGGAACAGTTGAACACTTCCGAGGCCCAGGTGATGCGGCCCATCTCTTCCGACAGCAGCGCATATTCGAGATTGGTCAGTCCCGCGCCGCGGAATTCGTCGTCCTCGTGCTCGGACGGCGGCATGAACATGTTCCAGAGGCCTTCCGCCTTCGCCTTCTTCTTGAGGTCTTCCAGGATCGGGATGACCTTCCAGCGGTCGCCACTCTTGTCCTGCTGGTCGTAGATCGGCACCGCCGGGCGCACGTGCTTGGCCATGAAGGACCGCACGCGGTCGAGCCATTCCTTCTGCTTGGGGGACATATCGAAGTCCATGGGACGCTCCTCGCTTCTTTCAACAGACACTCTTGCGCCGGATTGTCCTCCCGCTCCGCGCTGCCCGCAATGGTCGAGAGCGCGGGCCCTTCTGACCAAGCCGCGAAGTTGCGAACGAGTCCGAATGCGGATTGACTTTTCCGGCCTTCAAACGATAGTTTCATACAACTGTTTGATTTGCAACTCCTCCCCTTCGGGACATTTCATGGCCAGCGATCACACCAGGTCCGCCATTCTCGCCGCCGCCGAACGGCTCTATGCCGATCGCGGCTTCGGCGACGTGACGCTGCGCGACATCGTCGCGGCCGCCAATGTCAACCTGGCCGCGGTGAACTATCATTTCGGCTCGAAGGACGAGTTGATCGCGGAATTATTTGTCACGCGCTCGATCGCCACGAACCGCGAGCGCCTGCGCGAATTAAAGGCGGCGGAAGAGCAAGGCGGCGGCCGCGCGCCGATCGAGGCGATCTTGCGCGCCCTCGTCGGTCCGACCTTGCGCGGCTGCCTCGGCCCGGAGACCCAGCGCTCCACCGCCGCGCGCTTCATGATCCGTGCCTCGATCGAATCCGTGCCGCCGATCCGCCGCATCAAGAACCGCGAGATCGACCATTTGCGCAAATTTGCCGGCGCGATGCGACGGTCCCTGCCCGATCGGAGCGAGGTCGATATCTATTGGGGCCTCAACTTTGCGCTCGCGATGGCGCATCACACCATCCGCGAGAGCGAGCGACTGACGAAATTGTCGGAAGGCAAATGCGATCTCGATGACGTCGAGGACGTGGTCGCACGCGTGGTCAGCGTGGCGACGATGGCGCTGACGGCGGGAAAGGTCGAGGCGAAAGCCCCCGCGCGCGCACTCGCACGGGACGCGCGCTGATCAATGAGCCCGGTCGAAACCCGGCGCGAGGTCAGTTCGGCGTGGCGGAAAATGCCTGAATTTTGCGGCTAACGCGGCGGCTAGACCCGCTGCGGCATCTCCTCGGCCTCTTCCTTGGCGAGCAGCAGCAGCATCTCGATACCCATCTCGCCTTCCTGCGGCGAGCGGATGAACTTTATTTCGTCCGCGCTCTGCCGCAGCGCGGCAATGATGGCGACGGCCTGATTGGCGGTGGCCGCCTCGGTCGCCAGAATGGACTTCTGGTCCTTGGCCTGGAACCCGATCGTGTAGGACATTCGCTTCCCTCCCGAACTCAAGTGCAGGGATCGAATCAGAGTCGCGCGCGAAGCGGAAGCCTGTGCGACTACGGACCGGGATTATCTGGGGATTGCGCGCAAGCTTCACGCAAGCCCCGGCATGCGGGCGTCCTGCACGACCAGGCACATTCCCCGGCGCTCCACGGGAGAGGCTAGGAACGCGCTAGATGATCCCCAGCTGCTTCAAGGCCGCGATCTTCTCCGCGTCAAAGCCGAGCTTGCCGCCGAGCACCTCCTGCGTGTGCTCCCCAAGCAGCGGCGGCGCGCGGTACTCCTTGATCGGCGTCTCCGACAGGGTCAGCGCATTGCGGACCAGCGACAGATCCGGCTCGAAAGGATGTTTGACCTTCACGCGCATGCCGCGCGACTGAACGTGCGGATCGGAGAACACCTGCTCGAAATTGTTAATCGGACCTGACGGCACGCCGGCCTCCTCCAGCTTCTCCAGCCAGTAAGCCACCGGCTTCTTCAGGAACAGGCCGGCGAAGATGGCCATGATCTCTTTGCCGTGCACGACGCGGTCGTTGTTCTTGACGAAGCGGGGATCGTTCGCGAGCTCCGGCTCGCCGAGCACGGCGCAGGTGCGCTGGAACTGCCCGTCGTTGCCGACCACCAGCATCAGCTCGCCATCGGCGCAGCGGAACACACCGGCCGGCATCCCGCCATTGCCCCAAGTGCCGCGGCGCGGCGGCGTCTTCCCGTTGACCAGATAAATCTGCAGCCAGTGCGACAGGGATGCGATGACGGTGTCGAACAGGCAGACGTCGATGTGCTGTCCCTGGCCGCCCTTGGCGTCGCGATGATAGAGCGCCGATAGGATCCCGATCGAGGCATTCATCCCGGTCATGTAGTCGACGATCGACGGGCCGACCTTCATCGGGCCCTCACCCGGCTCGCCGTCGATATGGCCGGTGACGCTCATCAACCCGCCCATCGCCTGCAGGATGGCGTCGTATCCGGCGCGCGGCGCGTACGGGCCGGTCTGGCCGAAGCCGGTGACCGAGCAGTAGATGATGCCGGGATTGATCGCCTTGATGGTCTCGTAGTCGAGGCCGTAGCGCTTGAGATCGCCGACCTTGTAATTCTCCATGAAGACGTCGGCGTCCTTGGCGAGCGCGCGGACGATCGCCTGCCCTTCCGGCTTGGCGATATTGACCGTGACCGACTTCTTGTTGCGGTTGGCGCAGAGATAGAATGAATTGTTGTTGTTGGCCTTGCCATCGGGGTCATTCAGGTAAGGCGGTCCGAAGGCGCGCGCGTCGTCGCCGGTGCCCGGCCGCTCGATCTTGATCACCTCCGCGCCGAGATCGCCCAGCATCTGGGCCGACAGGGGCCCGGCAAGCACGCGGGTGAGGTCAAGGATCTTGATGCCTGAAAGCGGCAGGGCCGACATGTCGATTTCCTCCGGAGAACTGATCTTGGCGCGGCGGCGAGGCCGCAGGCCGCGCTTCCTGCGGATACACTATTTCGAAGGTGCGAGCATTGCACTGGCGGCATGCGGCCATCTCCGGCCGCCCCAGGGGGCCGTTGCCGTCCGCGATTTTCCGCGCCGCGAATATTGCCTGATCGGTTCAGGTCGCCCCGGCCAAACTTTGAAAAACCAGGCAGGGTTCGAAAAGAGACAGCGCCCGCCTCAAGCGGTATGGCCGGGATCGACGTGCTTCGGGGTCTTCTTGTCGCGTTGGGGCGTCATCTTGGCAGGATCGGGCGCGCCAGGCACGCCGCGCGGACCGAGCTGGTCGCGCTGCATGTCGTCCTCGGAGCGGGATGGCTCGATGCCGTTGGGCTCGCGGGGCTTGGTCATTGCGGCCTCCTTCTTGCGAACGCTATCCGCCGGCTGGGCACTCTACACACCCAGCGCGTTGTCGCCGGCTTCGCGGCCGGGCACGCTGACATGGACCTCGTGTCCCTCACGAAGGGCCAGTGATGCCGCGGCGACTGCCGACTCGAACGCGGCTTCCTTGGTGGCGTACCGGCTCCTGACGTCGCCGTCATGCAGCACGCCCCATTCGTCCTGTACCGGCACGATGGCGTATTGAGCGAGACCCATTGTCCTCCTCCTGGCTTGGGCTTTAACTGTTCCGAACTCCCAACGCGGGACCGGGCTTAACGTTGCGTCAGCTGCGGATGCGCAGCGTTCACCCGCCACAACGTGTTGCCGCTGTCGTCGGCAACCAGCGGCGCACCGGTCTTGTCGATGGCGACGCCGACGGGACGTCCGCGCCCGGACCAGGCGGTTGCCGATGAAGTCAGTCAGCCCCGCGATGGCGGCGAGCACGCCGAAGATGACACCGACTACCAGGAGCCAGGCGGAAAAGTCCGCCCACATGATCTCGGCGCTCGCGACATAGGCGATGTCGGTCGGCAGCGCCCCGATGAAGCACGCAATCGGGATCGGCACCAGCATCGGATGGATCGGATGGCCTGCGATTGCGCCGTGGAGCGCACGCGCACATCCTTTTGCACGATCGGGCTCGTGTAACTTTCGCTGCCCGAGCCGCCAACTCATGCATCGGGTGAAGGTTCCTTCGATCTCTGCATTGCACAACGAGCCAACCACAATGTTCGGGAGGAACGGAATGGCACGCCCCGAAGTCTTGGACTCAATCATTCTTTCGGAGACCGCAGCGTGGATCAGCCTGGCGACGGAGCCTCCTTCAGTCCTGCATCCAAGCTCGACGGCGTCTCGCGGCGTCAAACCAAGCAGGTCGAATCCCAGAGCCGGCCGAGCGCCGCGCTCATCCATGAAACGATCCGCGCAGAGGGAGAGCAGGAACTGGAGCGGCGCTGGTGGGCGATCGTCCTCTCCGGTCTTGCCGCAGGGCTGTCGATGGCCCTGTCGCTGATCGTTCAGGGCGCGTTTCACGGGCTGATTTCGGATGATGCGACGCGGCGCCTGGTCGCTCCGCTCGGCTACACGGTGGGCTTCCTCGTCGTGGTGCTGGGACGGCAACAACTGTTCACTGAGAACACGCTGACGCCGATCCTGCCGCTCTTGCACAACCGGGACCTCCGCACTCTGGCAAGCGTGCTCAAGCTGTGGTTTCTGGTCCTTGCTTCGAACGTCGCAGGAACCTGGGCGATCGGGTCGGTGCTCGCCCACACCAGCATCTTCGAGCCGCGCATTGTGGACGCCTTCGTCGACATCAGCCGGCATACGGTCGAGGGGACGTTCTCGACCACCTTCGTCCGGGCCATCTTCGCCGGCTGGCTGATCGCCTTGATGGCCTGGCTTCTTCCGGCGGCGAAGGAATCACGCGCGCACATCATCGTCATAATGACCTATGTCGTCGCGCTCGGCGGATTCTCGCACATCGTCGCAGGCTCCGTCGAGTGTGCCTTCCTGGTGCAGAGCGGCCGGGCATCCCTGGCCCAATACGCCTCGGACTTCTTCATGCCGACACTGCTCGGAAACATTCTCGGCGGAACGACCCTGGTTGCGTTGCTGAACTACGGACAGGTCGCAGCGGAGATCGACGATCACAGGGAATAAATCCGCCCGAAAGGTGCGGCTTGGTCAGGAACGATAGGCTCGAACCGGGCTTGCCTCAACAATCAACATGCGACCACAAGCAGGATCATTCATATGAGCGTGGAGACCAAAAGCCCATTCGACAAGGAACCGGCGGAAGGATCACGTGACATCATCGACCGCGAACTGCGGCGCGCTGACGATGCCGAGAAAAACAAGGTCGATCATCTCCCCGGCGTGAAGGTCAGCGGGCAGCCGCAAGGTGGTGCCGTCGACCGTGCGCGCGAGGAACGCGAGCAAGAGAACACGAAGGAGAAATAGCCGATCGATCGCAGGCTGCGCTCGGCTTCAACTCTGCATCGACGTGCGGATACGCCCGATCTCACACTTCCAGCCATTGCGCGCGAACGTCGCCGTTCGACTTCAGTTGCTCGGGCGTCCCTTCGAAGACGACGCGACCGTGTCCCATAACGTAGACCCGGTTGGAGATCTTCATCGCAATCGACAGCTTCTGCTCGACGAGGAGAATCGCGACGCCGGCGTGCGCAATGCGGGCAATGAGATCCCCGACCTGCTGTACGATGAGCGGGGCAAGACCTTCGGTCGGCTCGTCGATCATGATGAGATCGGGGTCGCCCATCAGGGTCCGGCAGGTCGTGAGCATCTGCTTCTCGCCGCCTGACAGCACCCCCGCAGGCGTGTCGGCCCGCGCGGCAAGATTGGGAAACATGTCGAGCATGTCCTGAAGCTGCCATTTGCCGGGACGTCGCGTGTCCTTGATACCGAGGAGCAAATTCTGGCGAACGGTCAGACCCGGGAAGATGTCGCGATGCTCCGGCACATAGCCGAGACCGAGACGCGCAATCCTGTAGCTCGGCAGCCCGGCGATGTCCTTGCCCTTGAAGCGGATCGTGCCTTGCGGCGCGACCTCGCCCATGATCGCCTTGACCGTGGTCGAACGCCCGACACCATTGCGGCCGAGCAGGCTCACGACTTCGCCCGAGGCGACATCGAGGTCGACGCCCTGGAGAATGTGGCTCTTGCCGTAGTAGGCGTGCAGATCCCTGACCTCGAGCATCAGTGCGCCTCCTCGCCGAGATAGGCTTCCTTGACCTTCGGATCGCGCCGGATCTCTTCCGGCGTGCCCGAGGCAATGATGTGGCCGTAGACCAGCACGGAAATTCGATCGGCAAGGCCGAACACGACGCTCATGTCGTGCTCGACGATCACGAGCGTCTTGCCTTCCGTCAACCGCCGGATCAGCGCCACCGCACGGTCGGTTTCGGCATGGCTCATGCCGGCGGTCGGCTCGTCCAGCAACACGACATTGGCACCGCCGGCGATGGTGATGCCGATCTCAAGCTCGCGCTGCTCAGCGTAGGTCAACAAGCCCGCCGGAACATCGCGCCGGTGCGTCAGATGGATATCGTCGAGTATCTGAGAGGTACGTTCGCGCACCTCAGGCAGGCTGTCGACGTTCTTCCAGAACGCGTAACGGTGCCCCGTCGCCCACAGCACGGCACAACGGACATTCTCCCAGACCGACATGCGGGAGAACACGTTGGTGACCTGGAACGACCGCGACAGGCCGCGCCGGTTGATCTCGAAGGGCCTGAGACCGGAGATCACATCGCCGTTCAGTCTTACCTCGCCCGAACTCGGCCTGATATGGCCGCTGATCAAGTTGAACGTCGTCGATTTGCCGGCACCGTTCGGACCGATGATGGCATGACGCTCGCCTTGCGCGACGCTGAGATTGAGGTCCCGGATAATACCGACGTTGCCAAAGCGCTTTTCGACAGCGTTAAGTTCGATGGCTGCCGTCATGCCAGATACCCCCGGTCGCGCGCGATCGTCGCCGCGCGATCCCAAGCATCGGCGACTCGTCGCCAGCTGAGGCGCGCCACGAAGAAGCCGACGACGATAAGGATCGCCGCACTCGCCCACGTCATCGGCGACGCCGGAGTGAAGGCAACACCGAACAGGTTGATGGGGCTGCTTTGGCCGCTATGGGTGCGCGCGATCGATTCGATCGTCAGGATCACGCCGCAGGCCAGCGCCAGGGTCGGCACCGCCGCGACGACATAGGACGGAATCACCGTCTGCAAAGTTCCGGCACGAGCCAGCGGCCGGTGCATCATGATCAGGCCGGCGATGCCGCCCGGAGACAGCATCACGATGCCGATGAAGATAATGCCGAAATAGAGCTGCCACACGCCCGTGACGCTGGTCAGCCCAAGCTGCAGATATGTCACGAGGATCGCGCCAAGGATGGGGCCGAAGAAAAATGCGACGCCTCCGATAAAGGTCGAGAACAGCACGAGGCCGGACTGGATCGCGCCGAGATAGGCCGCGTTGGCAATCTCGAAGTTGATCGCAGCCAAGCCTCCAGCCACGCCGGCGAAGAACCCGGCAAAACAGAAGGCAATGTAACGGACCACGTGCGGATCATAGCCGATGAACTGGACGCGCTCGGGATTGTCGCGAACGGCGTTGCTGATCCGCCCCAGCGGCGTCCGGGTCAGCGCGTACATCGCGATCGCGGAGATCACCAGCCAGAACGCGATCAGGTAATAGACCTGAATCTGAGGACCGAAAGTCCAGCCGAACATTTTCGGCAAAGCCGTGCGGTCGGTCGAGATCCCGGACTCACCTCCGAACACGGAACGCAGGATCAGCGAGGAGGACGCCACCAGTTCGGCAATGCCCAGCGAGATCATCGAGAACACGGTGCCGGCGCGCTTGGTCATCACCCAGCCGATGATCATTGCGAAAGCAAGACCGCCGAGCCCGCCGAACAACGGTATGAAGGGAAGCGGGACCGGCCAGCCGTGCGAGACCACGGCATTCATCACATGGCAGGCCGCGAAGCCGCCGAGGCCGTAATGCACCGCATGGCCGAACGACAGGAGGCCGGTCTGGCCGAGCAAGATGTTGTAGGACAGCGCGAACACGATCGCGATGCCGATCAGGCTGAAGGACGTGAGCGAGCCGCCGGAGGAGAAGATCATCGGCAGGAGGATCAGCGTAGCGATGCCGACCAGCCAGACGCCATAAAAGCGCAGGCTGTCGCCGGCGGACTTGCCTGAGATGTTCGATGCGGAAGTCGTCGTGGCGTTCATGACTCGCGCGTCCCCATCAGGCCCATGGGGCGTACGATTAGAATGATCACCAGCAGAAGATACGGCACGATCGGCGCCACCTGGGCGATCGTGACGTTCCAGATGTCGGTAAGCACGGAGGGGCCCGCCGACGGGTCCAGCGGACCGAAAGCACTCGCCAGCGAACCGTTCAACGCCACCGCAAAGGTCTGCACCAGGCCGATGACGAGCGAGGCGATGAATGCGCCCGGCAAGGAGCCGAGGCCGCCGAACACGATGACCACGAACAGGATCGGGCCCAGTGCCGCCGCCATATCGGACTGCGTCACCAGGGCCGGACCGGCGATCACGCCCGCAATTCCCGCAAGCGCGCTGCCGACGCCGAACACTAGCATGAACACGCGTCCGACATTGTGACCGAGATGTCCGACCATGTGGGGATGCGTCAGCGCCGCCTGCACGATCAAGCCGACCCGCGTACGCTTGAGCACGATCAACAGCGCGACGAAGATCACGATCGACACGGCCAGCATGAAGATCTTGTAGGCGGGATAGTTGGTCGAGAAGATCGTGAAGGCCGGAAAGTCGAGCAGCGCCGGCACGCGGTAGTCGACGGGGCTCCTGCCCCACATCATCGCCACGATTTCCTCGATCGCGAATGCGAGACCGAAGGTCAAAAGCAGCTCCGCGACGTGGCCGTGCTTGTGCGTGTTGCGCAGGCCGTAGCGTTCGACGGCCATGCCGATCGCGCCGACCAGCAGCGGTGCCAACAGCAGCGCCGACCAGAAGCCGATCCATTTGGTGAGCTGAAAGCCGAAGAAGGCGCCGAGCATATAGAAGCTGGCGTGGGCAAAGTTGAGCACGCCCATCATACTGAAGATGACGGTCAGGCCGCTCGACAGCAAGAACAACAGCATACCGAACAACAGACCGTTCAGTGTCGATATAACGATCAGTTCAAGCACAGCATTCACACCTCTAGCCGGGACCGAGAAGGCCTCGGCGAATTCGTCGGTCCCGTCCGCGAACCACGACCTTCCCGCGGCCGCCGTCGGCCGCGGGAAGGCAAAGCTTAAGGGCTTACGGCCGGGTCATCTTGCAGGTGGTGGGAACCATCGTCTTGGACGTATCGATCTTGGAAACCAGGTGCCATCCCCAACCGGTGCCTTCCTCGTCGAACGGCTCGTTTGCCGCGAGCTTGCCGAAGGACGAGATGTAGATCGGCTGGAAGAACTGGTGATCATCCTTGCGCATGAGGCCCTCGCCACCGTCCAGCACCTCGAATTTGAGATCCTCGAGGGCAGCCGCGACCTTCACAGGGTCAAGCGAGTTGGCCTTCTCCGCCGCAGCCTTGAACATGCGCATCTCGTTGACCGCGCGGGGATACCACAGCGACATATTGACCTTGGCGCGGAATGCTTTCTCGAACTCCATTGCCGGCTGGTGGCCCGAATTGGCAAAGCCTTCCGTGATCTGGAATACCTGATGGTCCAGGCCGGTCTGCTTGATCGCCGTCGGACCGCCAGCGCCGCCGGCATAATAGGTATACCAATTGACCTTCAGGCCGGCATCGGCAGCTGCCTTGAGCAGCAGTGCAATGTCCTGGCCCCAGTTGCCGGTCACGACACTATCGGCGCCTGACGCCTTGATCTTCGCGATGTAAGGCGAGAAGTCGGTGATCTTCAGCAGCGGATGCAGTTCGTCGCCGACGATCTGGATGTCCGGCCGCTTGGCGCCCAGCATCTTGCGCGCATCGGCGCGCACGGACTGGCCAAAGGAATAGTCCTGGTTGATCAGGTACACTTTCTTGATCGCCGGGACATCCTTCATATAGCTGGTGAGCGCTTCCATCTTGATGTCCGAGCTGGCATCCCAGCGGAAATGCCAGAAGCTGCATTTTTCATTGGTCAGGCTCGGATCGACAGCGGCATAGTTGAAGTAAAGGACCTCCTTGCCGGGATTGCGCGTGTTGTTCTTGGTGATGAAATCAGACAGAGCAGCGGCCACCGACGAGCCGTTGCCTTGCGTGATATAGCGGGCGCCGGCATCAATAGCCTTCTGCGCCTGCACCAGGCTTTCCTGCGGGTTGGTCTTGTTATCAAGGGGCAGGATTTCGATCTTGCGTCCCAGTATGCCGCCCTTGGCGTTGATCTCGTCGGCCAGATACTGGAACGTCTTCAAGCCACCTTCACCGACGCTGGCGCCGCCGCCGGACAGCGGATCGATGTAGCCGATCTTGATGGTCTCCTGCGCGAATGCCGCTCCTCCGAGCACCGTCAGCGCTGCCGCCGCAGCAATTATGAGTTTTTGCATTCTGGCTTTCTCCCTTTTGGATGTTCTTGTTCCTTGGCGATCGAAGCTGCCATGCAACGTCGGTCGCGCCACCTTCGCTATCCCAAATATTGAATACTGTGTAAAGTTTTGACGCAAGCCATAATTGTGTCGTTAACACAAAGATTGTCGCCCCCTCCCCCTCATTGAAATTCAAGTCAACTTTTGTCCGCCTGCTCGTCCCAGCTTTTGTCGAACGATCCAGTTGAAGGACGTGGATCCTTCAACGGGCCGAGCTGGGCCGGATTGGCTGTTCAGGCCGAACGACGACGCGGCTTGAGCCCCGCGAGGAACAGCCGCGAAAAATGATCGGCGATCTGAATTGGTGACCAGCCCCGCACATCTCTGAACCAGATCGGGTACCAGTGGCTCATACCAGTCAAGACACGTTCCGCGAAATGCGTGTCGACCTTCCGGAAGTGCCCCTCGTCGATCCAACGTTGATGGTTCTTCTGGTCCTGGCCGATCGTTGCGAGCACCTGCTCCACATAGTGTTTTCGGTCAACGTCGTTGAGATAGTTGATGTTGTGGTAGGTCGCCTTGGGGCCGCATGGGGTGTCGTGCAGCATCAGCAACAGACGAACTCTCTGAACGATGTGATCAAACGCTCCAAGCCCCAGATCCTGCAAATGTTCCCGAATGCCGATCTCGCCGACGAGCCCTCTTTGCAGGCAAGCCAGCAAGAGACTCTCTTTTTCGCTGAAGTGATAATAGATGCCCGCGCGGGTCATCCCGGCTTCCGCCGCGATGCTCTCAAGAGACGTGCCCAATGCCCCCCTTCGATTGAAGCTGTCCGAAGCAATCGAGAGCATTCTGTCCAGCTTCGCGGCGCGCTTATTCAATCTCGAGCGAGCCTGGAGAAACGGCGCGAGACTCGGCGGTTCGGGCATGTCCGGTAAAGCGATATCGCGCCGATAGACTCCATGCGTGACGATGTCATCAATCGCATCAATCGCCTGTTCGCGCGTGTAGTAATCGCGCTCGGAGAGCCAGAACGGAACCCAGTCCAGGATGGAGATGAGAGCCACGGCGACAACGAGCGGCTCATCGCAAGCTATCGAGCCGTCTCCAACGCCTCGCTTCACAATATCGGCCAGCAGCGTGGCATTCTGCCAGCGCCTGGCGTGCACGTCATTGCTGTAAGATGGGGCCAGTGCATCGATGTCGGAAAACAGGATCATACGCTGACCTTCACGCCGCAGCCGGGCGCGTATGATGCGCCTGACGACCTCGAGCCCGTCGATACCCGCTTCGGCCGCCGTCTCGATCTCGTGCCTGTAGATCGCGAGCCCGCGCAGGTAGCAGTGATAGATCAGGTCCTCCTTGTCGCGAAAGTAGTGATAGAGCGCCCCCGGCACCGATCGAACCGACGCTGCAACCTGCTCCATCGTCACATTCGCATAGCTATGGCGGGCAAATAGCCTCGAAGCTGACGCGAGGATTTCTTCAGCTCGGTCCGACGGGAAGGCGGCAACTTGCAAGCTCGAATATCCTTCCTGATCGTGGATCGCTTCATGCACGAGCGATGTCCAGTAGCCCAAGTCGGGTATATTTTTACTATTAGATGAGGAGTTCGGCCAGTATCGTCCGACGATCGTCCCGGCCGGACCGCCGTGGGTGAAGCCCCACAGGCAGGCCACGGATACCGCGGCCGTTCGGACATCGAGACCAAGAGCTCATTCGAAAAGGGAGGATCATGCGATATCGACGGGCGCGAACTTCAGCGCGCTGAGGCTGCCGAGAACGACAGGATCGATCATCTTCCCGGTGTGAGGGTCAGCCGACAGGCTCGAGGCGGCGCGGTGGACCGCGCGCGGGAGGATCGCGAGCAAGCGAAAGAAAAGTGGCTGACGGCGCCCGAGCGAGCAGCTTGCCAGGAACCGACGCGAAGCTCCGCCCGGGTGAAGTTAGTCCTCGCCCCCGCAATTCCTGCGAGATATCAGGGAGCGTGTCTCAGACCCAGTTTTTCACGAACGTCGTCGTCATCGATCGTCTGGTTCAGACGCTCGCGGTTGCCGGCTTCGAAATCTTCAGCAAACGTCTCGAGCGTGCGAAACGCGTCACCAGCGCTCGGCGCCACATCGATGTGAGCAATCGACTGGCCGTTGACCCTGAGGTCGGCCTCTCCCCAAGGAGTAGTGTCAATCGTCAGCCGGTCGCCGCCGGCGGTCGCGGTGAAGTGCTGGACGGTGGACTTGGAGGTCGGCAGTGTGAGATCCGGCGTCCAGTCGATCGGCTTGTCGGTCATGTCATCTTCTTCCCAAGACACGGCCGAGAGATAGACGATCCTGTGCACGCAGACTTGACCTGGATCAGTTTCGCGTTTTCATCGGAGCGATCGGCCGTCGCAACGGTCCAAGCTCTGGACAGCGAACGTGGGGGCGACAAGGTGTGCCCACGGCATCCGTAGCGGCGATTCAATCCGGGAAACGGGCGGGACTTGCGGCCTCACCGGACATCGAGTCCGCGGGCCTTGGAGCGGGTGAAGGGAATCGAACCCTCGTATTCAGCTTGGAAGGCTGCTGCTCTACCATTGAGCTACACCCGCGTCGGCGATCCCCTAACACGGCTGGGCGGCTGTCTCAACTGCCCAGGAGGCCGCGTTTCGGCGTCCTCCACCCTGTTGCGAACCTGCCGCCGGTTCCTCCACACCCCGCCCCTTAACAGCGGCGCGGTTGCCACCTATATTGAGGACTTCCGAAACCAACGAAAGGAGGTGATCCAGTGTCTTATCTCAAGCGCTGTCACCTCGCTGGGATCGCCCGCTGAGCTTTGAGTGAGGCTTGGCATCGGGGCGCTCTCAGCCCTGGACCAGCGAGCAAGAAATCGGGCGCGACGGGGCCTCCCCGCCGCGCCTTTTCTTTGCTCTCGCCTTGATTGATGCCCAGTCAGCCGGCGCGAAGCCGTTCGCGCAGGGCGACGGCGGCGATCAGCATGCCGATGCACCAGGCTACGACTGCGCGGTGTGGCTCCTCCCCGAGCAGCACCGTGAAGATGCTTGCCAGAAGGCAGGGCGCGATGGCCTTGCCGGTCCGGCTCATCAGCGCGACCAGGAACGGTATCGCCGCGACCGATATTTGCAGGACGTTCATCTTCGAACGAACCGGTTCGTCGGAATAGCTCAGAAGCCGCAGATGTTGCGCGCGCGCGGGCGCTTGCCGCCCCGGCTCTCCGCGATCCGCTCGCCGCCGTTCTCGGCCGAGCTGCCATAGTAGCGGTGATGGCCGGCCTGATCGTGCAAATCGGCCGGAGCCGACTGTCCTGCCCGCCGCGCGTCGCAGATGATCTTGATGGTGTGACCCGACATTGCCGCCTCCAGCAAAGAACTTGTTGTTGTGGTCCATCAGTCGCGACCACTTTTGGCGGCGTTCACATGGCAAGCCCGCAATCGGGTTTCAGGACGGTTTCGTCGCACCCCCGGCAATGCAATATTTTCCGGTTCGGGTTTGTCGGCTTAGCCTCAGGTGCTACGTCCTTGGAGTCTGTCTGGCAAAACAACGAGGTGATGATGCTGTACGCCATCCTGGCCTATCACGTGGAAGACGAGGTCATGTCGTGGACGCCGGAGCAGGACGCGGCAGTCGTCGCCAAAGTCATCGAGGTTCAGGCACCCCTGAGGGAAAGCGGACAGTTCGGCCCGGCGGCCCGTCTGGATGAAACCCGGAAGGCCCGCACCTTGCGTGGCCCCGGGCCGGGAATAGTGCTGGACGGCCCGTTTGCCGAGACCAAGGAGCAGCTTCTGGGATTCCACCTGATGCAGTGCGATACCGAGGATGAGGCAATCGCAGCGGCGCGGAAGCTGCGCGCGGTCAATCCGACGGCGGTCTACGAAATCCGCCCGATCAAGCTTTACGTGCCGGCCGATGGGTTCGGCGCGACGGAGGGGTGAACTGCCGCCCTACGCGTCCGGTCTGATCCGCGCACCGTAGAAGCGCTGGATCAGGAGCCCTGCAAAGGCGATGTTCCACAAGAAGGGCGCGACGTGCGGCGCGAACGCCGCAACGATCGTGCCCGGGATGAACACCAGCAGCGGAAACAGCGAGGCAAGCATCTCGTGCCGCCAGCTGCCCAGGATCGTCCACCACAGCCACGCATTGAGGCCGGCGATCGCGGTCAAGTGCAGGCCATAGAGCACGGCGACCGCGCCGCTCATGCCGAAATTGGTATACAGGCCGTTGGTCACCGGCAGCAGCACGATCGAGAGCAGGAAGAACAGATTGAGGATCACCGCGCCGCGGCTGCCGACGGGCTGGCGAGCCAGCCTCCGGTGATGGCTGATCCAGAACACGCCGGCGATAATGAAGCTGAGCGCGAAGCCGGCGAGCTTGCCGGAATAGACATGGGCGAGATCGCTCCAGTCAGGCGCGCTGGTAAACACCGCCGCCTTGGGCAGATCGTAGGCCAGCAACGTCATGGCGACGCCGAAAATGGTGTTGCTGAGCGATTCCAGCCGCCGCATCTCGAACTGGTCGGGCTTGAGCTCGGTCATGTCGGGTGCGCACTCTTCGGGCTGGAACTTTGGGCCGCCCTTCCCCTAAATCCTAACCTCGGGTTCGTCCAGCTGCATTGCGATTCGTGACGGGATGGCCGACTCTCGGCCTTTCACCGGGGCGATTCGTGGCGACATATCTGGACACGCTCAATGCGGAGCAGCGCCGCGCCGTCGAGCATGGCGTGACCGAGGGCTCGACCGTGGGCGCCCCCCTGCTTGTCATCGCCGGCGCGGGCTCCGGCAAGACCAACACGCTGGCCCACCGCGTGGCGCATCTGATCGTCGCCGGCAGCGATCCCCGACGCATTCTGCTGATGACGTTCTCCCGCCGCGCGGCAGCCGAGATGGCTGGCCGGGTCGAGCGCATCGCCCGCAAGGTGCTGGGCGAGAACAACGCCGCGATCATGCGCGACGCGCTCACCTGGGCCGGCACCTTCCACGGCATCGGCGCGCGGCTCCTGCGCGAATATGCCGAGCGGATCGGCGTCGATCCCGCCTTCACCATCCACGACCGCGAGGACTCTGCCGACCTGATGAACCTGGTGCGGCACGAGCGCGGCTTGTCGAAGACCGAGTCCCGCTTCCCGGCGAAGGGCACTTGCCTCTCGATCTATTCCCGCTGCGTCAACGCCGAGATGGAGATCGAGAAGGTGCTGGGGCAGCACTATCCCTGGTGCGCGGGCTGGGCCGCCGAGCTGAAAGGCTTGTTCGCCGCCTATGTCGAGGCCAAGCAGGCCCAGCACGTGCTCGATTACGACGATCTCCTGCTCTACTGGTCGCAGATGATGAGCGATGCGCTCATCGCCGGGGAGATCGGCGGCCGCTTCGACCACGTGCTTGTCGACGAATACCAGGACACCAACCGCCTGCAATCCTCGATCCTGCTGGCGCTCAAGCCCGACGGCCGCGGCCTCACCGTCGTCGGCGACGATGCCCAGTCGATCTATTCGTTCCGTGCCGCCACGGTTCGCAACATCCTGGACTTCCCGCAGAGCTTTTCGCCGCGCGCCGAGATGATCACGCTGGACCGCAATTACCGCTCGACGCAAGCGGTGCTGTCGGCAGCCAACGGCGTCATTGGCCTCGCCCGCGAGCGTTTCACGAAGAACCTCTGGACCGATCGCACCTCCGGGCAGAAGCCGCAGCTCGTCACCGTGCACGACGAGGCCGACCAGGCGCGCTACATCGTCGAAGCGGTGCTGGCCAACCGCGAGCAAGGCGCGCTGCTCAAGCACCAGGCGGTGCTGTTCCGCACGTCCTCGCATTCGGGACCGCTCGAAATTGAACTCACGCGCCGCAACGTCCCCTTCGTCAAGTTCGGCGGGCTGAAATTCCTCGATGCCGCGCATGTCAAGGACGTGCTGGCGCTGCTGCGCTTTGCCGAAAATCCGCGCGACCGCGTCGCCGGCTTTCGCGTCCTGCATCTGCTGCCGGGCATCGGCCCGGCAACCGCCCAGCGCGTGCTCGAGCAGATGGCCGAGAGCACCGACCCGCTTGCCGCGCTCGGCCGCCTGCCGGTGCCGGCGCGCACCGGTGCGGACTGGATCGACTTCGTCCGCATCATCGAAAATCTGCGCTATTCGGAATGGCCTGTCGATCTCGAACGCGTGCGGCTCTGGTACGAGCCGCACCTCGATCGCATCTACGAGGATGCCGAGACGCGCCGCGCCGACCTGATGCAGCTCGAGCAGATCGCGAGCGGCTATGCCTCGCGCGAGAAATTTCTGACCGAGCTCACGCTCGGTCCGCCCGATGCGACCAGCGACAAATCCGGTCCCCCCTTGCGCGACGAGGACTATCTGATCCTCTCGACCATCCATTCGGCCAAGGGCCAGGAGTGGAAGTCGGTGTTCGTGCTCAACGTCGTCGACGGCTGCATGCCCTCCGATCTCGGCGCCGGCACCAGCGCCGAGCTGGAGGAGGAGCGCCGCCTGCTCTATGTCGCGATGACGCGCGCCAAGGACGATCTCCACCTGGTGGTACCGCAGCGCTTCTTCGTCCATGGCCAGGCTGCCAAAGGCGACCGCCACGTCTACGCCTCGCGCACCCGCTTCATCCCCGAGCAACTGGTCTACCTGTTCGAGCGCACGGCATGGCCGAGGGCCGCGGCCGGCGCGGCGCGTACCGCGGCCCAGGGACCGAAGGTCGACATCGGGGCGAAGATGCGCGGGATGTGGCGGTAGACACAAGAGGCTGATATCGGCACCTGTCAGGATAACTCGAACAACAGAGGTCCGATATGAAAGCCGTCGTCGTCGAGCAATATGCCCCCATCGATCAAATCGAGCTGAAGGAAGTCCCTCGCCCCGTTGTCGAGCCTGGCCAGCTACGGATCCGGGTGGAAGCTGCCGGAATCGGATTCGTCGACGGCTTGAAGATCGAAGGACGCTATCAGACCAAGGACCCCCTCCCCTTCATTCCCGGGACGGAGTTCGCGGGAGTGGTCGCGGACGCGCCCGGCGCGCCGGGCGGCTATCAACCAGGCATGCGCGTGATGGGTATGACGCGATCTGGCGCGCTGGCCGAAGAGATCGTCGTCAAGCCCGAAGCACTCCATCCGCTGCCGGAGGGCGTCGCGGCCGAAGTCGCCGCATCGTTTCGCGCCAACTACCTGACGGCACTTTATGCACTAAGCGCGCGCGCATCGCTCTGCGCCGGCGAGCAGCTTCTCGTGCTTGGCGCGGCGGGCGGCACCGGGATCGCGGCCATCCAGATCGGCAAGCTGCTCGGCGCGCGCGTCATCGCGGCCGCGTCGACACCGGAGAAGCGCGAGTTTGCGCAAGCGCACGGCGCCGACGCCGTCATCGACTACACGCAGGCCGGCTGGCGCGACACGCTCAAAGAACTGACCGCCGGACGCGGGGCCGACGTGATCTTCGATCCCGTCGGAGGCGAGATCTCGGTGCAGGCTTTCCGGTCCATCGCCTGGCGCGGACGCCATCTGGTGGTCGGCTTTGCCGCAGGCACCATCCCCGCGCTGCCCTTCAATCTGCCGCTGCTGAAGGGCGGCGCTCTGCTCGGCGTCGATCTCGCGCAGATCCCCCTGCGCGAGCCCGACGTGCAGAAGCGTCTGATGTCGCAGTTGACGGGTTGGCTCACCGACGGCCAGCTGAAACCCGTCGTCGGCCGCATCTTTGCGCTGGACGACTTCCGCGATGCATTCAAGTCGATGCGGACGCGCGCTGCGCTCGGCAAGATGGTCGTGCGGATCGCGCGATAGATTTCGCAAACGGAAACCGAGCATTTCCGAATGCCGACTTGTGGCGCGGCCGCGGTCCATTAAGTCTGGCCGATCCTCCCACAGAGACCCTGATCCATGACTGCACCGCTTCAATTCGGATTGGACTCCTTTGGCGACGTCACCAAGGACGCCACCGGCACGCTGCTTCCGCACGCTCAGGTGATCCGCAACGTCGTCGAAGAGGCAGTGCTGGCCGACGAGCTCGGCCTCGACTTCATCGGCCTCGGCGAGCACCACCGCGCCGATTTCGCGATCTCCTCGCCCGAGACCGTGCTCGCGGCGATCGCATCGCGCACCAGGCGCATTCATCTCGGTTCGGCCGTGACGGTGCTGAGCTCGGACGATCCGATCCGCGTATTCCAGCGCTTTGCCACGCTGGACGCGGTCTCCAACGGCCGTGCCGAGGTGATCCTCGGCCGCGGCTCGTTCACCGAATCCTTTCCGCTATTCGGCTTCGACCTGCGCAAATATGAGGAGCTGTTCGAGGAGAAGCTGGATCTGTTCGCCGCGCTCCTGTCGCAGCAGCCGGTGACCTGGGAAGGCAAGCTGCGCCCCCCGCTGCGGGATCAGCTGGTCTATCCGCCGGTCGAGACCGGCACGCTCAAGACCTGGATCGGCGTCGGCGGCAGTCCGCAATCGGTGGTGCGCGCCGCGCACTACGATCTGCCTTTGATGCTCGCGATCATCGGCGGCGATCCCGCGCGCTTTGCGCCCTACGTCGAGCTCTATCACCGCGCGTTCAAGGAGTTCGGCCGTCCGGCCCAGCCGATCGGCGTGCATTCGCCCGGCTATGTCGCCGAAACGGATGCGCAGGCGCGCGAGGAGCTATGGCCCGATTACAAGGCGATGCGCGACCGCATCGGCAAGGAACGCGGCTGGCCGCCGATGGGCCGAGACGAGTTCGTCAGCGAGATCGAGCACGGCTCGCTCTATGCCGGCTCACCGGAGACGGTTGCGCGGAAGATCGCGAAGACCGCCAAGGTGCTCGGGATTTCGCGGTTTCAACTGAAGTACTCTGCGGGGCCGCTGCCGCACGAGAAGCTGATGCGGAGCATCGAGCTCTATGGCCGCAAGGTGGTGCCGATGGTCAGGGAGATGCTTGCCGGTTGATCCACGTCAAGTCGCACGGTCGGGGTGCCGCACTAGAAGAAGAATCCCCGTGCATCAGGACAGGCTCAGCGAATGGCACCTCCTTCCAAGACGTCCCCGCAGGCGCGCCGCCGCAAGACTCCCGGCAAAACCAAACGGCAGGTTCGATCGGCAGGCGCGCAGACGCCGGTCCTCGAGCTGACGCCGGTCGAGCGCTCTCTGGCCGCGCAGTCTTCCTCGGCCGCTCTGCAAACCGAGATGGCGGCACTCGACAGCGTCCTGAAGGGGCCGCCCGCACTTTCGCCGGATAGTGAGCCGGTGCAGGCCATTTTGACAGGCGCGGCGCCCGACGATGCCGAGCGCTTGCAGGCGCTGCTGGTCGGCAAGGAAGCCAAGCGCGCCAGGCGCACCACCAGCGACGAACTGGCGGACGATTGGCGGCTGGGCGGCTACCCCTACAAGTCGCGGATGTATCGCCGCGACTACGAGGAGCAGAAATTCGTCCTGCAGACCGAGCTCTTGAAATTGCAGAACTGGATGAAGGAGAGCCGGCAGCGCCTCGTCCTGTTGTTCGAGGGCCGCGACGCGGCGGGCAAGGGTGGCGCGATCAAACGGTTCATGGAGCACCTCAATCCGCGCGGCGCGCGTGTCGTGGCGCTGGAGAAGCCGAGCGATGTCGAGCGCGGCCAATGGTACTTCCAGCGTTACGTGCAGCATCTGCCGACCGCCGGCGAGATCGTGCTGTTCGACCGCAGCTGGTACAACCGCGCCGGCGTCGAACACGTGATGAGCTTCTGCTCGCCGGCCGAGTACGGCGAATTCCTGCGCCAGGTCCCCGAGTTCGAACGCAATCTCGTGCGCAGCGGCCTGCACCTCATCAAGTTCTGGTTTTCGGTCAGTCGCGAGGAGCAGCGCCGGCGCTTCAAGGAGCGCGAAGGCCATCCGCTGAAGCAGTGGAAGCTGTCACCGATCGACCTCGCCTCGCTCGACAAGTGGGACGACTACACCCGCGCCAAGGAATCGATGTTCTTCCACACCGATACCGCGGACTGCCCCTGGATCGTGATCAAGTCCGACGACAAGAAGCGCGCCCGTCTCAACGCCATGCGTTACGTGCTGCATGCGATGCCCTACGCGGGCAAGGACGGCAAGCGCATCGGCATGATCGACGATCTCCTCGTCGGGCGTGCGAACGTGATCCACGAACGGGAAGAGCACGCGGGATAGAAGGGATGACGGACTGGCAACGGCTGAGCCCGTCCGCCCATTCCCTGCGGACGGCGCGACAGCCTTCGTTCAGTTCGCGTGTTGACGATCTTGGTTGGCTTGCCTCAGTCCGTCTTGCCGTTCGGGCTTCGCCGGATACCACGCTTCGCCCTTCTGGCATCACTTAACTGCGCCACGCGTAGCCCGAAGGGCGAAGCGTGGTGGGGGAGGCAGGACTCGAACCTGCGAAGCCATGAGGCGGCTGATTTACAGTCAGCTCCCTTTGCCACTCGGGACACTCCCCCGCTCGACGGCAGCACAATCGGGCCGGACCTTGCCGGCGGACCGAAGACGGCCATGGAACGTGAAGGCCGCGACAACCCGGATCGGGGCGCGACCGGGCGCGTTTATGGGCGATGCGGTGGGGCAAAGTCAACCGAGGCAAGCAGCTAAAATCGCCCTCTCCGACGCCGAAATTGCCATATTCCGGAACCCATGACAGAAGCGAGCCCATGAAGGATCGAAAATTCGGCCCCAAAGGGGCTCGCGGGGGAACTAAGCCCTTCAACCGGCCGGGGAAATCGGCTGGCCGGCCGGCTTGGCGCGACCGCGAATCGCATCTCGACGGCCCCGTCATTCTCTATGGCTGGCACACCGTCACGATGGCGCTCGCCAACCCTCGCCGCCGGATCCGAAAGCTGACGCTGACCGAAAACGCCGCGCGGCGCCTTGCGGAAGAGAACATCGAGACCCGCGTGGCGCCGGAGATCGTGCGGCCCCAGGAGATCGATCGGCTGCTGTCTCCCGACGCCGTGCATCAGGGCCTTCTGGCGGAGGCCGATCCGCTGCCCTCGCCGGACATCGAAACCCTCGAGCAGGAAGGCATGGTGCTGGTGCTCGACCAGATCACCGATCCGCATAATGTCGGGGCCATCCTCCGCTCGGCCGCAGCTTTCGACGTGAAGGCGATCGTCACCACCGCGCGGCACAGCCCCGAAGCGACCGGCGTGCTGGCCAAGGCCGCCTCCGGCGCGCTCGAGCTGGTCCCGATTGTCACGGTGCAGAACCTCGCCCGCGCGCTCGCCGCATTGAACGAGCGCGGCTTCCAGACCGTGGGTCTCGACAGCGAAGGCAGCGAGGACATCAGCGACGTCGCGCTGCGCGAGCCGCTTGCACTGGTGTTGGGAGCCGAAGGCAAGGGCCTCAGGCAGTTGACGCGCGAGACCTGCAGCGTTGTGGCAAGGCTTGATATGCCCGGCGAGATCAAGAGTCTCAACGTCTCCAACGCCGCCGTGCTCGCGCTCTATGTCGGCGCAAGCCGGCTCGGCCTGATGAAGCGCTAGCGCTTTAGGTACTCCGCATATCCGGACGATACCATACTACGCCTGTTTTGCCCGACGGATCAAATCGAGATATCTCTTTTTCCGAAATCTTGAACTCGAACAACGAGCCAATGAGCGACGATCGCTCATGTCGGCCTCATTGCGCTTCAAGTCCTTGATTTCACTGTTCCCGGCTACTGTGCATGGGGTTGTTTTGAAGTTAAAGCAAAACGCCCGTCCGCATCATGCGAACGGGCGTCCCGCAAAACTCAACCGGTCAAAGATCAGTAATAGCGGCGCAGCACGCGGTGACCGCCATGGTAGTGCGGCGCGTGGCGATGGGCGTAGCCATGACGATGAGCATGGCCGTAGTGCGTGCGCGGCAGATAGCCGTAACGCGGGCCGTAGCCGTAGCGATATGGACGGTAGTACGGACGGCGATAGGGATAAGCGGCCGGCGGCGCGACCGCAGCGGAACGATAGCCATAGCCGTAGCCATAATTGGCGGGCGCGACGACGGCGTCCTCGCGGTAGGTCGGATAAGGCGCGAAGGCGCCCGGACCGGTGTAGGTCGGGCCCTGGTTGACGTAGTAATACTGCGTGGCCGGCTCGGCGAGGCGCTCATAGGCGCCATAACCATAACCATACCCGTAACCGCCGCAGCCGGTGTTGCAGCCGGAATAGACCGGCGCAACGGGCGCGCAGGTGGTGAAGCCGCAGGCCGCGGCGGGCGCGGTGGCCGCGAACGTCACGGCAACTGCCGCAACCAGTCCCGAAATCATCTGACGCATTACTCTCTCCTGTTGATTTCCGTTTTTTCGATTTTCGTTTCTCAACCCGGCGGCCTGCCGGGCAGTTCTGTACGCGGCCGCGGCCGAGGCGGCCGTGGTCGCTCGTTGATCTCGGGCGCGTAGATCACCGGCGGAGAATCGACGGGCGGGTCCATCTGCGCAGGCAGCGGCGCAGACGACGCGCCCCAACTCTGATGGTAGCTTTCGGCGGGCTTGGGCAATTTACGGTTGGCGGGCGGCTCGACCTCGAGCCGGCCGTAGCCCGGCCGCAGGCCGAGTGTCGGATAGTAATGGCCGACGTGGTCGGGTTGCCGCTCGGCGATATAGCGCCCGCCATAGATCGTCGGCTGCACTTGCTGATTTTTGCCGAGGCCCCAGGTGCCTTCGACCACGCTGTAGGACGCGTCGATGTTGTTGATGATGATCGGCACGCCGGGGCGGCCGGGAACGACGATCTCGAAGCCCTCGCCGGCGAGCGCCGCCGCAGGCAGACCGATCAGAAAGGCGGCGAGCGTTACAGCACGCATGACGGGATCCCGGGTTGTCCGGCGACAAGCTAACCGATCGCGACGCAGAGAGGGTTAAGGCCTGCTCACCAAATTCCGGTAAGCCTAACGTGCGAGGATCGCCCGCTCCTCAAATGCTGCAAGACGAGCTAGCGAAGCGTTAACGCGCTGGACCTTGCAGGCGGAACAGAGTTCACGCGCTCACGTCCGTTTGACTGTTCGCCCGCGAAAATCCCAAGGTGCATCGGAACGTCCGACGCGGCCAGCGTTTAGCCCCCGTCAACAGATTGGGAGCGAAGAACCATGAAGATCAAGCTTCTCGGGGCTACGGCGGTTGCAGCGACCATGCTGGCGGGTTCTGCCATGGCGCAAGCGGTCGTCACCAATCCTGGCCGCTGCTCGGCGCAATTCCCGAATGCAAACTGCCAGAACCTCGGCCCCGGTAACCCATACACCGATGGCGGGTATCGCGATCGCCGCGCGTCCTATGGGCAGACCAGCGGCGGTTGGAATAATGATTGGAACAGGAGTCGCACCGGCTTCTGGCCGACCGACGTCGCGGCCGGCGTAGCCGGCGCCGCAATCGGCACCGCCGGCGCAATTGCCACGGCTCCGTTCCGCGCGTGGGACAATTCCTACGCCTACGACAATTCGTGGGACCGCGGCTGGCACAATCGCGGATGGGACAACCGTACCTATGCACAGCGCAACGGCTTCGTCTGCACGCCCGGCACCTACTTCAGGGGCGAGGACGGCCGCCGTCACATCTGCCAGTAAGGCGGCTTGAACCGAACACGACCCATCAGGCGGCCCGCGAGGCCGCCTGATTCATGTCTTGCGACAGCGGCTTTCCGGTTCTGGCACTTTCCAATCAAGTCTGGTATTGCGACGCGCATGGGAGGACGGTCCCGGCGCGAGCCGACTTCTGCCTCCGCATCTCAAGCTTCGCCGGCTTAGCTCAGCGGTAGAGCAGCGGTTTTGTAAACCGAAGGTCGGGGGTTCAATCCCCTCAGCCGGCACCAGCTTTGACGCCGTTTCAATCCGAAGCCTTCAGCGCGCAGCTATGTGCGGCTCTCGGGTCTCGCCTCCGGCAACTGATCCAGCCGCCAGAGCCCGAGGCTCTTGTCGCGCCATCCGCCATCGCCCTCCTCGCACCGCTCGTTGATCGAGGCGTGCGGCGCCTGCCATTCGAACGGCGCCTTCTCCATGTTCAGCGCCCGCCAGTCGCCGTCCTCGCAATCCTGATTTTGCTCCCATTCGGGAAAGGTGGTTGCGAGCAGAAAGCGCGCGCCGCTCGCACGAAAATTCCTGACTGCGCGAGCGATGTTGGCGAAACTGAGATGCACCAGACAATCGCGGCAGAGAACCACGTCCGCGCGCGGCAGCGCATCGCGCGTGATGTCGCCGACAATAAACCGGGCGGATGAACCGGCACCTTCAACGCGCCGGCGATTGGCCTCGATCAGCGACTGCACGATGTCAACACCGGTGTAATCGACATCGAGTTCGAGCCGGCCGATCCATCCCGCATCGCCGCAGGGCGCATCCAGCAGCGAGCGCGCGCCGAGCCGTTGCAGCAGCGGAGGAAACGCTTCCCGGATCGCGCTGGTTGCGGGGTCCTCCGAACCGAGGCCAGACACCGAAGTGGCTGCGCCCCAAAGGTTGGTACGCTCGATGCGCTCGAACCGGGCGGCGAGATCGAGGCCCGCGAAATTCTCGCGGTCGGCGACGAAACGTTCGTGCGCGAGCACGGGAGGTCGATGGGAGATCATCGGACGAGCCTCATGCGAAGTCGCCAGCCAGTGTAACAGCCCATACGCAGCGTCCTGAATCGCCAAACGCCGTCGATCGATGAGACCGTCCCGGAACCAAAGACGTGCATCGCTCGTTCTCGACCCATGCGGATCAGGGAAGAAAATCGAAACATGTTTCTGCTGACGGCGGTGGCGCTGTGCTGTAGCGCCGTGGCCGGCACGGTCGCGATGTTCGAACCAACGCCAGCACCTCTTCCTGCAAAGCAGGTCGCCCAGCGCATGGCGATCGAAGCCTCCGCCCAGACGCCGGTCCGGGTCGTCGGCGCGCCATTCGAACCCAATGTCAATCCCAGCGAGCGGTAGCGCTCACCTCGGCGAAGCCTTCGTGCCCTCCTCGGGCCGGCCATAGGCACGCGCCAATTCTTCGACAAACGCGATCACCTCCGCCCGCTTCTCGCGCGGCAGCGACAGGAACGCACGGATGAGCCTCAGGCCCGCCGCCTCGTCCGACCGTTCTTCTCCTGCAACCATGCGCTTAATGTCGGATACCCGGGAAAAATATGCAATCCCTTGCAAACCTGCTTGATTCAACGCAGCCGCTTTGCTCGAATAAGAGCGGCTGAGGTGGATCATGAAATGGATCAGGGAGCGCGACGCACTGATCGCGCAGACACTCTCCTTCGTCCAATCCGTGACCGGCAGGAAGGATGTCGTCCTTCAGCCGGAGGCGCCAGCGGCTGGCACACCCATCTCGATGGACCTCATCGCCATGAAGGCGGTCACCGCCGATATCGACGCGCCACAAGAACCCCCTTCACCCCGGTCCACGCCTCCTGCCCTGCCCTGGGCGAGCGGCGATTTACGCATCGAGATGCAGGCCTGCATCGCCAATTTCCGCAAGCACCAGGAGCGCTTCGAGCGCGAGCGGGAAGAATATTGCGCGGCGACCCTGACCAAATTGCGTGCCGCCCTCCGTGACGCCTCCGGCCGACCGGTCAAGAAATAACCCGCCCGGCTTACAGCCAGGACCACACCAGCCAGAGATTGGCCGCGCAGGCGCCGAGCAGCGCCAGCGTGAGAGGCAGAAGCATGTGTCCGCAGGACGTTTTCAGGTCGCTCGTCATGGCGGAAAACATCCGCTGATTCCGGCCGACGAGTCCCAGGGATTCTTTTTTCCGGGATTCAGGACTCGTTAAAGACTCAGGGCACGCCGTCCCGATCACGGCGCCGTGATCGAGCCCGAAGCCGGAACCCCATACGGCGCAAACTCGTTAACGGGCATTCTCGGAGCGGGAAAAATGCCCTACGCCCTATTCTGCAACGGCGCCCAGATCAGCAAGGCCTATCCGAGCGAATCCGACGTCTGGAAGCTCGCGCAACGGAGTGGTCTCGTCGTGGACGTGGCGGCGGATGACGAGCGGGCCGGCCCGCGCCGGATGCTCGACAACGATTACGAGATCGCGCCCTGCCAGGCAGCACAGGGCGAGGACCCCGCCAAGAACAAGGCTGAGGCAGACCAGCAGTCCAGGATGGAGCTCGAACTGAAGTCTTGACGGGCTGGCCGAGCCGGAGCGGAGCTCAGGGCGTGGCCGCCGCAAGCGAGGCCTGCTCGCCCGGCATGGCCACGCAGGCCTTGCGGCGATGCAGCCCACGGATGGCGCCCGTAACCTTCAGGACCTTGCCCGACGGACACGACACGTCCTTGACGAAGGCCACCTCATAGGGTGCCAACATCAGAGGCTCGGATTTGAGGATTGTCTGTGCAGAGCACGGCAGGCAAAAGAAGCTCGAGAGCATCGCCGCCGACACCAAAATACGCATGTCCGTCGTCCCACCAGCCCGGTAATTCTCATATAACGCGTTCCGGAGCGCGAGTTCCCTACGTCGCAAAAATTATTTTTGCTTTACCCCATGCCCCATGACGTCGGTGAGAAGGCGCGTCAGCTTCGTTTGCAAGCAAATGACGCGCCAGATGGTTCATACAAGGCGAATAAAGGTAGGCAAATGAAAGGCCGGCGGAGGCCGGCCTTTCATCGATCCTATGATTGCCGTCGGCATCAGTAGCGCGACGCCGCCGGGCCACCCCAGCCGAAGCGGTAGTTCACACCGACCTTGACGGTATGCTCGTCCTCCCGACCCCGTACGCCGACGACGTCGGCCGGGCCGGAGGTGAAGGTGGTGCTGCCAAAATTGTAGTACTGGTACTCAGCCTTGGCCGACCAGCTCGGGGCGAACATGTATTCAAGGCCGGCGCCGACGGTATAACCGTCCTTGCTGTTGCCGCTCGTGGTGAAGGCCTGAGGCACACCGGCGATGTTGACGCCGAGATTGTTGTTCCGCCAGGCATAACCGCCCTTGGCATAGAGCAGCGTCGGCCCCCAGGTGTAGCCGATACGGCCGGTCACCGATCCGATCTGGTCGGTGTTGGAGGTGACCTGCGTGCCGAGCGGGAAAGTGACGCCGTTGTTGTTGGTCGGCAGCCAGGAATACTGGGCCTCGATACCCATCACCCAGTTGGGTGCGAACTGGTAGTCGAAGCCGCCCTGCACGCCGCCCATGAAGCGGGCGTCGCTCGACTGGAAGCTGTTGTCGCCGGCAAACGCGCCGCCGACATGGCCGCCGATGTAGAACCCGGTCCAGTTATAGATCACCTGCGGGGGCGTGTAGGCCGGAGCCTTGGCGTAGGGGCGCGGCTGCATGTCTGCGGCTGCGGCCGGCGCGACCAGCGCAAGCAGAGCGGCTGCACCCAATAAAATCGACTTCATGATCATCCCCGTTCTTTCATTTGCGACACTCGGGAAACAACGTGGCGTGAATTGGGTTGCTTCGCGGCGATGCCGGAACGTTGATCGTTCGTTACTGTGACGGCGTGGCAACACTGCGAATTTGTTCCGTCACGTCGCCTGCGCAAGGCCGCCGCAACGATTTGTCGCAAGACGAAACCATCCCGTTCAAAGCTCGGCGACATGTGATCGAGCGGCCCCGGCTGCTTCTGCCTAGCACGAAGCCCTAAAGACGGGCTTTGTGCTACCGCGTCATCTTTTCCAGTTCCGGAAAGGGGGCGTAAACCGCACCGGCGCAGAGATCGCTGGTGCGGTCGACCACGCGGTCCGCCCGGCCGTTGACGAAGACCACGGCGCGTTCCCGCATGGCCTTGTAGCTGCCATCGGTCTCCCGCGGGGTGAAGTGCAGGCAGCTCACATAGAACTGCCGGCCACCGACCTCGCGCTGCACAGGTTCGGCCATGCTGGCATCGCGCACGCCGACCGGATTGTTGAGATAGGTCCGCATCAAGGCCAGCGTGTCGCTCCGGAAATTGTCGGGAAACGGCTGCGGTCCGCCCGCCTGGGTGCCGCCCATCAGCGTTGGGCGGTCACCATCGCTGCCGAAACATGCCGCAACCGCCAGCGGCAACGCCAGGATCACCGCACATCTCGCCAATCTCCTCACAGGCCGCTCTCCGCTCGATCAGATCAGGAGACGTTCTAGCCCCAAGCCTGCTCGAAGGGAATTCGCTTGCCACGAAGCGAACAACGCACCGGCCGCCGCCGACGCCTCGCACTTTCGCACGAGACGTGGCGAACGGTCCGGGCCAGAAATCCGCGCGCGGCGGCGGGCAATGCAAGGATGCCGCCGCGCGGGACCGGTCGTCAGTTGCGCTTGTCGGTCGCTGCCGGCTTGGTCACGTCCGGCTTCTGTGACTGCTTGTCAGAGACCTGCTTGTCCTGATGGCGATGCTGGCCCACGGTCTTGTGCTCGTCGGGCGCAGCGTTGGTGTGAGCGTTCACCGCATTCGGCTTGCCGTCCATCTTGGCATCGGCCTTAACGTCGGCGGCCTTCGTGTCGGCCTTGAAGCCGGCTTCCGGCTTGACGGCAGTCGCCGCCTTGGGCTGGCTCTGGTCTGCCTTGATCGCCGGCGCGGTCGTGGTGGTCTTGCCGGCCTCGGCCGCGAAGGCCGGGGCTGCGAGCACGGAGGCTGCGAGCAAGGCTGCGGAAATGGTCTTCAACATGGAGGTCTCCTCTGGAATGATCTCGAGGCGGCGCCGTCTCGCCTGCCCTTCGACCGTGGTTGGGAGCCTAGGGGCCGCGCACTGAACCCAATCTGAAGCCCCTCGCAGGCTTCCGTTCATCTCGATGACGCGTTTGTCATCCGCAGGCGGGCGAATAGATCGTGCGAAGCGGGAATGTTTTTGCGCGACGGGTGTTCCGGTCTTCAGGCAATCGTGTAGGATCGCCACGTTCAGACGGGAGAATTTAGATGCGCAAACTCTCAATGTTTTTTGTGCCGGCACTCCTCGCCTTGGCGCTGGCGGCTGCGCCGGTACTGTCCAGCGCGTATGCGGCGGGCAGCGACGAGCCTTCGTCGCCGCCGAAATCGGACTCCTCGACCAAGAAGGGCAAGAAGAAGAGCTCTTCCGTCAGCGACCCCAAATTCCTCGCGACCTATCGTACCGCCTATGCCGCGATCTACGACAAGCACGATTACTCGGGCGCCATCGACCAATTGAAGTCGCTCAAGCGCGACGACGTCGCCGACGTCGCCAACCTGATCGGCTATTCCTATCGCAAGCTCGGCGACTATCAATCGTCGAAGGTCTATTACGAGCTGGCGCTGAAGGACGATCCGAACCACGTCCGCACATGGCAGTATTACGGACTCTGGCAGCTGGAGCAGGGCAATCGCGAGCAGGCGCAGTATCACCTCGACAAGATCGCCTCGCTCGCCGGCACCGACAGCTCCGAGTATCGCTCGCTGGCCGCTGCGCTCGACAAGCCGACCGGCGCCACGCTCGTCTACTGAAGCATCCAGTCTTCGGACCCCGCATACGGGCACAACCTGCCGGTTGTGCCCGTTCCGCGTTCTCGGCTAGGCTTCCTGCCTTCAATCTCCCTGCGAATTGGTGCGCGATGGACCCGTGGCTGCGACCCGCGATCGACTACATCGGCTCCTGGATCGAATTCCAGCTGGCGACACTCCAACAGCCAGGCGTCCTCGTCGCGTTCGCCTATCGCGGCGAGATCGTAGCCGAGCACGCGTTCGGTCTCGCCAACCTCGATACCGGCGAGAAGCTCACTCCGCGCCATCGCTTCCGCATCGCCTCGCATTCAAAGAGCTTCACCTCCGCCGGCATCATGAAGCTGCGCGAGCAGCGCAAGATCCGGCTCGACGACACGGTCGGGCAATATGTCGGCGGCCTGCATCCGCGCGTGGCCGAGACGACGATCGCGCAGGTGCTCTCGCACAGCGCGGGGTTGACGCGCGACGGCGCTGATTCCGGGCAGTTCATCGACAGCCGCCCCTATCTCAACGCCAGCGAGCTGCTTGCGGAATTGAAGCAGCCGGCCGCGATCGAGGCCGGCACGCGCTTCAAATATTCCAATCACGGCTTTGGCCTTCTCGGCCTCGTGATCGAGGCCGTGACGAAGGAGCCCTACCCCACCTGGATCAAGCGCGAGATCATTGCACCCGCGGGCTTGCGCGAAACCGAACCGGACACTCCGCTCCCCAGGGCCGCCCTGTTCGCGCGCGGCCACACACGGAGGCTGCCATATGGCGAGCGATGCGTCATCGCCGGGGACAATCCCGCCCAGGCGATGGCATCGGCTGCAGGCTTCGCCGCCACCGCGGCTGACACGGCCCGCTTCTTCGCGCAGCTTGCGCCCAATGCGAAGAAGAGCGTGCTGTCGGTTGCGAGCCGCCGCGAGATGACGCGCCACCATTGGCGCATCCCGCAGAGCTTCGAGGCCTACTACGGCCTCGGCGTCAATGCCGGCAAGACCGACGGCTGGGACTGGTTCGGCCATAGCGGCGGTTTCCAGGGTTACATCTCGCGGACCTGCTCCATTCCTGCCTGCGAGCTCGCCATCAGCATCCTCAGCAACTCCATCGACGGAGCGGCACCGATCTGGATGGACGGCGCGATGCAGATCCTGCGAGTCTTCCAGACCCGCGGCGCGCCCGATCGCCGCCTGCGCGACTGGACCGGCCGGTGGTGGACGATCTGGGGCGCGACCGATCTTGTCCCCGCAGGCAACCGCGTGCTCCTCGCCAATCCGCAGTTCAACAACCCGTTCATGGATGCCGCCGAGATCGAAGTCACCGGTCGCGATAGCGGCAAGCTGGCCTGGGCCGCAGGCTATTCCAGCCACGGCGAGCCGGTGCGCCGCGTTCGCAACAAGCGCGGCAAGGTCAGCGAGATCTGGATCGCAGGCGCCAACGTGAAGCCTGAAGCCGTGGTCGCGCGCGAGATCGCGCGCCGCTATCCGCCGCGCAAGCGCCGGCCTACTCCCGAATGAGCGTCTCGACCTCGCTCCGGAATGCCTGTCGCGCCCCCTCGCGCGAATAGAACATGTGGCCGCCGGGATAGACGACGAATTTCACGCGCTGTGTGACGAAGGCCGGCAATTGATCGAGCACTCGCTTCGTCCCGAAATAGGGCGTGGCGAGATCGAACAAGCCGTGCGCGACCAGCACGTTCAGCTTCCCATCGGTTGCGAGGATCTGGCGCAGCTCCGAGATCGACTGCGGCGGGTCGATGCCGCGGCCGAAATCCCATTGACCTCCCACCGTGCCGTTCAGGACTTCATAGGAGCCGCCGGGCCGCCAGTTGAGCTTGCGCGAGAGCACGTCAACCGCTGCGCTCGTCAGCGGCGCCTGAAGCGCATCGCCGGACGGGTCGCCGAAGCGCGAGTTGCTGGAATCCGGATAGGGATCGAAGCCACGCACCGAGGCATCGTAACGCCCCGTCACCTTGCCGTTCTTGCGGTCGAGCTCGCGGCGGAATTCGCTGACGTCGAAGCGGCCGGCTAGCCTGCGGCTGACGGCCTGATCGATGCCGGTGAGCTGGGCGACCTTGTCCGCGAGACGATTGGTCGCCTCCTTGTCCGCCTCGCCCTTGACGAGGTCGGTCAGGAACTCGCCGCGCGCGTAGGCCTCGACATCGGCGAGGTCGGCGCGCTTGACCGGTCCCTTGGCCTCACGGGCGACCGCGACATAGCTCGGCAGCGTCGCGACATATTGCAGGATGCTGGTGCCGGTGAACTCGCGGAAGTCAAACAATGGCGACACCAGGATCAATCCCCTGACGCCGACACCCTGCTGAAGCTGCAACTGGCGCACGACCTTCGGGCCGCGAATGCCGCCATAGCTTTCACCGGCAACAAATTTCGGCGACGTCAGCCGCTCGTGCTTCTCGAGCCAGCGTCGGATCACGAGCGCGATGGAATTGACGTCGCCGTCGACTGAGTAGAAGGATTTTCGCGCCTCCTCGCCGCTGGCGACGAAACGGCTGTAGCCGGTGCTGACGGGGTCGATGAACACGAGATCGGTGAAGTCGAGCCAGGTCTCTGCGTTCGGCTTCACCTCGGGCGAGGCCGAGGGCGACAGGGCCTCGCCGTCGAGCGGCAGCCGCCATGGACCGGCCGCACCGAACTGGAGCCACGCCGAGGACGCGCCGGGCCCGCCGTTGAACAGGAACGTCACGGGCCGGTTTGCGCGGTCGGCACCGTCGAGCTCATAGGAGGTCACGGCGATATCGGCCAGCGGCTCGCCCTTGCCGTCGAACACGCGGATCGAGCCGGCGGTGGCCGTGAAATTGAGAGTCCGGCCGGGCAGATCGAGTGTCTGCCTCGTGATCGAATCCGGCGGCAGCCGGTGCTGCTCGGCCGCGGAGGGCGAAGCCGGTGAAGCGTTTGGTGCGCCACCGCCGCGACCGCCCTTCTGTCCGCCCGGCGAGGCCGCCTCGGGGCGCGGCTGCGGCGGATCATCCGCGCGCGCAAAGCCCGCGAGCGCGAAAGCCGAGACCGCCAGCACCAGGCTCGCGCGGCGGAGCATCGGCAGTTGCTTGACCATGATCGTTCTCCCTGCCCGGCGGTGACAACCGGTGCAGACTGCAGCCTAACGCGGAATTGCGACGGTTTGGGGGATCATTGGACTGGCGGGACTGGAGCGGCCGACCAGGTTCAAGCCGCTGCTCTCCTCAACTCCGGATGGACATCTCCGTTAGTTTTGCTGGTCGGTCATCCTCGACAATGCAGGCCCACCTCGTATAGACGGGCCCGGCGGAACTTTTCTCCAGCAAGGCGGCCCTGCCGAGAAGCCATGACCAAGCCCTCGCGATATGACCGGATCGCCTTCGTCGCCAGCCCGAGCAACGAGGCACAGGCCGCCTTTGGCCAGCTCACCAGGGACTATGGCAATTGCGACCCTGCGGATGCCGACGTCGTGGTCGCGCTCGGCGGCGACGGGCTCATGCTCCAGACGCTGCACCAGAACATGCGCACGGGCAAGCCGATCTACGGCATGCATCGTGGCACGGTCGGTTTCCTCATGAACGAGTACTCGACGCACGATTTGCGTGCGCGGCTCGCGGCGGCTCACGAATCCGAGATCAATCCGCTTCTGATGCGCGCGACCGATGTCAACGATCGCGTCCACCTGCATCACGCCATCAACGAGGTCGCCCTGTTCCGACAGACCTACCAGGCCGCGCGCCTGAGGATCCTGATCGACGAGCGCGAGCGCATGTCCGAGCTGATCGCGGACGGCATCATGGTGGCGACACCGGCCGGCTCGACCGCCTATAACCTCTCCGCGCAGGGACCGATCCTGCCGATCAACGCCGCGCTTCTTGCGCTGACACCGATCAGCGCCTTCCGCCCGCGCCGCTGGCGCGGCGCGCTGCTGCCCAATACGGCCTATGTCGTGATCGAGGTGCTGGAGGGCGACAAGCGGCCCGTCGCCGCCGTCGCCGACCACGACGAGGTACGCGACGTCCGCCGCGTCGAGGTTCTCTCGGACAAGACCATCTCGATGCGCATGCTCTTCGACCCCGGCCACAGCCTGGAAGAGCGCATCCTGCGCGAGCAGTTCGGCTATTGATCCGCCCGCCCGCATCGCCTCAAAGTGCCCGGCAGCAACCCTTCGTTAACTCCCGGCGCGATATGGTTAACGAAGGTTGACCGCTTTGGCCCGGGCGTCATGTTCCGTATCGACTTCAACAAGCTGCGCTTCCTCGTCTGCGACGACAATCCGCACATGCGCCGCATCCTACGGACGCTGCTGCATTCGTTCGGCGCGCGCGAAGTCTACGAGGCCGAGGACGGGGCCACGGCGCTCGAAATGTACAGCCACTACGTGCCCGACATCGTCATCACCGACTGGGCCATGCCGATCTTCGACGGGCTCGAGCTCGCGCAGATGATCCGCCAACCGGAATCCAAGGGCAATCCTTACGCGCCGATCATCATGCTGACCGGCCATTCCGAGAAGCGTCGCGTCACGGTCGCACGCGATGCCGGCGTGACCGAATTCCTGGCCAAGCCGATCTCGGCCAAGGGCCTCTATCAGCGCATCCTCAACGTGGTCGCCAATCCCCGACCCTTCATCAAGACCAAGACCTATTTCGGGCCGGACCGCCGCCGCAACACCAACTCCGCCTATATGGGCCCCGAGCGCCGTGTCGGCGAGAAGCACGAGGTGCTGCAGCAGCCCTCACTGCTCGACAAGGCCCGTTCCTCAATCTAGCGCAACCTCTCCAGACGAGGCAGGCATCATGGCGAAGAACAGCGCGAAGGACATCGAGGTCAAGGCCTTCGCCACGCATCACGTCATCACCCAGCCCAATCCGCTGCGAAAGGTCCTGCGCCGCGTCGAAGAAAAGGACATGGACGATCCGGTCGCCCGCGCCGAGCAGGCGCTGGCAGGCCTGTCCGGCGAGTTCAGGGATTGGATGGCGATCGAGGTCCAGCGACTGTCCGCCGCCTGGACTGCGGTGCAGAAGGATGGCTTCACGAAGAAGCTGCGCGACGAGCTGTTTCACGCCGCACACGACATCAAGGGCGACGCGGCGACATTCGGCTTTCCTTCGGCCGCGGGAATTGCCGAAAGCCTCTGCCGCGTCATCGAGCACGCACCTGATCTGCAGAAGGTGCCGCCCGAGCTGTTCACGCACCACATCAATGCCATTCTCGCCATCGTGCACGAGAACACCAGGCTCGACACCATCAGCGTCTCAGCCGAGCTCAGCCGTCGCCTGCGCAAGGTCGCCGACGACTATCTCGCCCACGTCAATCGCGACCGGCCCGAGCATCTCGAGGTGATCCTGTCCCCGAGCATCGCGCCGGTGGAGTAAGGACGCTTCCTTTCGTCATTGCGAGCGCAGCGAAGCAATCCAGAATCGCTCCGCGGAAACAGTCTGGATTGCTTCGCTGCGCTCGCAACGACGCAGTTTGCTGATCCTTCTAGGCCGCGATCAGATCGTCATAGGCCGGGTCCATCGCCTCTTCCGCGACCAGCTCGTCGCAGAACAGCCTTGCCTCTTCACGCGCAGACTCCGTGGCGAAGCGGCGGAGCAGGACCATCAGCGGCTCGGTGACGCCGCGCTCCATCTCGCAATGGGTGAGCACGCGCTCGACCATGCGCCGGCGGAGCCGCACCGCACCGTCATCGCTGTCGACAAAACCCTGCTCGTGACAGGCATCGAGCGCAACCTGGAACGCCGCAAACGTCGTCTCGGGCAGCCCGGCGCGGCGCAGCAGCGCCTGCAGGCTGTTGCCGCCGCGGTCGTGCAGCAGCGCCGAGACGCGTGCCAGCGGCAGATCGGCAAGCTCGGCAAGTGCCGCATCGAACAGATCGAGATTGCTCGACAGCAGTGCACGCAGGATCAGTCCTGCGGTCAGCTGGCCGGTGACGCGCAGGTGACGCACCAGGCCCTGCATATCCTCTCCGCGGGAGCGTGCCGCGATGTTCATGGTGGAGCGGTCGCGTGCCTCGATCGTGATGCGGTCCGCGCGATCGGCGCTCAGCCAGTTCCGCGCCACCACGAATTGCGCCAGCATCTCCGAGAGCTTTGCCACCAGCGCTGCGCGCGTTGCCGCCGGCAGATCCTCCAGCACCAGCATCGCCTCGCGGATCGCGGCGAGATGGCCGTGGCGCTCGACGATGCGGTCCCAGGAGAACGGCGCCAGTTCGGCATGTGGGTTTTCGATCAGCTCCAGCGCGGCAGCCGCGCAGCCGACTTCGGCGATGGCGGCGCAGACCGATACCGGCAGCGCAATGCGGCGGGCGACCGCGCATTGCACCTCTTCGTTGCCGGTCGCAACGATGTCGACGAGATCGGCGTCGATCAGCAGCGGAGAATGTTCGAGGACGGGCAGCGCGACACTCGGCTGGTCTGCCGACAGCGCCCGCACGATTGCGGCCGGCGCTTCAAGGCTGCGGGCAAAGGCCTCGGCCATCGCCTGTCGCACCAGCGGCGAGGGATCGTCCAGGAGCATCAGAAGCGCGCCTTCGGCGGCGATACGGTCGTCTGCAGAAAGGTCCGAGATCAGCCAGGCCCGGGCCAGTGCCCGCGTTGCCTCGGCCCGCTCGCCGGCCGGCGCCGTTCTGATCCAATTGATGAACTGCCGAACAATCATCCTGTTTCCGGCTTACACAACAAACGAAATGGTGACCTCTCGCCACCTGCAATACAAAATAAACCACGACGCTTAACAAAGCGTTCACCATAACTGGCTGGTTTCATTGATGATTTGTTAAGGACAGGGGCGCCTGGGCTGCGTGCCGGACGTATCGCAGCGCCGCCTCAGGCGATGCTCCCCGCAGATGCGAGAGTGGCGTTAACTCGAGAACGTGCCGCTGCGATCGCTGAAGAGGTCGAGCGGCTGCGGCGGCCGAACGTCCGGCGTTGCCGAGGCAATTGACGTGAGCGAGGCGTTGTTGCCCCATAATTTCTGCACCGTCGCGGAGACCGGCTGCGTCGCATCGCCGGGCTGATAGATCGAACGAAACACCGGAGTGCTTGGAGCATTCTCGGCAAGCGTTTTCGACGTCGTCGCGCTGACGGGCGTCACCGCGCGCGTGTTCGGAAACGTCTGAAGATATGCGGCATTGTCGATCACGGGTGCGCTCGGCAGCACGCCGCTTGCGCTCGCCACCTCAGTGGTCGACGGCGCGCCGCCATACATCGCCATCGCGCTGCGGGTCACTTTCGAGTTGGCCGCACTGGCGTAGCGCGCGTCGAGCACCGAATAGACCTCGGAGACGCTGCGGGCGCGGCCATCTTTCGCGTAGAAGATCGAGCGGTTTGCGGCAGCCGCATTGGGAAACAGCCTCGCGCCGACGGCTTGCGGATTGTCCTCGGCATTGGCGATGAGTTTTGCGGCTCCGCCGACGCCCATGAAATGGGCCATGTAGAGCTCGCTGTCGCTGGGCCTGCGGCCGAGAAGGCCGGTGAGCTTGAAGCTGTTCGACTGCGTCAGCGCCGCGGCCATGCTCGATGCCGCCTCCGGATCATCGCGCAGCTTCATGATCGACCGCTTCTTCACGGGATCATCGACGGTGTAGGTACCCGACGGCGTCCTGGTGATGGCGTCGGCGTAGCTGCCGTAGCCGAGCTGGGCGCCCGCCTCTTTGACGGTGCCTAGCCATGTCTGGTCGATGAACTGGTAGAGCCCCTGGGCGGACGAGGTGGGGGCAGCAGCCGTCGGATTGAAGTCCGATTCCATCTTGGCGGTGGTCAGCATGTACTGGAAGCTGACGCCGGAGATGTTCGAGGCCTGCTTGATCGCACCGGCGACCCGCGCGCGCGAGGGGTCGAGACCGGCCGTGTGCGTCGCACTGGAATTGTCGACCGACATGATGAAGTACCCGCCCCGTGCGGCGTTCCGCGGCGCCGGCAATTCGGCGCCCGTGTCGTCTCACCGTGAGACAGGTATGGTTAATGCGGAGTTAACTCAGCCATGCCCGTCATTCCGGGGCGCACCGCAGGTGCGAACCCGGAATTTCGAGATTCCGGATCGGCACTTCGAGCCGTCCGGAATGACGGAAGTCATTTCTTGTAGATCTCGCTCGGATCGAACAGCCGCTCGGCGTCGGCGAAGACCAGCTTCGCTCCGCCGCCCTCGGCCTCGACCTTGCGGTAGAAGCACGACCTCCGACCGGTGTGGCAGGCGGCGCCGATCTGCTCGACGCGGATCCAGACCGCGTCCTGGTCGCAATCGGTGCGCATCTCGATCACGCGTTGGGTCTGACCGGAGGTCTCACCTTTTCGCCACAAGGCATTGCGCGAGCGGCTGAAGTACCAGGCCTCGCCGGTGGCAACGGTCTTGCGCAGCGCCTCCTCGTTCATGTGCGCGACCATGAGCACATCGCCAGTAACGGCGTCGGTCGCGACGCAGGTCACCAGGCCTGCGGCATCGAACTTGGGCAGGAAGGCAAGACCTTCCTCGATCTCATGGGAGTGAGCGGACACGACGACGTCGCCGATCTGTTCGCGAGGTCAGCGCGTGCCTCGCACCAGGGACAGGAAACGGGCCTGCTCCGCCGGATTGTCGCGGAACATGCCGGTGAAGCGGCTGGTGAAGGTGGAGGCGCCATGCTTGGCAACGCCGCGCACCGACATGCAGGTATGCTCGGCCTCGATCAGCACGGCAACGCCGCGGGGTTTGAGGACCTCGTCGATGGCCGCCGCGATCTGCGCCGTCAGGTGCTCCTGGGTCTGGAGGCGGCGGGCGAAGATGTCGGTGAGACGGGCAAGCTTGGACAGGCCGACGACGCGCTCCACCGGCGTATAGGCGATGTGCGCCTTGCCGTAGAACGGCATCATGTGATGCTCGCACTGCGAGGTGAACTCGATGTCGCGCACCAGCACGAAATCGTCATAGCCCGCTGTCTCGCCGAAGGTGCGGTCGAGTACCTCGGCCGGGCACTGGTGGTAGCCCTGATAGAGCTCGTCGAAAGCCTCCACCACGCGGCGCGGCGTGTCGAGCAGGCCCTCGCGCTCGGTATTCTCGCCGATATAGGCGAGCAGCGTCTTGACCGCGGCTTCCGCCTCGGCACGCGCCGGGCGCGGCTGATCGGCGCGGACGGCGGCCGCGAGGAACTCGGCGGGGTCCAGCTCCGCCGGGCGGCTCTCGGGCTGCCGGTCGGAGGGCTTGTTGGGGCGGATGGATTTGATTGCAGCGTCCATATCGACTCCGTTCGACGGCCTCGCGGCCGGAGTGTCACCGGCAGACGGGGCGGGAAAGCCGCCGGACGCCTGAAGAGAACAGTTTCGGCGAAAGTCCGCAAATCATTACGTCGGAGCCAACGCTCTGGATCACACCGCCGCAGCGCGGGACTATTTTTCCGCCAGTTCCATCCCTATATAGGCCCCTGGGTGGCGCCCGCCAAGGCCGATCCGGCGCCGCAGTGTTGGACTCCATCACATGCTGAACGACATTTATAACAAGCGGATCATTGAGCTGGCCGGGAATATTCCGCGCCTCGGGCGGCTTTCGGACCCCGATGCTTCCGCCACAGCCCACTCCAAGCTGTGCGGCTCGACCGTGAAGGTCGATCTCAAGATGAACGGCGACACGGTCACCGACTTCGCCCATGACGTGAAGGCGTGCGCCCTGGGCCAGGCGTCTTCATCCATCATGGCAAGTCACGTGGTCGGCTCGACTGCGAGCGAACTCCGCGAGTTACGGGAAACTGTTCGCAAGATGCTGAAGGAGAACGGCGCGCCTCCTGAAGGCAAATGGGAGGAGATCAAGTTCCTCGAACCCGTTCGCGACTACAAAGCGCGCCATGCCTCGACGCTGCTAACCTTCGATGCCGTGGTCGATGCGATCGGCCAGATCGAGGCCAAGGCCAAGCAGCCGGCCGCGGCGCAGGGCTGACCGCTCCTTTATTTTAGGCGCCGCACGACGCCTGGTGCGAAGATCACGGGGCGCGTTCTCAGGTGGGCGCTGGCGCGCCACAGCCCGCGCTCCGCGCCGGAATCACGGCCGATATTATTGAAGAGCTTACTTCTCCGGTGCCGGCGCCGCCACGCCGCCCGTCGGCACGACGGCCTCCGCCGTCTTGGTCGATTTGGACGGCTCCTGTTCCGTGGCGAATCTGGCTTGCGTCTTTGGCGCAAGCCCCGCCATTGCCGGCGCGGAAATGTCCATATGCGGGAGCACGTCAGCCACGAGATCGGTCGTGACCAGATTGGCGAGCTTGAGCTCACCAGCATCGAGTTCGTGCAGGTCTTCCCAGGGCGGGACACTGAGCGCAAGCGACAGCAGATCGCCGGTGCCGCCCATGTCGAATGTGTATTTGGCAAGGCGACCGATGTCGCGCTCCACGATCATCAGATCCTGCGCGCTGTAGCTCGCGGCCTTGGCATCATCGGCGCGGTCGCCCATCCAGATCTGGTGGACCCGGACATGTGCGGCCGCCGGCACGTATCGCTTCTTGCCGGCCAACAACAGGAACACGCACATCGATTCGCAATAGGCCTCTGGCGCGACAGCCGGCCGAGTCGACGGCCCGCCGCGAAGGCTCACGCCGACCGTGGTCGACAGTCCGAGGTTGCGGAAGCGGCGCCCAAGCGTGATCGCATCATTTACGGAACCGCCGCTGGAATCGAGCACCACGGTGGCGCCGCCGAGCTGGCGCCCGCGCGAAAACTCTTCGAATTCCCTGGGGGTATCGGCAGTGATGATGCCGACTGCGCTGATCCAGCCGCGGCAGTTCGGTTCGCAGGCGACCCAGTTGAACTTCATCGGCAGCTTGCGCTCCTCGAGCGCACTACCCGCTCGCGCCGACGACCCGAATGTCGCGACGGCGCCCGACAGCGCGACACCACAAACGGCGGCTCCTACCAGCAACCAGCCGCGAAAATTGAGCGACGTCAGAAGTTTCAAACTGGTCCCTTCCCCAAGCCCCAAGGCGATTCAGGTCAGCCCCGTTTTGCGTCCGATTAGTTTACACATGGACGTCACAAAAATGGTATCCGGGGGAATACAGATCGTCCATAGATACTTGCTGCACTGCTCCCTAAAAGCAGGCAGAATATGGCGCATAAACAGCAGCTTACCAGTTCCCTGCGCCGGAACCGTGCAACACCTCGCTCAAGATCGCAGCAAAGCGCACATGAAGCACTCAGCCCGCGAGCATTGTTCCATTGAGAGTGCGCTCCGGCTGCCGCGCAGATTCGGCCGTGCGCTGATTTGGCTGTATCGCCATACGCTGTCGCCCCTGGTGGGCTACAACTGCCGGCACCTGCCGACCTGCTCCGTTTACGGCGATGAAGCGATCGAGCGGTTCGGCTTGTGGGCCGGAGGATGGATGACGCTCGCTCGCCTGCTGCGCTGCAATCCCTTCGGCACATCAGGTATCGACAACGTCCCCCTCACCGCGCCGAAGGGCGCTCGGTGGTATCTGCCCTGGCGCTACGGCCGCTGGCGCGGGGTCAATGCATCTTGACCTTGGCTGTGGTGCTCCTTGCGCCGCGATCGGAACAGGAACTTTCCGCTCGCGTTGTTTCGATGCTCCCACGGGAGGAAACAACGATGCGCTGGAAAATCAGCCCCCCTTTCCATTTCAGGCTCGGTCCGCACCTCAGTCATCGGCGACACGATCCCAGAGCCATGGACCTGCTCGCCATTGTCGCACTGCTCGCTCTCGTCGTCGCCTCAAGCTGGTATTTGGCGGACAGTCTTGCGACGCCGCCCAGCACGACGACGTTTATCGTGCCGAGCCAGAGTGTGCACTGGTAGCTATCGGAACCAATAGAAGCGTCCCTGTGACGGCGGGATGGATTCCGGTGGCCGCAGCCGCTTCGGGCGGGGCGGCTTCGGCGCTGGCTCGGCGGTGGAAGTGGTCTCCGCAGCCGGCGCGGTCTCGCTGCCCGGCACCTTCACCGCCAGCAGCAAGTTCGACTCGTGCATCCGCCAGCGATAGCCGACTCCGAAGTCGATCGGCTGAGCGCGCGTGAACAACTGGGCGTAGCGCTCCTGGTAGCGGCCGGGGAATTCGTCGATGGGGCCGAGATAGCGGCCGAATGGGAAGAACCGCCACTGCCGCGCATTGTAATTCGCGAGCGGAATGCCGGAATCGTCCTGGATGATCGTGGCGCTGTTGGCGAGCAGCCAGTCGCGAACGACGGTGAAGTTGCCGGAGTGCAGCAGATAGGACGCGCTTTTGAGCAGGCTGTTGCCGGGCCCGAGCGTCTCGCAGAACTTCAGGAACCCTGCGGCGCGTGCGCCAGAATTGGAGAGGTCGGTCGAAAAATAGTACAGCGTGCGCGTTTCCCCATCGCTGCCCGCAAAGGTGATCCGGACGCCGCGCGTCGCACTACGTCCCGGATTGTCGTCGCCGACATGCAGCCCGCCCTTGTCGTCGAGCGCGACCATCTCGACATTGCGGATGGTCTTGCCGGAGCGCGCAAGGAAGACATAGAGGATCGGCAAGGTGCCGTTGACCTGGTTGGCACTCAGGTCGACCTTCATCTGCTTGGTGATGAAGAAGGAGAAGCTCAGGATGGAGCCGAGGGAGCGCTCGACGTTGTAGAGCGCGGCTCCGATCGAACCGCGCGACAGGCGCGTGAGGTCGGGCACGGCGCCAATCGGCTCCAGGGCGCCGAGCACATAGGTGCTCGCTTTGGAGTAGAACGCGTCGGCGTAGAGGAAATCCGGGCCGCTGAACATGTAGAACATGGTCGGCCGGGGCGCGGCGAGATTGACATCGGCCCAATTGCGTATCTTCGAGAGCTGGCGCTGCTCGAGCTGCGCGAATGCGCCATCGAAGAATTTTGCGTGACGCTGCCAGCCTGGATCCTTCGTGAGCGGCACCAGCGGCGAGTCGGCCGACGGCTGCATGCCCGCAAGGAAGCGCGCGGTGTCGTCGAAAGTGACCTCGGCGGCGTGCGCGGACGAAGCTGCCGCGGCGAAGAAGGCGAAAGCGACCGCCGCAATTCTCAAGAGTTCGACCATGTCTATTCGCGATGTGGTGAAGCGGCAGCGGCGACCGGCCGCCTGCGGAAAACGGCATAGATCAACAGGCCCGAGAGCATCACGAGCATCCCCGAGAGCGACTGCACCGGCCGCTCGGTCAAAAGGTAGTACATCATGAACGCGGTCACGAGCAGGAAAACGAACGGCGTAAACGGGTATCCCCAGGCCCGGTAGGGCCGCGGCAAATCGGGATTGGTGATGCGGAGCTTGATGACGCCGGCAACCGTGAAGAACGAGCAGAACAACAGCGCGAACTGGATAAAGTCGAGCACGGCCTCGAAGCTGCGCGTGAACAGCAGCAAGGTCGCGACCGCAAGCTGAAACAGGATGGCGTAGGCCGGTGCACCGCTCACTGATTTGCGCGAGAATGCGCGCAGAGCCGGTATGTCCTCGCCCATCGTCATCATCACGCGCGGGCCGATCCACATCATCGCGCTGATCGAGGAGATCAGACCGAAGCAGATCATCGCGCCGACGATCCGGCCGCCGAGGCTGCCGAAAATGGCGCTGCCGGCGACGCTCGCGACGTCGAGCTGCCCGGCAAGCGCGCCGACCGGCGTGGAATAGAGAAACACCGCGTTCAGCGCGACATACAGCACGAGCACGATGACCGTGCCCGCAAGCAGCGCACGCGGCAGGCTCTGCTGCGGCGTGTTCATCTCGCCGATGATGTAGGTCGCGGCATTCCAGCCTGAGAACGAGTACATCACGAAGACAAGGCCGATCGCGAAGGGCGCACTGACGATGTGGGCGAGGTCGCCCGGCTGCGGCGTGAAGGCGATCGGCTGCGGCACGCCGATGATGAAGCCGGCCACGAGGAAGGCGACAATCAGCACGACCTTGAGGATGGTCGAGATCAGCTGGAACGTCGCGGAGCGCTTGACGCCGGTCAGTTGCACGAGCGAGACCAGCCACACCACGCCTATGGCAAGCGGGATCGGCGACAGATCGGGCACGACCGATTTGGCGTATTCGCCAAACGCCATCGCGGCGAGGGCGACCGGAGCCGCGAAGCCGACCGTCGCCGACACCCAGCCGGCGAGAAAGCCGAAGGCCGGATGATAGGCACGGCCAAGGAAATTGTACTCGCCGCTCGAGCGCGGAAACATCGCGCCCAGCTCGCTGTACGCAAACACCCCGCACAGCGCGACGATGCCGCCGACCGTCCACAGCAGCAGGATCGAGAAGCCCGACGGGATGTCCTTGACCTGGAAGCCAAGGCTGGTGAAGACGCCAACCCCGATCATGTCGGCCACAACGATTGCGGTTGCAACCGGAACGGAGACTCCGGCCCCGCTCCCGGTCAGCCGGCCCGTCCAGGCTGCGGTTCCCGCATCTGATGCCGTCATCGGGGTCCTAACCTCAGGCCTCTCGCCTCGTGGGCCGGTCGTGCAGATTGGTCCAGTCAATTCAAGCAGGGTTAACAAGGGCTAAATGAGGCGAAGGCAGTCGGGTATTAAGACACCGTTTGCGTGCGCCTTCGGACGATGAGGCGGGCTCCGCCAGATGCATCCTGCTCCCCGTCCCCACAATCAGGACACGATCTCTTGGTCAGCTTGAGCGTTCCGGATGTGGGGAATTTCTCCGGACGCTTAACGTCGCCTAAATGCCAGTCGGCTCAATTGTCTCAAGATGCGCCGACGGACTTGATGTCGTGGCTTGGGGTCATGGGTGGATGTTCGGGGCCGTTTCGACACTGAGAGCTGACTTTCGTGCCGACCGGACACGATCCGGTCGGCCCGGTCGCGCGCTCCAAGTCGGCCTGATCTCAGCCTTGCTGCCATTGTCGCTGGCGCTGGGGCACTGCGGCAAGGCGCCCGATCCGACAGCGCTGGCCGCGCATTCGCAGGCAAATGTCCAGGTCGTCGCGAAAACCAATTCGCAGACCTCCAATTCACGAATGGCAAGCGGCGACACGTTCGAGGACCGCTTTCCGGCCCCGCGATTCAAAGAGCGCTTTCCCTCGGCGAGCGAGAGTTTCCTGCAGCGGCAGATGTCGGATTTCTCGCCCAAGCGCGCTGTCCAGCAACAACCGCCGGAGCAAGCGTCCTACAAAGTGGCTTCTCTCGAACCGCAGGTCCCCTACAGGCGTCCGCCGCGCGAGGACCTGACGACGCTCGTCAGCATGAAGTCGTCGGCATTTCCCTATTTCGGCAACAATCCCGCCTCGGACGCGCCCTTCCTCAACATTTCCAAGGGCGACCGCCGCGGCCACCGCAGCTATTCCGGGCGCGTCTACTGGCAGGACGAGACTTACAACGACAACCGCGTGCTGGTGCACGTGCCCGAGCATTTCGACGTGCGTAAGCCGGGTGTGATCGTGGTGTTCTTCCATGGCAACGGCGCCACGCTGGAGCGGGACGTGCGCAACCGCCAGCTGGTGCCCAAGCAGATCACCGATTCCGGCGCCAACGCCGTGCTTCTCGCTCCGCAGATGGCGGTGGACGCCGCCGATTCCAGCGCCGGCAAGTTCTGGCAGCCGGGCGGCTTCAAACGCTTCATGGCGGAATCGGCCGAGCATCTCGCCCGCATCACCGGCGACCCCAACGGTGCGCGTGCCTTCGCCAACATGCCGATCGTGATCGTCGGCTACAGCGGCGGCTTCCTGCCGACGGCCTGGAGCCTGCAGGTCGGCGGCATCAGCGACCGCGTGCGCGGCGTCGTGCTGCTCGACGCCGTCTACGGCGAGCTGGACAAATTCGCCTCCTGGATCGAGAGCCACCGCTCCGGTTTCTTCGTCAGCTCCTATACTCGCCACACGGCACGGCGCGACCGCGAGCTCATGAGCATGCTGCGGCAGAAGGGCATCAGCGTGTCCGAGGACATGGACGAGCCGTTACAACCCGGCAGTGTGGTATTCGTCGAGACCGGCGAAGGCATCACCCATCGCGATTACGTGACGCGGGCCTGGACGCAGGATCCGCTCAAGGACGTGCTGGTGAAGATGTCGGCCACGCCCTCGCTCGCGCTTGCGCGCGTAGCCTCAACCAATCCATCCGCAGCGGGCCGTTAGGCGCTCTTGCCCACCTCGATCGGGGCGAGCCTTGGAGCGCATCGCGCTTGGGCTCGCGAACATCAGTTCTTGGGCAGCTTCGGAATGCTCTCGGCAAAGCCGTTGAAGCAGGCGAGCCGCTCGTCCTCTTCCTTGAAGAACCGGCAATCGGCGTAGCCCTTGGCCTTCGCGGGCTTCGGTTTCGGCGCCGGCGGGATCACGGCGTCGTAGCAGTTGAGGCGATCCTTGGTGCCGTCGTCGATCTCGAGACAGGCCTGGAGCCGGACGGCGATCGACTGCGGCTTGCCCTTCGATGCCGCGGCAGGCTTGGCCGCGGCCTCTTTGGGCTTGACCTGCACCAGCGGCTTGTCTCCGACCATCGGTGGCTTGTCGGCTTGCGCAAATGCGGAGGCTGAATAGAGCACCGCGGCAACCGCCAGAATCATCCTCATCTCAGTCAACTCTCTTTGGTCCCCATGACCGGCGTTCTAGCGCCCTCGCGCGCGGTTTGCCAAGCGCCTTGCGCACATCATGCGCGAGTGTCAGGACGTGGCAGCCACCGGACCGGGCCGGGTCAGGACCACCAGGATCAGCGCCAGCACGACGAAACCGACGGCGACGAAGCCGAGCGTGTGCAGGAGCTCGCGGGCAAACAGCAGGCCACCGACGGCGGAGCCGACCGCCTGGCCGATATAGAGGACCGAGGTATTGAGCGCGACGGTCGCCGATGCCAGCGGCGGCGCCGCTGCGACCAGTCGCACCTGCTGCATCGAATTGGTGGAAGCGAAGCCTAGTCCCCAGGTCGCGACCGCGACCGCCATCAAGACGAGCGAGCCTGCGCTCACCGCCCAGCCCGCGATCCCGGCAAGCAGCAGCCAGGTGAACAGCAACGAGGTGCGATAAGGCCCCGAGGTGTCGACGATGCGGGTGGCGAGGACGACGCCAAGGAATCCGCAGACACCGTAAAGCGCAAACACCATGCCGATCGCATCGGCACCGGCTCCAGTGAGCTTGTTGAGCAACGGGCCCATGTAGGTGAACACGACGAACTGCCCCGACATCTGCAGCATCGTGATCGCGAGCAGAAGCAAGATCGTCCTGCTCCGCCCGACTGCGGCCCACGTCTTCAGATCGACCGGTGCACCCTTCAGGCCCGCCGGAAGACGCAGCAGCAACAGCAGCAAGCTGATGCAGCCGAGCGCGCCGATGCCACCATAGGCCGCTCGCCAGCCATAGCGGCTGGCGATGAAGGTGATCAGCGGCAAACCAAGGGCGGCAGCCAGCGACCAGCCGAGGAAAATGTACGCAATGGTGCTGCCACGCCGCTCGGCCGGCACGATCAGCGCTGCCGTGCCGGCGGCCTGCGGCGTGTAGAGCGCGCCGACCGCGAGCATTGCGAGGCGGATGATAAGGAGGCTGGCGTAGTGGGGGGCGAAGGCCGAAGCGAGATTGCCGAAGGCAAGCACCGCAAGCGTTGTTGCGAGCAGCGTCCGCCGTTCGATGCGGCTGGTGAGCCAGGCCGTCAGCGGCGATCCGATGCACAGCGTCACCGCTCCGAACGTGATCAGGAGTCCAGCCGCATGGATGCTGACCTCCAGTCCCGTCGCCAATTCCGGCAGCATGCCTGCCGGCGCCAGCACGGAGCAGCCGGTGACGAGATTGCCGAGCATCAGGGCGGTCGGGGCGAAACGTCCGGCTGCGGGGGCTCTTTCCATGCAAATGCATGTACATCAGGCTTGCGGCCAATTGAAGGGCGCTGTCCGAAATAGTTGGTGCAAGGTCCCGGGTTTTGGCCGTCACTTTCTTGGAATTGCCGGATTGCGCGGGCCGAATCGCCTGATATATCGCTCTTTCCCGCTTACCTGCGCTCGTTCGCAGGAGTGAGCCTCAGGAGAAAAGCAATGACCGACCAGCCCAAATCCGAGTCCGGCTTCCAGTACAGTCTCTCCAATCTGAAACCCGTGACTCCCGCTCCCAAGGTCACCCTCACCTTCCCCGACGGCGCCCAACGCCAGTTCGACAAGGGCATCACGGGCCTCGATATCGCCAAGGGCATCTCGCCGTCGCTGGCCAAGCGCACGGTTGCGATGGCGCTCGACGGCGCGCTCGCCGATCTCAACGATCCGATCGAGACCGACGCCAAGATCGAACTCGTCAATCGCGATGATCCGCGCGCGCTCGAATTGATCCGCCACGACTGCGCGCACGTGCTGGCGGAAGCCGTGCAGACGCTGTGGCCGGGCACTCAGGTCACCATCGGTCCCGTGATCGAGAACGGTTTCTACTACGACTTCTTCCGGAACGAGCCGTTCACGCCAGAAGACTTCGCAGCCATCGAGAAGAAGATGCGCGAGATCATCGCGCGCGACAAGCCCTTCACGAAAGAGGTCTGGGATCGCGAAAAAACCAAGCAGGTGTTCCGCGACAAGGGCGAGGCATTCAAGGTCGAACTGGTCGATGCCATTCCCGGCAGCGAGCCGATCAAGATCTACTACCAGGGCGACTGGTTCGACCTGTGCCGCGGCCCGCACATGACCTCGACCGGCAAGGTCGGAAATGCCTTCAAGCTGATGAAGGTCGCCGGCGCCTATTGGCGCGGCGATTCCAACAATCCGATGCTGACCCGCATCTACGGCACGGCTTTCGCCAAGCAGGAGGATCTCGACGCTTACCTCAAGCAGATCGAGGAAGCCGAAAAGCGCGACCATCGCAAGCTCGGACGCGAGCTCGACCTCTTCCACTTCCAGGAGGAAGGTCCGGGCGTCGTGTTCTGGCATCCGAAGGGCTGGACCGTCTTCCAGCAGTTGATCGCCTATATGCGTCGCCGCCTGACCGGCGACTACAACGAGGTCAACGCGCCGCAGATCCTCGACAAGGTGCTGTGGGAGACCTCGGGCCATTGGGGCTGGTACCGCGAGAACATGTTCGCGGCGCAATCGGCCGGCGACGAAGCCGAGGACAAACGCTGGTTTGCGCTCAAGCCGATGAACTGCCCGGGTCACGTCCAGATCTTCAAGCACGGCCTGAAGAGCTATCGCGACCTGCCGCTGCGCCTCGCCGAGTTCGGCGTGGTGCATCGCTACGAGCCTTCCGGCGCCATGCACGGCCTGATGCGCGTGCGCGGCTTCACCCAGGACGATGCGCATATCTTTTGCACGGAGGATCAGCTCGCCGAAGAGTGCCTGAAGATCAACGACCTGATCCTCTCGACCTACGCGGATTTCGGCTTCACCGGCGATCTCACGGTGAAGCTCTCGACCCGGCCGGAGAAGCGCGTCGGGACCGATGCGATGTGGGATCACGCCGAGCGCGTGATGGCTACCGTGCTGCGCGAGATCCAGTCGCAGAACAATCACATCAAGACCGAAATCAATCCCGGCGAAGGCGCCTTCTACGGGCCCAAGTTCGAATATGTGCTGCGCGATGCCATCGGTCGCGACTGGCAGTGCGGCACCACGCAGGTCGACTTCAACCTGCCGGAGCGGTTCGGCGCCTTCTACATCGACCATGACGGCGGCAAGAAGCCGCCGGTGATGGTGCACCGGGCGATCTGCGGCTCGATGGAACGCTATATCGGCATCCTGATCGAGCACTATGCCGGCAACTTCCCGCTCTGGCTCTCGCCGGTGCAGGCGGTGGTCACGACCATCACCTCGGAAGGCGACGAGTACGCCAAGGTGGTGATGGAGCAGGCACGGCGCGCCGGGCTCCGGGTCGAGGTCGACCTGCGCAATGAAAAGATCAACTACAAGGTCCGCGAACACTCGCTGGCCAAGATCCCGGCGCTGCTCGTGGTCGGAAAGAAGGAAGCCGAGACGCACTCGGTCTCGGTCCGCCGCCTCGGCAGCGACGGCCAGAAGGTGATGACGACGGCGGAGGCGATCGCCGCCCTCGTGGACGAGGCGACCCCGCCGGATGTCCGGCGGGCACGCGGCGGCGTCTGATCCTTGAAACCCATCTAAATTCGCTTCCGGTTGCGGGCGTGCGTGCTTATCTCGGAGTGGCACGCCCGACGACCAGCCGAAGAGGATATCGCAGTGCCCGACGCCATCGAACTCCTGAAGACCCGCCGCTCCGTCAAGCCGCGCGAAATGACCGGGCCCGGTCCCTCGCCGGCCGAGCTCGAGACGATCCTCACCATCGGCGCGCGCGTACCCGACCACGGCAAGCTCGCGCCCTGGCGCTTCATCGTCTTCGAGGGCGACGCCCGCCAGCGCGCCGGCGAGGTGATCGCAAGGGTCTTTGCGCGAAAGAACCCGGGGGCGCCGGAGGCCGACATCGAGACCGAGCGCAAGCGGCTCATGGACGCGCCGCTCGTCATCGGCATCGTGAGCTTCACCAAGCCGCATCCGAAGGTGCCGGCGTTCGAGCAGGAATTGTCGGCGGGTGCCAGCGCCATGAACATCGTCACGGCCGCCAGCGCGCTCGGCTACGGCGCATGCTGGCTGACCGGCTGGTTCGCCTTCGATCGCGACGTGCTTGATGGGCTCGGCCTCAAGCCTGACGAGAAGCTCGCCGGCCTCGTCCATATCGGCACGCCGACGAAACCGAGCGAGGACCGACCGCGACCGTTCCTTTCCGAAATTGTGACGCGGTTTTAGTCCAGGGCTTGTTGACGCCCGAAAAGTTGTGCGGCTTTGATCCCGGCGTGGGAGGAAGCCCGGATGCGACGGCGTGAATTTCTTGTCGGGGCCGCGATGCTCGCCGGCGCGGTCGCGCCAAGCCGCGCTGTCGATAGTCCCGCCCCCTCGCCCGAAGGGCTCGACCGTATCACCGCGTATTTCGACAACGAGGTGGGAAGCGGCCGACTCCCCGGCGCGGTGATCCTGATCCAGCAGCACGGCGAGCCGGTCTATCTGAAGAGCTTCGGCGTGCGCGACACCAGGACCGGCCTCGCCATGACGCCGGACACGATCTTCGCCATCCACTCCATGACCAAGCCGATCACGTGCCTTGGCGCGATGATGTTGATCGACGAGGGCAAGCTTGCGCTCACCGACCCCGTCTCGAAATACATCCCGCTCTTTGCCGACACCAAGGTGGGTCTCGAGCTCACCGAGCCGGACGGCAAGCTGAAGCTTGGCCTCGTCCCCCTGGTCCGTCCCGTCACCATCGAGGATCTGCTTCGGCATACTTCGGGCATCACCTACGATTATATCGGAGCCGAATTGATCGAGCAGGCCTACAAGACGGCCGACATATTCGAAAATCCCCTCGACAACCGGGTATTCGCCGATCGCATCGCCAAGCTGCCGCTGGCGCGGCAGCCGGGAACGCTGTGGCGCTACGGCCATTCGACCGACGTGCTCGGCTGCGTCATTGAGATCATCTCGGGCCAGAAGCTTTATCAGTTTCTGAAACAACGCATCTTCGACCCGCTGGGCATGAACAGCACCAAGTTCGTGCTCGCAACCGAGGATGAGCTGGCGCGGATGGCGCGTCCGCTGCCGAACGACTACATCCTGCTCGCCGGCGAGCGCGAGCGCCTCGACCATCCCGACTGGCAATCCGGAGGCGGCGGCCTGCTCTCGACCATCACCGACTATCAGCGCTTCTCACAGATGCTGCTCAACGGCGGCGCCTTCGCGGGCAGGCGCTATCTCAGCCCGGCCGCGTTCAAGGCGATGACGACCGATCACATCGGGCCGGGCTCCGGCGTCGGACGCGACTATTTCTACTTCCCCGGGGACGGTTTCGGCTATGGCTATGGCCTTGCCGTGCGGACCGATCCCGGCAACGCCAAACCGCCGCCGCCCGGCTCGCTCGGCGAGCTGAAATGGGACTCAGGCAGCGGCACCTATTTCGGCGTCGATCCCAAGCTCGACATGGTCTACCTGATGATGCAGCAGACCCAGAACGAGCGCGGCCGCATCACTCCCGCGTTCAAGGCGCTGGTCTACGATTGCTACCCGCCCCCACTACGCCGCCCGTGAGGTGCGCTGACCGAAATCAGCCAGTAGCTTCGCGATGTCGGTCGCAGGCCGGGCCGCGCTGAACAGGAACCCCTGCACCTCGTTGCAGCCTTCGGCGCGCAGCCAGTCGAGCTGATCCTCGGTCTCCACGCCCTCGGCCGTCGTGGTGATGTTGAGACTGCGGCCGAGCCCGGAGATCGCGCGCACGATCGCGCCGCAGTCGGGCCGCTCCGCCAGATCCTTGATGAAGGAGCGGTCGATCTTGATCTTGTCGAAGGGAAAGCTCCGGAGATAGCTCAGGCTTGAGTAGCCGGTGCCGAAATCATCCATGGAGATGCCGACGCCGAGCTCGCGCAGCTGGTGCAGGATCGCGAGATTGGCATCGGTCTCGGCCTGGAAGATCGACTCGGTGATTTCGAGTTCGAGCCGCTTCGGCGACAGGCCGGACTGCGCCAAGGCGGAAATCACGACCTGAACCAGGTTGCGGCTGCGGAATTGCGCCGGCGACAGATTGACAGCGACCTTGACGTCGGAAGGCCACTTGACGGCCTCGGCGCAGGCTTCGCGCAGCACCCACTCCCCGAGCTGGATGATGAGGCCGATGTCCTCGGCAACGGGGATGAACTCAGCCGGCGAGATCATACCCTTGTCCGGATGACGCCAACGCAGCAGCGCCTCGAATCCGGAGATGCGGTCGGAGGCGATCGACACCAGCGGCTGGTAGTGCAGCTCGAACTCGCCATTGGCGAATGCACGGCGCAGATCGAGCTCCATATCGCGGCGCCTCTGCGCCTGAAGATCCATCTCGCGCTCGAAGAAGTGGTGCACGCCACCGCCGTCGGATTTCGCCCGGTATAGCGCCATGTCGGCATTGCGCATCAACTCTTCCGGCGTGGTGCCATCGCCCGGCGACAGCGCGATGCCGATGCTGGCGCCGATCACCATCTCCTGTCCGTCGATATCGTAAGGCGTCTTCACCATGTCGATCAGCAAGGACGCGCAGGCGCTGGCCTCGTTTGGCGAGACGTCGGCGGCCAGGATCACGGCGAATTCGTCACCACCGAGCCGCGCCGCGAGATTGGCGCCGCGCACGGCGGTGGTCAGGCGCTCGGCGACCTGCTTCAACAGGCGGTCACCCACTGGATGGCCGAAGGAATCGTTGATGTTCTTGAACAGGTCGAGATCGATGTAGAGCACGCCGACCCTTTTTCCCTCCGCCTGATCGAGCGCCTGTTTCAGGCGCTCCTGGAAATGCTCGCGGTTCGGCAGGTCGGTGAGCCCGTCATGGTGCGCCATGTGGGCAATGCGCGCCTCCGCCTTGCGCCTTTCGGTGATGTCGACCACCGCCACCAAGTAGCCATCGCGGTCGTCGAAGGCGACGCGGCGGCCGAAAGTGAGCACCTCGATCTCGCTGCCGTCGGCGCGCAAGTGCCGCCAGTTGCGCGTGGAATGATAGGCATCGCCGACGCGCTCCAGCGCCGCGGCGTGGCTGTCCCACTCGTCCTCGGGCCAGATCTCGTGCAGCTTCATGCGCAGGAAGGTGGCGCGGCTGTAGCCGTAATGCTGGACCGCGGCGTCGTTCACGCTGAGGAACGCCTTGGTCTCGGCATCGAACACCCACATCGGCATCGGATTGTTGTCGAACAGCAGGCGGAACGAGGCATCGCGCCGCTTCAGGGCCGTGACATCGGAGATCGTCAGCGAGACCACGTCGGCGAAGGCGGTAGCGCTGAGCCGGAGGTAGCGTCCCTCGCTCTCGATCTCGAGCTGCTCGCCGCGGTCGCCCGAAACGGCCTTGAGCAGGAAGTTGATGATTTCGGGCGAGCCCAGCAGCGTGCCGCCCTCGCCGATCCGCCGCCACAGCAAGGGCCCGCTCTCGACCTTCAGGAGCGCGTTTGCACTCTTGTTGTGATGGACGACCTGGAGATCGAGCGGACTGCCGCCGGCATCACGCAGCGTCACCAGGGAGACCACCGCGTCCTCGGTCGAGGAAAAGATCGCGTCGAGAAGATTGTATTGCGCGCCGCGCTCGTTGACATAGGCACCGACCAGCGTGGCGCCCCAGCGGGAGGAGGTCGGCAGCGCCAGCACGTCGTAGGTCCTGACGATTCCGTCGCGCACGCAATGCGCACTCGCCTGGTGCGGCCGTAACGTCGCAAGCGCGTTCGCCGCCGCTTCCGACAACGCCGTGGCGCAATCGGGCGAAAGCTCGACGACTGGAATGTCCCAGCGCTCCTCGCCGAGCCATTTTTGCACATAGCGCCCGCTCCGCGACAGCTCGAGCGCGCCGTCGCTCCTGAGCAGCGCGATGTGGTCGGCGAGCCGTCCGAGACTGCCGAGCATCACGTCCTCGTAGCGCGGCAGCCTTTCGCCGGGCTTCAGCGCCGCGTGCCATTTGCGCTGAAGCACCGGGATGTCGTCAAACATTTCGGCGGCCGGTTTTCCCGGCATCTTCTTCGCGGCAGTCATTGCAGTCCCCAACGCACTTTGCCGGCGCATCCAATGCAGGCGCGCTTAACGACATGTAAAAGGCGCGCAGGCGCGGGTTCCATTCGGCGATTATGACAGTTTTAAGTCAGGTGTTGGTTAGTGGGCGTTAGAGATTATGACCGTGATGCGAAGACGATGCTCTCGTGTTCCGGACTCCGTCGAGGCGTCGCGCAGCATACCGGCAGCCGTCGGTTTCGACGTCGTCTACCACACTGTCGGCGGCAAGGTGCTCGACGCCTCATTCGAAGCCGTGCGCCGCTTCGGCCATGTGGTGAGCGCGCTCGGCTGGGGTACGCATGCCCTTGCGCCGCTATCGTTCCGCGCCACCTATTCGGGGGTCTTAGCCTGCTGCCGCTGCTGTCGGGCGGAGGCGGCCACATCACGGGGAGATCATGATGCAGGCGACGCGCCTCGTAGAGACCAGCAAGCTGGTGCCGCGGCTCGATCCCAGGCGGTTACGCTGGAAAGCGTTGGTGATGCCCATGCGTTGATCCGCGATCATGCCGCGAAGGGCAAGCTGGTCATTAACATCTGAGCTGAGGCTGGTTGCCGGGATGAGCGAAACAATATCCGGCGCGTCGCCGACGCCGGCCCGGAATCGCTCAATCGGCTGCGAAGCTGTTCGCTACTAATCCTCGCTGGACGCCGCAGAGCGGTTGCGCAAGTAGGCTTGCGACAACAGGAAGAACAACGCACGCTCGCTCTGATATTTGGCGGACGGCCGCGTGCGTTCGAAGCCATCGGCAAATATCTTGCCGGACTGGTCGCACACCTGCCATCGCCAGCCAAACCGCTTGCGCCTTGTAAGGATCACTTCGAACATGCCGACCGGCCTGGTCCCCTGCTCCATGCCGGTCCCGCAGGCGCATATGCCTGCTCCGGCCCCCATTACACGGACGCCAGACATATAGCCTAGCGGAGTGCAAAGAGGATAAAATTGATGATCGGAAATTCGTATCGTGCAGCGGAGCGACGAACTCGCACGATGCGGGAATAAGGTCCCGCCGACGGTGTTTGCGCTGGCCCGAGCGGCAACTTGGCGACGCCAGCAGCCTTCAGGTGAGCTCAAGGATGCGGGCGTACAGCCGTTGCTCACCCGGCATTCATGGCGGACCGGCGCAAACGGTAACCGGGGATGCACTTTCGTGCGCCAGATGAGAATTGCTGTCCCAGCCGTCACGGCGGCTGCACCCGGCATGGGCGCCGGGCCCTACCGAGCGACGACCTCGACTTCACCGTCGACGCCGTTGACGACGTTGAAACCGCGCTCGTAGACCTTGCCCTCGTTCTTGGCGATGGCGCGATATTCGCCTTCGGAGAGCACGACGCGCGGGAACGCACCGATGGATTCCTTGATCACGTCGCCGCCGGGGGTCAGCACCGACCAGGCGGTGTTGGCGAGCGCCTCGCCGCCCTTGTCGCTGACCAGCTTGAGCGTGATGACGGCGGCGCGGTGGGTAATGGTGACGTCCGTGAGCTTGCCGGCCTGGACGCGAATATCCGAGCGCACTACCGAATTGGCATCGCCGTAATTCGAGACGATGTAATAGGTGCCCTCGGGTATTAGCACGACATCGCCGGCCGCGACGTTCGGCACCAGTGAGGCGCGATCGCCGGATTCGAACTGGCTGCCCTTGTAGATCGAGAACGAGATCTGGTTCTGCGGAATGCGGCTGGTGCCGACCCGGCCCTCGATCCGCAGCCCGCCGGCGGGCAGCACGAATGATTCGCGGTCGGTCTCGGCCTTCAGGCTGACGGTGCGCACCGCGCTGACGAGGCCGAAGGCGACGTGAACGACGTAATTGCCAGGCGGCAGCACGATGTTGGGCGTGGCGCTGCGGTCCTCGCGGATCAGCTTGAAGGTGCCGTTCTCGTCGGGACGGTCGGCAAACACCCGCCATACCAGGCCGCTGGTAATGGCAGGGGAGTCCTTGCCGTATTTCGCCGTCAGCGACAGCACGCCCTGTCCGGGCACCGCCGCGTTCAGCGGGGCGGCCGGCGGCACGGTCGTGACCGCTGGCGGCGGCATGCTGGGCGTCGCCGGCTGCATCAGCGTCGGCGGGAGGCTTGGCGGGCCGGCGCCCGGCCCGGAGGGCGGCGCCAGGCTGACGGCGCCGCCGGGGTCGGGCACGGATGCCGGCGGCACCGGCGGCGGACGATCCGAGAAAAGCTGCGCCTGCGCAACATTTTGGCCTGCGGTAACAAGGCACGCCGCAACGATCAGCGCCGACAGCAGCCTGCTGCTGCGCCGCCATCCAATGATGCCGTCACCCCCGCGTGTCATGGTCCCTGCTTTTCACTGAAAACGAGGCAAATTCAAGCCTCTGAAGTCCTAGGAAATACGGTCCGAGCACGTTCGCTGGAACCCGAGTGACGGCGGCGTGATTACCCACAGGCATCGCCCTCGCCATACTCCTGCCCCGTGCCCTCCGCAAAGCGGCATAAACCATGCTTCGCCCCCGGTATGGCGGAGCGCAGATGCGGTGCCTAGTCTTAGGACACGGGCTGGCCTCGGCGTTAGGAGAGTGTTTCGGTGCTGGACAGATTGAAGGGGCGAGGCGCGAACGGCTCCAATGGCGAGAAGGTAGGGCTCGGCAGCATCCGCCGGCCGGTGATCGGCCTTGCGCTCGGCGGCGGCGCGGCGCGCGGTTTCGCTCATATCGGCATTATCAAGACCCTGCTCGCCAACGGCATCGTGCCTGACGTCGTGGTCGGTACCTCGATCGGCGCCGTGGTCGGCGGCCTCTATGCGGCTGGCAAGCTCGAGACCCTAGAAGAATGGGGCCGCAGCCTGCAAGGCATGCGCACCATCCTCGGCTATCTCGACATCCGCCTCAATGGCTCGGGCTTGATCGGCGGCGAGAAGCTCGCAACCCGGCTCGAGGAGGCCTGCGGCCAGACCCTGATCGAGGACCTTCCCATCAAGTTCGCCGCTGTTGCGACCGAGGTCCGTACGGGCCACGAGATCTGGCTGACGCGCGGCCGCGTGGTCGACGGGATGCGCGCCTCCTATGCCCTGCCCGGCATCTTCGCGCCTGTATTGATTGGTGACCGCTGGCTGGTCGATGGCGCGCTGGTCAATCCGGTCCCGGTTTCGGCCGCCCGGGCACTCGGTGCCGAAATCGTCATCGCAGCAAATCTTTCCAGTGACATCTTTACCCATTCCACGACGATCTATTCGCACGGCGCAATGCCGGACACCGCCGCGCCCGTAGCCGGGGAGTCGCCGGCCAAGCGGCGCTTTCCGCGGCTGTTCTCGCCGGAGAGGACGGTGAAGCGCGAGTTCTTCGGCGGCGCTGGACGGCCCGGCATCTCCTCGGTGATGGTCGATGCCTTCAACATCATGCAGGACCGCATTACCCGCGCCCGTCTCGCCGGCGATCCGCCAGACATGCTGATCACGCCGCGGGTTGGCCAGATCGGCTGGTTCGACTTCCACCGCGCGGACGAACTCATTGCCTTCGGCACCCGCGCCGCCGAGCGCGCGCTGGATTCGATCCAGGAGGCCATTCATGTGCTGGCGCCGGCGCCCGAGGGCACCGCGCCGAAAGCGCAGGAATGAGGCCAGCGGCGAGGGCGATCAGGCCGTTTTGATGTAGTCGCGCAGGGCTTCCTGCTCGGACTCGTATTCCTGGACGCGGCGCTTGACGACGTCGCCGATCGAAATCAGGCCCACAACCTTGCCGTTGTCGACCACGGGCAGATGCCGGAATTTGCCTGACGTCATCATCCCCATGAGCTCGGCGACGGTGTCGGTCTCCTTGCAGGTCACGACCTTGCGGGTCATGACCTCCGAGACCGGCGCCTCCAGCACGCTGGCCCCGCGCTCGCCGAGCACGCGGACGATGTCACGCTCCGACAGGATGCCCTCGAGCCGGCTCTGGTTCATCACCAACACCGCACCGATCTTCTTCTCGCCGAGCAGCTTGATCGCGGCGGCCAGCCTGGCGTCGGGCTCGACGCTCACGATGTGATGGCCCTTGGTGTTGAGAATGGAACGTACCGTCATTGTCGCCTCCCTGAATCGGAGCCGTCCGCCTTGCCGCGTCCGAACTTGTTCTTCGAGTCTACAACTAACAGTTTCAGCGCCGGTTTCACGCTCAGGCGCCTTTGCGAAGCATCGTCGCCAGCGGCTTGCGGAACATTCTTCTGGGGAATGATGGATGAATTCGGGCGGAGCCGCAAGCGCCGCTTCAAATACGGTCTGAAACGTCCTGTGATGACGCACCCGCAGCATTGCCTCGAGCCCGCGGCACGGGATCGAACAGGGCGAACAGCAACAGGCCGGCGAAGAAGCCGCCGATATGCGCCTGCCAGGCGACGCTCGTCGTTTCGGAATCGACCCCGATCGCGCCAACACCGAAGATGATGTTGACGCCGAACCACACGGCGAGGAAGCCGACCACCCGCCCATCGCGCACCGCACGCGACAGCGGCAGCGCCGGAACCCTTGCGGCGGTGTCGGCGTCCGAACGACTGAACGACAGGAAGCTGCCGCGGACGAAGGCGAAGCGGATTGCCGCCGCCATCGCGCCCGACACTGAGGCCGAGGCGCCGATCATCGGCGCCACCGCGTGCTCATGGGTGATGAGATGGGCGAGCGCGCCGGCAGCCGCCGTCACGGCCAGGAAGACGAAGAACCGGACCGTGCCAAAGCGCCGCGCCAGGGCGCTGCCGAACGGCAGCAGCCACAGCACGTTGAAGCCGAGATGGGTGAGATTGGCGTGCAGCAGCGAGTAGGTGACGAAGGTCCAGATCTTCGCACCCGCCCCGCCCGGAATCTGCAAATTCAGCAGCGAGGAATCGTAGCGCTTCGGGATGAAGCCGAACACGTCGATGGTCCAGTTCTCGAACTCCGGCGGCAGCAGCACCCGCAGATGGATCACCGCCAGCAGGACGATATAGGCGGTCAGTGCCGGGGGCAGCGTCAGGATCGGCTCGCGAGGAGCCTCCTCGATGACGGCCGGCAGGTCCGGTGACGAATCTTGCGGAGAATCCAAGGCAGCTTCGCTTTCAGGCGCGATCGGAGCGACCGTCTGGAGATAGTCGCCTAGACCGCCCCTGCGCAAGTGCACAAAAGGAAATCCTCGACTGGGGGGCCTCGCTTTGAGGAAAAGCGTGCTGCGAAGACGGAAAAGGCAGGGCCCTGGGAAAGCCCTGCCTGTCCGTGTCGGTCTTCCGGTGGCCGGAGAGATTGGCTGATCCCCACCCCTCCCGCGGCCCGTGACCAAACTGTTTGACGCCCAAATTACAGGCCTCGCCGAGAACCTGGAGAAAGCGGCGAGGCTTGCGACCGCGGTCACCATAGCAGGCGAGCGGCCGGCACAAAGCGCATAGTTAACTTAACGTTAACGACGCAAAGCCTGGCACGAGAGTGCTGAAACCGCCGCTCCGGCATGGACGCTGCAGATTCCCTCCTGCACAACAAAAGAAGGGATCGCGGGTGCATTGAAGCGGGACAGGTCTGTCCCGCGGGGTTGCGCCCCCGGGGCGAGCGTTCAGTCATGAAACATCCGTCGAGCCGCGCGTTCTTCGCGTATTGGGACAAGAAGCGCGGTACGGCGCGGGCCCCCGACCGGGCCGACATCGACCCGGCCGCAGTCCGGGGCCTGCTCGGCGACATCTTCGTGCTGTCCTGTGAGCCGAACCTTGGCTTCCCGTTCCGCGTCGCCGGCACGCGCGTCTGCGCGCTCGCAGGAACAGACCTCAAGGACCAGAGCTTCGCGGCACTGTTCACCGATGCGAGCCGCGGCGAGATCGAGGAGATCACCACCATCGTCGCCGACGAGACGCTGGGGGCGATCGCAGGCGTCACCGCAGCGCGCGAGGACGGCAGCAAGGCGCATCTCGAACTGCTGCTGCTCCCTTTCAACGCCCGGCCACACACCCCCGTGAGCGTGACCGGCGTGCTCGCGCCGTTCGGCAACGAATGCGGCCCGTTGTTGGCCTTCACGCTCACATCCTGGCGTTACCTGCACCAGCCCGAGAAGCTCCTGCCGCGCGCCATCCGCAAATTGCAGGTCGCACGCGGACTGATGGTGTATGAGGGGCTGAGATAGCCTCCGCAGTCCGCCGCGCCAGCAAATCAATCTGCACATGGCCGTTTTTGCCGGATCTGCGTCATTCCTGATGTCGTTGCCAGGGAGTAGCTTTCGCCCGCATGACGCAACGAGGATCGGGTGACATCATCATGGCATGGCGCATTCTGGCTTGGACCTGCGTCGGCTGCGTGGCATTGCTGGCGGCGATCGGCGGAACCTGGCTGTTCCTGCTGCCCGGACCGCCGGCTCAAGGCAACGCGCCAGCGATATCCAAAGAGGAGACCGAGGCAACACTTGCGGCATTGAAGCCGCCAAAGCGCAAACGTCCCCTGATCGCCATCGTTGGTATCAACGACATGAGCGAGACGACCGACTATCTGATGCCCTATGGCATCCTCGCGCGCGCAGATGTCGCCGACGTCCTCACGTTGGGAACGGAGCCTGGCCCCGTCGCACTCTATCCCGCATTGAAGGTGCAGCCGCACGCCACGATCGCCGAATTCGATGCTGCGCATCCCGACGGCGCGGACTACGTCGTCGTCCCCGCGATGAGCCGCGAGGACGATGCCGTCGCCCTGCAGTGGATCAAGAGCCAGGCCAGCAAGGGCGCGATCGTCATCGGCGTTTGCGTCGGCGCCAAGGTCGTCGCCAATACCGGGCTGCTCGACGGCCGCAAGGCCACCACGCACTGGTACTCCGTGCCAGATCTGCAAAAGCATTCCGACATCCGCTATGTCGCGGACCGCAGGCTGGTGGTCGACCGCGGCGTCGCGACGACGACCGGCATCACCGCATCCATGCCGATGGCCCTGACCCTGGTCGAGGCCATCGCGGGTCGCGCCAAGGCGGAGGCGGTTGCCCGCGACATCGGACTTGCGGAATGGGATGCGCGCCACCGCAGCGAGGCGTTCCGGTTCACGCGCCCGTTTGCGCTGACCGCGATCGCCAACACGCTCGCATTCTGGAAGCGGGACCAATTCGGCATCCCACTCACGCCTGAAGTCGATGAGGTGTCGCTTGCACTGGTTGCCGATGCCTGGTCGCGCACATATCGCTCGCACGCCCTCACCTTCGCCGCCACGGCAGAGGCGCAGACCAGCCGTGGCGGTCTCCGCATCCTGCCGGACAAGGTCGCGGCGGGCTGGCCGGCCAAGCAGACGCTGCAGGCCGCCGTCGACCTGCCTCCGGCGCGGGCGCTGGAGCAGACATTGCACGCCATCGATGCGCGCTACGGGGAGCGCACGGCCGACTTCGTCGCGATGCAGCTCGAATATCCGAGATAGCGGCGCGGAAGTGCGCCGGCCGTCGTCTGCAACGGCCGGCGCAGGGCGTCGGCGCCCCGGGAGTTACGGCATCGCCAGATGCCAGGCGCCGTTCAGGAAGCCGTCGCCGGTGACGTCGCCGGGCTTCTGGTCCTTGGCGAACGTGTAGAGCGGCTTGCCCTTGTAGGCCCACTGCTTCGAGCCGTCGTCCCTGGTGATGATGGTGTAGCCGTCGCCACCGACGTCGCTCGCCTCGGCCTTCAACACCGGCCAATTCGTGGCACATGGACCGTTGCAGGCCGACTTGCCATCCGCATCCTTGTCGAAGGTGTAGAGCGTCATGCCCTTGGTGTCGGTGAGCACGGTGCCCTTGTCGGTCTTGCCGGTCTTGGTCGGCGGCGCTGCGAAGGCGGCGGGAGCGATCGCGAGCGAAATGGCGAGCGCGAGCGCGAGGCGGATCGAGGACGTCATGATATCTCCTTTCATGCGATTGGCTTGCATGGATAGGACGCCGCGCGTGGCCCCGTATTCCGTGAAAGGCGGCAAAGATATTTTTCGATGCGCGCGCCGATGCAGCGGAATAAACTGAACCAACAGAGATGGAACGGCGATACGACATGAGCAAGCCGCATTGGCGTCCGGCGCACGCATCCGACCTGCCCGCCATCAGCACCATCGCGGCGCGCATCCATCCCGATCTTCCGGAAAGCCTCGAGGTGCTCGCGGAGAAGATGCGGCTCTGTCCCGACGGATGCCGCGTGCTCGTCGCCGGCGATGAGATCGCCGGCTACGGGCTCGGGCATCCCTGGAAGCAGCACCAGATCCCGCCGCTCGATGGTTTCCTCGAACGACTGCCCGAAGACGCAGACTGCCTCTACGTGCACGATGTCGCCGTGCTGCCACATCGGCGCGGAGGCGTCGCGCGCACCTATATTGCGGGCATCGCGGAGCTAGCGCGCGCATCCGGCATCGGAACGCTCGCGCTGGTCTCGGTCTACGGCACGCGGCCGCTGTGGCAACGACTCGGCTTTCGTCCACTGATGGCGGATACAGCGTTGCGCGCGAAACTGGCCTCCTACGGAGAGGGCGCGACCTACATGCTGCGCGACCTCGCTGCGACTTAACGCCCCTCCCCGCTCGCTCCCGCCTCACGCGGGCGTGAAACCGCCGGCTCGAACCGGGTCAGATCAGCCTCCGTCGAAGGTGTGTGCGAGCCCTTCCGGTCTCGCCGAACCGAGGCTGGAGAATGTCCATGAAACTCACATTGTCGAAAGTTGCTTTCGTTGCGTGCGTTGCGGCGACTGCGTTCACCGCGACCAGCGCCAACGCGGCGCAGTACCGGACCTATGGCTGCGACATCGCCTTTTTCGAAGGTTGCGGCTTCCTGATCGAGACGCCGAACGTGGGCAGAAAACCCACCACCGTAACCCATCGCGACACCTCGCCCGTCTACATGAAGCAGACCGATCCCCGCTACAGTTCGTCGCTAAGCGATGCCGGCGGCGGTGGTGGCGGAGGTGGAGGTGGTGGCGGCGGTGGCCGCTGAGTCCACCTGACTTTTCGAGTGATGTCGCCGGTGCAAGCCGGCGGCATCATAGCCGTCCTTCCTGAACGGTGGCGTTTCAGCCGCGATGCTTCTTCTTGGTCTTCTTTCCCGGCGCCCCCCTCACCGGCCATGGCCTAACCGACGGCTCCGCGCGGCCCATCTTATCGCGATGCTTCTTTTTCATTCCGGAAGACGGCGCATCCTCGAATCTCGGTCCGCGCCCGCCGAGCGGTTTGCTGTGAGGTTTGAACTCACGTGCCTCGCGCGGACGATCCTCGCGGCGCTCGCCATCGTCTCTCGCGCGCCGCGGCGCGTGTGATCGCTCTTCCGACCGTGCCTGCTGCTGCGGCGCGTCCGCCATCGGCTCGATGCGGATGCTGTCTTCCTTGTCCGGACGCTTGACCTTTGCTGCGAAGGACTCCGCAACCCGCTCGGAGATCTGGAACTCGGTGGTGGTGTCCATGACCTTGATGGCGCCGATATCGCCCTTCTTGATGCCGCCACGTCGGCAGATCATGGGAAGCAGCCAGCGCGCCTCCGCGTTCTTACGCCGCCCGATCGCGGCCCGGAACCAGACGCTGCCCTCGTCCATGCCGTGCTTCGACGACGCTTGTCCGGACTTCGATCGCGGCTTCGCGGGACGATCGTCGCCACCTTCAAGTCTGTCGCGCCCGCGCCCGTCGCGCGGCCGGCCGCTCCGCTCACCGGGATCGATGATGTCCTCGGGGGACGGCAGCCGGGCGCGATAAAGCCGCGCGAGCGCGGCGGCGATCTCCTCGGCTGACCTCTCGGCGAGCAATGCCTGCGCCAAGGCCACGTCGTCAGGCGTCGTCTCTTCGGTGAACAGCACATCCTTCATGCGGTCGTGATCGAGCTTGCGGATCTCCTCGGCCTGCGGCGCCGTGCCCCAGACCGCATCGATACCCGAAAGATTGAGCAGCAGCTCCGCGCGCCGCCGACGCGCGGGCGGCACCAGCAGGACACTTGTGCCCTTTCGTCCCGCACGCCCGGTTCGGCCCGAGCGATGCTGCATCACCTCGGCGTCGTTGGGCAGATCGGCATGAATGACGAGGTCGAGACTCGGCAGATCGATGCCGCGGGCGGCAACGTCGGTTGCGACGCAGACGCGGGCGCGTCCGTCACGCAACGACTGCAAGGCCATGGTGCGCTCGTTCTGCGTCAATTCGCCGGAGAGAGCGACGACAGAGAAGCCGCGCTCCAGCAACGCCGCCTGCAAATGCCGGACGGCATCGCGCGTGCTGCAAAACACCAGCGCGCTCGGCGCCTCGTAGAAGCGTAGCACGTTGACCACGGCGTGCTCGACATCGGCAGGCGCGATGCGGATCGCGCGATACTCGATGTCGGCGTGGCCGCCTTCGTCGCCCGCGACCTCGATCCGGAAGGCGTCGCGCTGATATTGCCGGGCCAGCGCGACGATGCCGCGCGGAAAGGTCGCCGAGAACAGCAGGGTCCGGCGCGTCTCCGGGGTGGTCTCGAGGATGAACTCCATATCCTCGCGAAAACCGAGATTGAGCATCTCGTCGGCTTCGTCGAGAACGACGGCAGCGAGTTCGGAGATATCGAGACGACCGCGCCGCAAATGATCACAGAGCCGGCCGGGCGTCCCGACGACGATGTGCGCGCCCGCCGCCAGCTCGCGTTGCTCGCGCCGCGGATCCATGCCGCCGACACAGGAGACCACGCGCCCGCCTGCATGTCCGTAGAGCCAGGCCAGCTCGCGCTGAACCTGAAGCGCGAGCTCGCGGGTCGGCGCCACGATCAATGCGAGCGGCGCACCGGCCTGCTCGAACCGCTCGGTATCGCCGAGCAAATCCTTCGCCATGGTGAGGCCGTAAGCGAGAGTCTTGCCGGAGCCGGTCTGGGCCGAAACCAGCAGATCACGGCCAGCGGCTTCGTCCGCAAGCACGGCGAGCTGAACGGGAGTGGGAGAATCGTAGTTCCGCTCGGCCAAAGCGCGGGCGAGCGGCGGGGTCAGGGCCGGAAAGGACACGAGATGGAGAACCTTGGTTGATTCAGGCGCGTAAACGGTGGACGGCGGGCCTGAGCTCACGTGCGCGGCAGAAGGCCAGCAGCACGGGGCGATTTGATTTGGATGCTCTTTACGCCAAGCGCGGGGAAATCACCATGCTTATGTTGCATGGCTTGAGGGAGAGTAACGCGCCCGTTGGCTGCGGCCGACCTGGCATCAACCGTTCCGGACGCTTGTACCATGCAGGTTCTTTCAGATTTCCGCGTACACCTCCAGCAGATTACCGTCGGGATCGCGGAAGAACAGCGTACGGTGGCCGAAGGACTGGTCCGTCGGCAGAGCCAGAAGCACCACGCCTTGCCGCTGGAGTTCATCGGCGCACTGGTCGACCTCGTCCGCCGAGACCCTGAAGGCCAGCTGCAGCGCGGCGCTTCCCGCCGGGATCGGCGCGTCGGACGCGGTCCGGCTTGGCCTCGCCAAAACCAGCGTGTTGCTGCCGATGCCGTATTCGATCCAGTTCGGGGACAGCTCGCGTAGCAAGGAGAAGGCGAGCACGCCCTCGTAGAAGCGGCGCATCGCTGCCATGTCGCGCACGAAGATGACGGTGTAATCGATCGCGCGGATGGCGTGGAAGGGGGAGCGCGCGTTCACGTCGGGGGCATCTGTCATCGTGGCCCTCATTCCAGATTTCGGCACGTAACCCGCTTGAGCGGGGCGACATGCGGGAACGCCCGATTCGAAAAACGCTCCGGATATCGCCTCGCTCATCCGGGCTTCGGATCGTCTATCACGGCGGGGCATTACTCCACCAGCTCTGGCCACGGCACGATGGTCGACTTCACCGTCTTCATCGCCATCGCGTCTTTCACCGCCTGCGCGACGCCATCTTCCGTGAAGGGATAGATCGTCTGCATCTTCAGCCAGGGATACTTGTCCCGCGTGCGGTAGAGCATGTCGACGCCTAACGGCAGATCGTTGCCGGTGAAGCCCCAGGACCCGAGCACGTTGAGGTCCTTGGTGCAGATGCGGTGCCAGGAGGTGTCGATCGAGCCGGCGTCGGTGAACTGGCCCATCTCGACATAGGTGCCGCCGTCGCGCAGCATCTCGATGCCTTCGGGTCCGGCGGTGGGATGGCCCGAGCAGTCCATCACCAGATCGGCGCCGAAACCGCCCACGATCTTCCGCACGCGCGCGATGCGTTCTTGCGGCGATTTGAGCTCCTCGATGTTCACTGTCGCCTCTGCGCCGAACTCGCGCGCGAGCTTCAATCGCGGCGCCTCGGGCGCACCGACGCAGATGACGCGCCCTGCCCCCATCTCTTTTGCGGCCGCCACGGCGAGAATGCCGATCGGTCCCGAGCCCTGGATCACCACGGTGTCGCCCCAGCTGAAGCCGCCGGCGCGGGTCGCACGGTTGAAGGCGCGAATGCAGGAGGTCAGCGGCTCCGATAGCGCTCCCAACCGCAGCGACATGTCATCGGGCAGCTTGTAGATCTTGGTGCCCGGCAGCATCTCGAGATCGACATAGACATATTCGGCCCAGCCGCCCCACAGGTGCGGCGCCTTGTCGAAGCCGAGATAGCGGCCGTAATAGACCGGCGTCAGGCATTTGTTCGCGGTCTGGGGATAATGGATGCAGTAATAGCAGCGCCCACACGGCATCAAGGGCGGGATCATCACCTTCGAGCCGACCTTGAGCGGCTTGCTCATGAAGTCCTCGGAAAATTCATCGCCGCATTCGACGATGACCCCACCGAGCTCGTGTCCGAGCGTGAACGGCCACGGCAGCGGCTTCGGCCAATGACCTTTCAGGATATGCAAATCAGTGCCGCAAACCCCGCAGGCGCCGACCTTGATCAGCGCGGCCTTGCGGCCGACCTTCGGCCACGGCACGGTACGGATGACGGGCTCGGAGCCCGGACCTGCGTGAGTGCAGACGCGGATGGATTCCATGGAGACTTCCTCGCTGCCCGTCTGTTATGATTGATGGTGCGGGCTGATGCGAAGCGTATGTGAGATGCGCGCGCGTGCCAAGCGCTCGGCCTCGTAGCCTGCGTGAGCGCAGCAAGAACCTGCGGTGTGCTCCGGGGTCGGCACGAAGACAACTGATCACAAGACATGACCAGCGATCGCTCTCCTACATTGCTCGTATTCGGCGGCCTCCCCGGCACCGGGAAAACGACAATCTCCCGCGAGTTGGCGACACAGCTCAACGCAACCTACCTCCGTGTCGACGCCATTGAACAGGCATTGCGGCAGGGAGGCCTGGCGGTTGGCTCTATGGGGTATGCCATAGCGAATGCCATCGCCGCCGAGAACCTCAAGCTCCACCGAACCGTTGTTGCCGACTGTGTGAACCCGGTGCTCGCAAGCCGTATCGGCTGGCGACAGACCGCCGCGGAAACTTCGGCACGCATTATCAAGATCGAATTGGTCTGCAGCGATCTGGCTATCCACCAGCGGCGGGCGGAAGACCGCGTCGCTGACATCTGGGGTCACGAGCTCCCAGCTGGGAGGAGATAGTGAACCACGACTATGAGTCATGGGATCGAGAGCATTTTGTGCTCGACACACTGCCGGAGCCTCTCTCGATCATCTCGTCGAGCAATTGGAGAAACATGTCTGTGACAGGCTCGGCTAATCTTAGGCCCACGGATAACCGCGTAGGCACGGGCCAATCTCACATAGGGTAGTGCGAATCCCTTGCTCGGCATGCGGGCCTTCAGCGAGAACACGATCGGATATGGCATGGCGGCCGGCATTCACTGGTGGCTTGGCCTGTCGGTCGCGCTGCGGCGGGTGACGCGCGCGGCTTGACCGGTCGAATCGGGTCCTCGGAATGTGGCTTTTCGAGCGCATTGCGTCGGTTCGTCGTGGCTAGGCCCAATCCTAACGCGGCATTAACCCTATACACCTTAGGGTCGTCCCGGACTCCGCCCGGGCGGGGGGTCGGGTGTTGGAAATGGCGTTGGCGAACAAAAAATTTCTTCCGGCCGCCGAGGAGCGCAGGCGCTTCCAGCGGGTGAAGGTGCACCTGCTCGGCCGTTACATGCTGCCGGACCGCCGGGAATTCCCCTGCCAGGTGATCAACATGTCGCCGGGCGGCCTCGCTTTGCTCGCTCCCGGCATCGGCAATGTCGGCGACCGCGTGGTCGCCTATCTCGACCACATCGGCCGCGTCGAGGGCAAGATCACCCGCATCATCGACAACGGCTTCGCCATGACGATCGGAGCCACGCCGAGGAAGCGCGACAAGCTGGCGGCCCAGCTGACCTGGCTCGCCAACCGCGACATCCTCAATCTGCCGGAGGATCGCCGCCATGACCGTATCGTGCCGCGCAACCCCATTGCAGTGCTGACGCTCGAGGACGGCACCAAGATGACCTGCCGCATCATCGACCTTTCTCTGTCCGGTGCTGCCATTGCCGCCGAGAACCGGCCGCCGCTGAAATCGACGGTGCTGCTCGGCCGGGTCCAGGGCCGCGTGGTCCGCAACCTCGAAGACGGCTTCGCGCTGGAGTTCTTGCACGAGCAGCCGATCGAGACACTCGAAGAGAGCGTTACCGCGCGGTAAAGCGCGAGGACGCGAAAACCTCGACATTTCCAGGCTGGAAGGCGGCTTTCGCGATGCGCGATGCCGCCTTTTTCACGTCCGGCGGCGAACGCCCTGCAGTTAACGCAGGGCCTGCGAACGCGCGCAATCACCGGTTCCGCCGCGGGTTTCGGGTTAATCGATAAAATTTGAATCAATTGCAGTCATGTCCAATTTTATTCGAATTCGATTCAAGTATAGATCGAATTCGTCGCGCCTTTTACTTGTATTCGTTTCGACTTGACTTGGTTGACTTAGCAGCAGCTCAAAAGCTCCGTGCGCAATGTGGTCCCAACAAGAAACGGGGGCCGCAATGTTTGACTTCAGGGGACAGGGGAAGAAGCTGGCGCTGGTCGCCATGCTCTTCGGGATCAGCGCGACAGCGCAGGCTGGCGAAAGCCGTCTGCTCTACGCGAGCCTCGGCGATACCACGCGTGCGCCGATCGGCTGGGTCGAGTTCTGCGCGGACAAAGCCGCCCAGTGCCAGGGCGCACCGCTGCAGCCGCGCGACATCGTGATGTCGCAGGCTGCGTGGCGCGACCTCGTCAAGGTCAATCGCTGGGTCAACGAGACCGTCAAGCCTTTGACCGACCAGGAGCACTGGGGCGTGATCGAGAAGTGGTCGCTGCCGTCAGACGGCTATGGCGACTGTGAAGACTATGTGCTGTTGAAGCGCAAGATGCTGATGGATGCCGGTTGGCCACGCCAGGCCCTGCTGATCACCGTCGTGCGCGACAAGAAGGGCGAAGGCCACGCGGTGCTCACGGTGAAAACCGACAAGGGCGAGTTCGTTCTCGACAATCAGAACGAGAACGTCGTTGCCTGGACGGAGACCGGCTACCGCTTCGTCAAGCGCCAGTCGCAGAGCGATCCCAACGTGTGGGTCTCGCTGGGCGATACCAGGCCGGCGGTCTCCACCGCCAGCGCGAGAGATTAGGAACGAGACAACGAGTTACGCGGCCCGGTCACATCCCCACCCCTCCCCGTCCCAGACCGGTTCGCGCGCGCCCAGCCATCCCCCAATGGCTGGGCGCAACTTTTTGGCGAGACGCGTCGCTCTCGCACCGAGCACGCCCGCAAGCCGCAGTCGTCGGCGGCGGATCCTTCAGGAACAGTTCGGCCTCGATTCGGTGGGTGCGACAGCATCAGCGCGCGAGCAGCTGCTTGTTGCGCTTGCGGATCGCGGCCACGATTCCGGCGTGGTGATCGGTGCCGCAGGCCGGCGTGATCGAGCCAGGCCGGAGAGACCGCATCGATCGCGTGATCCATGACCTCAGCCGTTTCGTTCACGATGATCACTCTTGCGCTCGGCACCAACCACATGCTCAACAAGCGGCAGGCGGCCAGAGGTCCGGACGCCGGCAAGCGACTCGTCTGAGAAAGGACTAGTCTGGTCTGATGCGACTGCACGTCGTCAATCCCAACACCACCGCGTCGATGACGGCGAAGATCGCCGCAGCCGCGCGCAGCGTCGCCCTGTCCGGCACATCGATCGATGCGCGCCAGCCGGCGATGGGCCCGGTCTCGATCGAGGGATTCTACGACGAGGCTTTCGCCGTCCCCGGCATGCTCGGCTGCATCCGCGAGGCCGACCGCGACGGCGCGGACGCCCACATTATCGCCTGCTTCGACGACACTGGCCTCGATGCCGCGCGCGCCGCCGCCAAAGCGCCGGTAATCGGCATCGGCGAAGCCGGCTTCCACATGGCGAGCCTGATCGCTGCGCGCTTTGCCGTGGTGACGACGCTCGGCGTCTCCATCGCTCCGATCGAGCACAATCTGAAGAAGTACGGCCTCGCCGAGCGCTGTGCCCGCGTCCGCGCCGCCGAGGTGCCGGTGCTCGCACTCGAGGAGCGCAACACCGAAGCCGTCGGCAAGATCTCCGCTGAGATCACCGCCGCGATCCGCAATGATCGCGCGGAAGCCATCGTGCTCGGCTGCGCCGGCATGGCCGATCTCGCCGCTGAGCTCGCCGCCACACATGCCCTGCCCGTGGTCGACGGCGTTGCCGCAGCTGTGACGCTGGCGGAATCACTGGTACGGCTGCGGCTGACAACCTCCCGGCTCGGCCCCTATGCACCGCCGCGCGCGAAAAGCTATTTCGGGCCTTTTTCGCAGTTTCAGCCTTGATCCTGCTCCCAAGGGGGCTCTCGGAGTCCACAAGGCACGATGATCACTGGTTTTTTGGCCTTCAGCCTCTTTTTGGTCCCATTCCTTGCTGAAACCTAACGCTTTCGGGACGCCCCGGTGACCCTCTGGGTTGCCGGTCTTCGCCACTCACCAAGTTTCAATTTGGGTTTTGTCAGCGATGATCGATCTCGCCCAGGACACGCCATCCAATCGCCTGTTTCGGTTCGGCGGTCAGCCCATCGCGCTGACCGCGGCAGCTCTCTTGCTCTTGATTGTAGGCGTGACCTCGATCGCGATCTGGCGCGCCTATACCGGTGCAGCGCCGGAGACCGACCGGGTCGTCGCAGCGCGGCAGCTGCAGGCCCGCACCGCCCAAGCATCCGAGCAGTTGGTCGAGAAGACCAAGGGATTGGAGGCGACCCAGCAGGAATCGATCGACCAGCTGCAGGTGATGCAGGACCAACTCCTGACCATGAAGCGGCTGATGGCGGCGCAACAGGCCGATACCAAGCGGTTGTCCGAGCAGGTTGCAGCCCTGAACGAATCCATCGACGGCCTGCGGCAGTCCTTTGCCAGTGCCCGGGCAAGCGAGGTCGAAACGCCGCCGGTCACCCGCAAGAAACCGGTGCGGCAACGCGCCCACGACAGCGCCCGCAAGCGGTCGCGAAGCTGAGCCGACGACCACGCGACGGGAACTTATTTCGCCAGTTGTGAACTGGATCACATTCGCCCGTATGATTCCGGGCCATGCTCGCCGTTACCGGATGGCGTGAGCCGATTTCAATATCCGGGGCTGGCAAGGTCGTTGACGGTATACTGCGTCAACGGCCTTGTTCTTTGACAACTCACTCCGCCTCACTCGCAGACGTCGACCCGACGGTATCGCCATCCCGACGGCGTCATGACGCGCTTTCGCGCGACATAGCAGCCGCCATAGCCATCGTTGTAGCCGGTACCATAATAGTAGGGGACGCCGTAATAGGGATAACCGTACCCGTAGTAACCGCCGTAGAAGCCGGCACCGGCGATACCTGCCCCGATTGCGACCCCTGGCCAAAAGCCGCCGCCATGCCAATGACGGTGCCCCCAGCCGCCTCCGCCATGGAAGCCGCCACCATGGAAGCCTCCGCCGCGCCCGAAACCGCCCCGCGCCTCGGCCGCCTGCGGCGCCGAGAGCCCGACCGCGGCGACAGCCAGCGCCGTCATCATCATCTTGCGTAACATCGCTCGATCCTCCGCGTGGACACGCTCCACGCTTCCGAACCAAGCTAGCTTCAGTTGGAAACTCGTGACAGCCACGCTGTCTCACTTCCGCGCGAGCGTCAGCAGCCGCGACAGATGCTCTTCAGTCTCTTATCGAGCTGCCGATTCTCGGCGTTGACGGTTGCATCGACCCCACCACCTCCGCCGGTGCCGGTCGTGACTCCCGAGCCGGATGATTGAGCCGTACCCAGGCTGTTGGTCCCGGGCGGCGGAACGGGCGAATTGCGAACACCTCCGGTCGATCCCGCGGAGCCTCCCGTTGATCCCATCGAGGCTCCGCTCGAGCCTGTCGAGCCGCCGGCCGCCTGCGCGAGCGCTGCAGCCGGCATCGCCGCGAGTGCGAGGATCACGATCATCCCTTTGATGGGGCCGAACGATGCGGGCATGGGAAATTCTCCTTTGGCGGTCAACGGCCGCCACGAAGACCTGTTCCGGAACAAATGCCGCCATATCAGCTTGAAGCGAGGGAGGCACGATCATGACCGTGGATTCAGATCCCTTTACGGAAGGCGAACGCGCCGCGCGCGAAAACATTCCCGCTGAGGCCAACCCTTACCGCGACGGGAGCGATGAGCATGCGCTGTGGGCTGCGGGCCACGAGAAGGTCGCAGGCGCGATCGAAGCGCGGGAATCGGAAGGCAGCTGACCTCAGCCGATCCGCTTCAATCCTTTCTTGAAGCGCGGGCCGTTGGCCACGTAGAACCTCGCGGCGCTTCCCATCCTCTGGACTTGCGCATCGTCGAGCGTGCGGATCACGCGCGCCGGCGAGCCGATGATCAGCGAGCGCTCCGGAAATTCCTTGCCCTCGGTAATGACGGACCCGGCGCCGACGATGCTGTTGCGGCCGATTCTGGCGCCATTCATCACGATCGAGCCCATGCCGATCAGCGCGCCCTCCTCGATGGTGCAGCCGTGCAGGATGACGTTGTGGCCGACGGTGCAGTTCTTGCCGATGACAAGCGGAAAGCCGAGATCGGTGTGGCAGGTCGAACCGTCCTGCACATTGGCGCCCTCGCCGATCTCGATCCACTCGTTGTCGCCGCGCAGCACCGCGCCGAACCAGACGCTCGCACCCGGCTTCAGGCGCACGCGGCCGATCACGGTGGCAGTCTCGGCTATGAAGTAATTGCCGTCGGCGGGAAGGTCGGGCGCTTGCCCGTCGAGCTCGTAGATCGCCATGGAGGTCTCCTGTCGCGTTGACCAGCCATAGCGAAACGGCAGCCTGGAGGCAAAGGGCCGGCCGCGTCCGAAGCGCGGGGATCAGACCGGAATGCCGGCGGCGCGCAGCGTCATCAGGAAGAAGGTGCCGCTCATCATGCTCCAGAAGCTCGCGATGACGGTCGCCATCATCACGAACTCGATCCGGCGGCTTTCCACCTGGATGCCTCGCAGCGTGTTGCGCATGATGATGAAGGGCGCGGCGAACACGAGGAACGGAACCGCCGCGAAGGTCTTCGGCGCCACGCCCTCCTGCAACAGGCCGAAGCCGGCGGGCCGCTGTGCGAGCGCCTGGTATCCGTTCACGAGCGCGCCCGCGAGCGCGAAACCGATGCCGATCGCAAAAAAGGTATTGAGAGCCTCAGGTGTCATCGGAACGGTCCGCCCTTACGCAACGCCACCGTCTTCCTGTGACAAAGAGTGCGGGTTAACGCTACATTATCCTTAAGGGAAGGTTAACGCGGCCGCCCGCCCGGCGCAGGTCCCTCCTCTGTCCCAGCAGGCGGGAACGCTGCGCGAAACCGCCGTCGCATGGCATATTCGCCGCTGATTCGTCGGCCACCGGCCGACGTCCGGCTTTCCCCAGCGCTCAGCTCATGACGGTGTTTTCGGCAGCTTCCCTCAGGTCCCCCCGCACGCGCATCAGGTCGCATATCGTCCCGATCGTGCTCGGAGGCGCGGCTGCGGTCGGTGCGGTCGCGCTCGTCGCCTATCTGCTGTGGCCGACCTGGGGCACGCGCGCGGCGAACGCACCGGACAAGCTGCCGGTGAGCGTCGGCGGCACGCTGTTCAACCTGCCCAGGGCTGCGATCCGCATGAAGATCCAGCGGCACTCGGGCCCGCAGGAGCGGATCGATCTCGACTTCCTCTATCCCTCGCTGGAGCCGCCCGGCGCGCCCAAGCACGTCACCGCCGACACGGTGGAAGCCGTGGTGCAATCGATCGATCGCATCTTCCTGTCGATCGCGGCCCATCACGATGCGCTCGCGCCCGAGCAGCGAACGGCCACGATCTATCCGCGCTATCTCGATCGGGCCGCGACGATGCCTGTGGAAGGCCTGACGATGCGGATGTTCCGCGCCGACACGCCCTACGGAAGCGAGGACCTCTATTCCGCCGCCAGTCCCGCGCTGACCGCGCGCTGCACGCGCGATGCGGCCACCCCGGGCATGTGCCTCTCCGAGCGCCGCGTCGGCGGCGCCGACCTCACCTTCCGCTTTCCACGGAGCTGGCTGTCGCAATGGCGCGACGTGGCGGATGCGATGGAGAAGCTGACGGCGCAACTGCGCGGACCGAAGGGCTGACCACGGCCGTGCTGACCTGGCTCGGTGCCTCTCAAGCCAGAACTTCGAAAACAACCCCATGCACAGTAGCCAAGCCCTTGGCCGGACTTCGTATTTCCAGAATCATGACCTGATCGTCGCGCCGCGAGCGAATGACGTGGCTATATCTCCCCTCCCGCGGTATTCGCTCCGGCAATTCGTATTCTACGAAACTAGCTTGAAGCGACGGGCAAAACAGGGGCAGAATGGCGCGATGAAAAATGCGAGAGGGTCGTGTGAGCCGACCTCGTGACGCCGAGGTGCGGCGGTGACGGGCTGTTGTTGAAACGATAGAGTACCGGACTGCAGTCGCTGCTGTTCCTCGTTGCGAGCCAAGGGGCCCGCGCAAAGCGCGACCCGATGACAGGCTCCACGAAGCGATCCAGAATTTCTCCGCGGAAAGACTCTGGATTGCTTCGCTCCGCTCGCAATGACGGCCTGGAGAGAGCGGATCCAATTTCTCTGCGGCGTTGCAGCGCGTCCGGGACACGAGAGAGCGCGCGCGGCGAGGATTTCGTTACGCTCGCGACGGCGCCAAACGCCTATTCCTGATCGACGAGATCGTCTTCGAGGATCGCCATCTGGAACTGGAACGAGCGATCGTCGTCCTCGTCGTCGACGAACAGCACGCCGATGAACTCCTCGCCGATATAGACCTCGGCGGAATCGTCCTTCTTAGGCCGCGGCACGACGCGGATCTTGGGATTGCCGAATACGCGCTTCAGATACGCGTCGAGCTTCCTGACTTCCTTGACGTCCACGGCAAGTCTCCAATCGAAATCTAACGTGGCGGGGTTTTAGGACGAGACGCGACGAACCGCCAGCATGAATTGCCAAAGAATTTGGGGACGAAAAAGGCCGGAATTTCCGGCCCTTCGCGAGCATCAAAGCCTGGTCTCAAAGCCCCATCGCGTTGATCATCTGGTCCATGGTGCGCGAGGGCTCGGCGCAGCCGGCTTCGCCGACGATCTTGGCGGGAACGCCCGCAACCGTGACGTTGTGCGGCACGGGCTTGACGACCACCGAGCCGGCAGCAATGCGCGCGCAATGGCCGATCTCGATGTTGCCGAGAATCTTCGCGCCGGCGCCGATCAGCACGCCGTGCCGGATCTTCGGATGACGATCCTCGTTCTCCTTGCCGGTGCCGCCGAGCGTGACGCCGTGCAGGATCGAGACGTCGTCCTCGATGATCGCCGTCTCGCCGCAGACGAAGCCGGTGGCGTGGTCGAGGAAGATGCCGCGGCCGATGCGCGCGGCGGGATTGATGTCGGTCTGGAACACCGCCGAGGACCGGCTCTGAAGGTAGAATGCGAAGTCCTTGCGGCCCTTCAGGTAGAGCCAGTGCGCGAGGCGATGGGTCTGGATCGCATGGAAGCCCTTGAAGTAGAGCAAGGGATCGATGAAGCGCGAGGTGGCGGGATCGCGATCGTAGACGGCGACGAGATCGGCGCGGAAGGCGTTGCCGAGATCGGGATCGTCGCGCAGGGCCTCGTCAAAGGTCTGGCGCACCAGATCACCCGACAGCGCGGAATGGTCGAGCCGGTCGGCGACGCGATGGACCACGGAGTCTTCGAGGCGGCTGTGGTGCAGCACCGTCGAATAGATGAAGGTCGCAAGCTCGGGCTCGCGGTGGACGATGTCCTCCGCCTCGCCCCGGATCCGGTCCCAGATCGGATCGAGCGATGCGAGCTTCCCTCCCGGATTGACCTGATGCACTGCCATGGGATCTGCTCTCTCGAATTGGCTTCTTTTGCTGGCTGTATAGCACATCCTAGGCGACAAAGTCCTGACGGGCTTGCCTGAAAGTGAACAGCACCTTGCCTCGCGGGCACCTGCCAAACCCTTGAAACGTAACCGGTTTCCTCTGACGCCCCAAGCGGCAAGTCGGATCAAGGTGGTCAGAGTTCCACCAAATTCAAGGCGGGCTGCGTCAAACTATTGGTGAATTCTCTCCGAGCCGCTATTGCGGTGATGGCCGAACGAGGGCGGGAGCGGATTTGAGCATCACCACCGATCAATTACGCGCGCGCGCCGCCGATACGTTATGGCTCCGCCTGACAGCGGCGGCTCTGCCCCTCCTGATGATCGCGCCGGCGTTCTGGAACGGCTATCCGCTGTTGCAATGGGATACCGGCGGCTATCTCGCACGCTGGTACGAGGGCTATCTCGTCCCCAGCCGCTCCACGGTGTTCGGCCTCTATCTGCATTACGGCGAGAGTTTGGGATTCTGGATCAACCTCGCCGTCCAGTCGCTGGCGACCCTGTGGCTGCTGCAGCTCACTTTGCGTGTCCTGGGATTGATGCAGACCTTTCGCTTCGTCGCGATCAGCCTCGGCCTGATCCTGTCGACCGCGCTGCCCTGGCTGGCGAGCATGCTGCTCACCGACATCTTCGCAGGACTTTCGGTGCTGTCGCTGTTCCTGCTGGTGGCTGGCGCAAGCCGCACCTCGACGCTGGAGAAGATCGCGCTGTTCGTCTTCACCGCGTTTGCAGCCGCGACCCACAGCGCCACGCTCGGCGTGCTGCTGGGCCTCTGCGTCGCGGGTTGGATGGCGCGGCCGCTGCTCGGCAACCGGCTTCCGCTCGCCGGGCTGACGCAAGCGAGCCTCACCATCGTTGCGGGCAGCCTGATGCTGGTGTCGGCGAATTACGCGCTGTCCGGCAAGTTGGCCTGGACGCCCGGCGGCTATGGCGTCGCCTTCGGCCGCATGATGCAGGACGGCATCGTCGCGCGCTTTCTCAACGACCGTTGCCCGCGCGAACGCTTCAAACTCTGTCCCTATCGCAACGAGCTGCCGGCCAGCGCCGACGAATTCCTGTGGGGCAAGAGCATGTTCAACACGCTCGGACGTTTCGAAGGCATGAACGACGAGATGAGCTACATCGTCGTGCATTCCCTCAAGGACTATCCTGCCTGGCAGGCCGCCGCGGCGCTGCGCGCGACGGGACAGCAATTGCTGCACGTGGCGACCGGCGAAGGCACCAATGGCTGGATCCCGCACACCTACGGCATCATCGAGCGCTACATCCCCGAGCAGGTTGCGCCGATGCGGGCCGCGCGGCAGCAGCACTGGGCAATCGATTTCGACTACGTCAACTGGCTGCATGTCCCCGTCGCGCTGGCCTCGATGCTGGCCCTGGTTACGCTGCTTGCGCATGCGCTGGCGAACCGCCGGCTTGACGACCTCACGCTGCTGGCGGGGACCGTGGCGCTGGCCCTGCTCGGCAACGCCTTCATCTGCGGCGTCATCTCCGGTCCGCACGATCGCTACGGCGCGCGGATGGTGTGGGTTGCCACCTTCGCGGTGCTGATGGCGCTTGCGCGCCGTTTCGGCGGCGACGTTGAAGCGCGATGAGATCGGGGTGTAGCGTCATCGCGCTTGGCAGCTCTTTCGAGCTCGACCCCCCGCGCCGACGGCTTCCCATCTCGACGGCACTCATGCTCGCGGCGAACATAGCCAAGGGGACCGGCCTGAGCGCTGAATCAGCGGATGCAACGGGACGGGTCTTTGCGGCTTGCAGGAACGGGCCGATGCTCATGGCGGACGGAGTCGCCGGCCGCTACATCCTGGCTGGCCGCCCAATAGCAGGCCTTGGCGACTCCGGCAGCGCTCGGAGCGGCGACCGGTGACCCAGAGCAGACGTGTGCGCTGTAAATGAGCAGGCTACTCAAACTGAGTAGCTCGCTCTATAGGACGAAAGAACGCCCGAATAATCTCGGAGAACATGTGAAGCCGTGATAGCGTTTCACGATCACTGAACGACTTGTGGCTTATGACAGTGACTGAGAGACAATTTGCGCTCCCGCCTGAATGAGGGGGAGCGCCATGTGCGACAAATGCGATGAAATCGATAGGATGGTCAGCCAGTGGAAATTTATTCAATCATCAGCCACTGAACCCTTGGCCATCGAATTGCTTCGTATCGACATCGACGAACTCCTTCGTAGAAAGCACGAACTGCACAACGATCCGAAAGCTTCGGCCGATGAATAGCTCTCATCAGGCGGCGTGTTTCTCTTCATGCGTCGGCAGAATTTTTATGGTGCTGTTCCCTGCGATACCTCGTTCAGGCTTGCAGGGTGGTGGCAACCAAGCCTTGCATATCCTAATGCCGCTTTTCCTAATGCCGCTTTCGAGTCGCGAGCAGTTGGCGGATGTGGTCGAGCACGGGGCGATAATCAAGCTTCTTCGCCGCCTGGGGCCCCCCTTCGCAAAGGTCACCCGCGAGTGCAAGGACCTTCCCGACCGTCGCGCCTAGCATCGTCTTCACGGCTGGATAGTTGCTCCGTATCCACGCGGAAAGAGCAAACCCGGAACCGGTGGGACCACCTACGTCGATCAAGGCAACATCGATGTTGTGTTTGCCACCTTCGAGGCATTCACGAGCATCATCGTGCTGAGCTGCTTCCACCACGCGGTAGCCGCACTCGCGAAGGTACTCCGCCAGCGGGTGACGCACGAGGACGTCCTGCTCGACGATCATCACAGTTGCTGCTTGCATGTATATTACGGCGCCGAGCCGAGCATCTCCGCGATCAGCGCTGCGATCTGCTTGGGATCGTACGGCTTGCTGATGAACCTACCTACGCGGCTCGCTGCGCTCTCCAATTCTACGCTTCCAGAGGCAACAAGGATAAGCAGCATTGGTTGCATGACGCGCAGCTTCCCGGCCAGTTCAAGACCATCAAGGGTTCCGGGCATTCGGATGTCGGTTATAAGCGCGTCAACTCGCTCGCCTGAGGAGATGTAGTCCATCGCTTCGTCGGCAGTGCTCGCCTCAACAACCTCAAACCCCGCAGTTCGAAGCTGCTCAGCTACGTCAAATCGGATGAACCATTCGTCCTCCACCAGCAAAACCCTGACCCGATCGCTCTCTAGCTGCTCTTGGGGGACCATCGTCGGCTCCGCAGATGACCGGGAGCCAACTAGCTGAGGGGTCGAACGTTCCAAGCCATTGAGTTCTCTGCAGTTTGGAAGTCCGAAGCGCAGAGGCGGAATATCCGCAAGGCGGTACGCAAAATTTGATATCGCCGTCAGGGTCAGGGGCTCTGACCTACCTGCGACGACCCCGCGTTGTCGTGATGCCACAAAAGCGTCGGTTCATGACCCCCTGCTGGTGAGCTGCGGCCGGTACCTCTGAGGGAGGGACTTCAGTTAGGAACAATAGAGTCGACTGATTGTTTGCGGCATGCGCCGAGCGTTTGAACTAAACCTCGGTGAGGATGTAGTCCATCAGCTCCCGCCGACGGGTCGGTATTGCCTGCATCACTCCAAGAGAGCCTCGACCGGATCGAGCAACAGATTCGGGCCTACGAGGCATACGATCTGGCCGAGAAGGCCCGGTTCGCCCGCGAATCCTGGCTATGGACAGCAGAAGAGCGAATCGAATGGCAGGAAACTCAATCTGACAACGGCAGGGTACTTCGTGATCTGCGTGAGCAGGCCGATGCCCTGCGTCAAAAGCTGACGCCCTTTCAAAAACCGGCATAACCTGAGAGCCGCGAACCGATACCCTGAGGGAGCGCGAACGTGGAGGGCAACATAGCGGGTTGCCGAGCTGCGCAAACACGTCGGGCGGATCACCGGCGAGCCCCGATCTTACCGAGGCCGCGGCAGGCTGTTCGAAAAATCTGACGATGCCCTCTCTCAGGCTTAGAACCTTCGCGCCTACGCACACCCAGGACAGCCACGCAGGAAGGACACGACTGGCGCGTCATCGCGAGCAGTCAACCAGTCAGCGGCGGTAAGAAGCTGGCAAATGGCTCCTGCCGGAATCGAAACAAAGCCCTCGCTGACGGGCGAATAAAGGCGAACAGTCCCGCCACCCCCGAGCGGCTCTCAGCATCTATCGGTGGCGTGAACGCAAGTGCGCTCCCGCTCATCCAAGCGGAGCGTCAAATATGTCGGCTCAACGGTCCCCAGGACATTCCTTGACGTTCGTCTGCGGCGTCATCTCCGGCCCGCACGATCGCTACGGCGCGCGGATGGTGCGGGTTGCCACCTTCGTGGTGCCGATGGCGCTGGCGCGCCGTTTCGGCGGCGACGTTGAAGCGCGATGAGATTGGGTGAAGCGTCATCGCGCTTGGTACCTTGTTCAAGCATGCGCTCCACGCCGACGGCCTCCCTCCCCATTTCCACCGCACTCATCCTTGCGGCGACCATAGCCCAGCGTGCGGCCACGCGCCCATTTAGCAGAACGAGCGGCACATCGGGCGTCCGCGACAAGGAAGGTATGGGGACTGCGAGGAACGCACGAGCTGTTTCCTGATTGTCACGCATGCCACGCTACTACTTCGACTCCCGTGACAATGAAAAATTCGTCTCAGATGAGATCGGCGTCGAGGTCGCCTCCCTGCAGGAGGTAAAGACGCTGGCCTCCACTGCTATGGCCGAGCTCGCTAGGGACGTGCTGCCCGGTTCGGTGGCTCGAAGGTTGGCGATTGAAGTTCGTGACGAGTTCGGCCTGCTCCTCAGCGTCTGCCTCCGTTTCGAGATCGAACCGGCACGACAAATAACATAGAGCAGGTTTGGAACCTTTCCCTTAACCTGTGATTGTTGATTTACCACCGGCCGAAGCATTGGGCGCTGGTGGCTGAGAGTCTTGTGCTCCCGCCTGTCTCGGCCGGAGCGGCGAGTTGAATCCGGCTCAAATTTCTCAAGCGTGGAGAAGTGCGATGCCCGGTAGCCCAACGGCTGCGCTCGTTCAAAAACTCACCAAAACCAATCGGCTTGACCAGGACGATATTCTGGCGATTCAACAGCTTCCGATCCAGAGCAAGCGGGTTCCCGCCCAGCACGGCTTCGTACGTGACGGTGACCGCCCATCGGAATCCTGTCTCATCGTCGATGGGTTCGCCTTCCGCTCCAAGCTGACGCCGGACGGTCAGCGGCAAATTCTCTCGCTCCACATTCCAGGAGAAATCCCGGACCTGCAAAGCCTGCACTTGCACGTCATGGACCATGACCTGACGACGCTCACGGAATGCACCCTCGGATTCATCAAGCACGAAGCCTTACGGGAGCTGAATCTGAGGAGGCCCAACGTAGCTTCTGCGCTCTGGCGCGAAACCTTGATCGACGCCGCAATCTTCAGGGAATGGATCGTCAATGTCGGGCGCAGGCCGGCGCGGGTCCGAACTGCCCACCTGCTGGCGGAGCTCTATGAGCGGCTCGAACTGATCGGACGAACCACGAATGGGTCCTTTGAATTGCCCATCACTCAGATCGAGCTGGCGGACTGCCTTGGATTGTCGGTCGTGCATGTCAACCGGACTCTGCAAGAGCTTCGTCACGACGGTCTCATCGCAACGGAACGCAGAACCTTCCACTTGCTCGATAAGAGCGGGGTGGAGGAAGCAGGGCAATTCGAGAAGATCTACCTGCACCAACGTCCTGCGCTTTGAAGAAGGAAAGCCTCCCCTGCATCGACACTTCTGGTTACCCCTTGCCGACGTCCCGCCGTCCTCGATCCGTCGTCTCAATCGGCGCCAAGCGGACTCCCGATGTCTGCGCATGAAGGCGTGGACAACTGGCATGACATCAGGAGCATTGACCGACGAGCTCATCGGCGAAGACAGCATGCCTCAATCGCGGCGTGAGAGGAAATCGAGCACGCCGGTCTTGTAGACCTTGTCGCCGACCGCACGCATGTGATCACGGTTGGGGATGTCGAGCACTTCCGAGCCGGGGATGATGGCGCCGAGCGCACTCGCAGAGCCGGCTACGTCGTCGGTGGTGCCGACCGCAATCAGCACCGGCACCTCGATGCGCGCGGCTTCCTCCCTGCTCATAAGATCGCGCGTGCCGCGCAGGCACGCCGCAAGCGCGCGGTGGTCGGAACGGGTCTGGTCGGCGAACGCACGGAAGGTACGCCCCACGGGATCGGTGACGTCATCAAGGGAAGGCGCTTCCAGCGCCCTCGCGACGTTCTCGTCGGGGCCGGTGCCCTCGATCAGGCCGCCGATGCCGATGCCGCCGAGGATCGCCGCGCGCAACCGCTGCGGCTCGTTGAGGGAGAGCCACGCCGCTATCCGTCCACCCATCGAATAGCCCATGATGTCGGCCTGCGGGATGGCGAGATGATCCATCAGCGCGAGCACGTCGCCGGCCATGGTCGGGATCGAGTACTGCGCGGGCTCGTAGAGCTTCGCGCTCTCGCCGTGGCCGCGATTGTCGAGCGCGATAACCCGGCGGCCGTTCTTGCGCAGCTCCGACACCCAGGTCGGATAGACCCAGTTCACGTTCTTGCTGGAGGCGAAGCCGTGGACCAGGATGATCGGATCGCCCTCGCCTTCGTCGAGATAGGCAATTTCAACGGCGCCGTTGTGGAAGCTCGGCATCATGAGTTCCGTGAGATCTTGTGGGGGACAGCTCGATCTTAGAGCATGATCCGGAACACTGTGCAGCGGTTTTCCGGCAACATCATGCTCAAACAATAGCCTGATGCGCGCAGCGCTTCAGGCCGTCGCGGCCGCGTTGGCCAGACTTGCCTCTGCTGCGATCTGCGCACGGCGGAGCCGGCGCGCGCGCCTGCGATCGCACCAGGCCTGGGTCAGGCCTTCCGTCGTGGCCTTGATCGACGACAACAGGCCAAACAGCGTCAGGGCCGCGCCGAACAGCCAGAGGGTCAGATTGAACGCGCCGGTCGCAAGCAGCAGCGCGCCGCGGCCAAGCAGCTTGATGATGGCGCGGGTCTTGCCGCCATGCGCTTCCGCAAGCCGCGCCGCGCGCGCGACATCCTTGGGGCCTTCGGCGATGCGCAGCGTATCCATCGCCCCGCGCGTGCCGGTCTTTCCGGCGACGCGCGTCACGTCCTTGCCGAGCCGGACCAGCGCACCGGCCTTCTCGGCCCGGAAAGCAGCCTTGATCGCGCTCACGGTCTGGCCAGGGCGCAGCACCGAGCCGGACGCGACGGCGTTCCGGAGCATCGGCGCGTCGACTACCTCGCGTGCGGAGCGGCCGGCCCATGCGGCAAGCCCCTCGCCGAGCCGCCCCACCTTGCGCGCGTCCTTCACCAGCGATAGCCCCGCGCGCACCGGCGCGGCACCGCCGACGGAGACGTAGGTCGCCGCCGTCACCGCAAGGCCGGCAGCCGCAAGGGCGAGCACGAGGCGGTCGGTGTCCTCGCCCATGGCAAGATGCTTGCCTTCGCGCACCACGTCCCTGATGTCGCCGAACACGAAGAGATCGCCAGTCACCGTCCCCGAGAGGCTCGCGACGTCGTCAGCATTGCCGGTGACGAGACCGGTGACGAAGCGCTTGGCGAAATGCGAGGTGGAGTTCTCTGTTTTGACCGCATCGCTGACGCGGCTGAGGACGTCGTCCGGTAGCGCGATATTCCGGTCACGCGCCAGCGCGACAAAACTGTCGGCGAGGTCAGCGTCTCCGGCCGCGAGTGCGGCCTCGATGCTGTCCTGGACCAGACCCTCGTTCTGCCGCAGCAGTGCATCGAGCTTGAGCTCGGAGAGCACGGCCGGATCGTCCTGGGCCGCGAGAAGCGCGCCGGCCTCGCGGGCGTGCGGCGCGACCTGCACGAGCAGGAAGCCGCACGTCGCGATACCCGCCAACGCGGTGGTGATTCGCAGCCACTTCATCTGGAAAAGCCCGGCGATCCCAAAAATCGTCTACGCCTGATGTTTTCGTCTTTCGGCGCAAATTGCTCGCCAGAGAAGATAGTATGCCAAAATTGCGACACAACGTCCCCGACGAAAGAAGGGCTTCTCTCAGGCCGCAAGATTGTGTCGAATTTGCATGAGCAAATGAGCATGGGGCAATTGCGGAGCTTGCGGTTCCGCTGGACTAGCAATCATCTGCACCCGCCTTTATGGTCCGCCGCGCCTTAAAGATGCCGCGTCACTTGTTGATTGTGTCTGCCGCCATTGCCACTCCAGGATGAGTTACGATGTCCGACCATGTCGTCCCGCACTTCCATAACGATGCCGGCGTTCCCGTCATCGAGATCGGCTCGCATGAGTTCATGTGCGTGGGCGCCAACCCTCCGTTCGACCATCCGCACGTCTTCCTCGACCTCGGCAACGACGACGAGATCATCTGCCCCTATTGCTCGACGCTGTACCGCTTCGCGGCCGACCTGAAGCCGGGCGAAGCCCGCCCGCCGGAATGTGTCTTGAAGGACAAGGTGGCCTGACCGCTTCCGTCGGTCAGGGGTGGCGCTCTCCCGAACGATTGTCATCGCCGGTGCCGGCATCGGTGGGCTGACGGCCGCGCTTGCGCTCGCGGCCCGCGGCTTCCGCATCGTCGTGCTGGAAAAGGCCGAGCGCCTCGAGGAAGTCGGCGCCGGCCTGCAGCTCTCGCCCAACGCCAGCCGCGTGCTGGTCGAGCTCGGCCTCGCCGAACGCCTCGAAGGGCGCGCCGTCACTCCGGAAGCGGTCTCGATCATGAGCGCGCGCGCCGGAGGCGAGCTGCTGCGCATGCCGCTCGGGGAGGCCGCCTCCGCACGCGCGGGCGCCCCCTATTGGGTGGTGCACCGTGCCGACCTGCAATCCGCATTGGCCGGCGCCCTTGCCGATCATCCCGATATCGACCTGAAGCTGGGAGCGACCTTCGAGGACGTTGCAGCCCACGCCAAGGGCCTGACGGTGGTCCATCGCAGCGGCACGATCCGCCGCAGCGATCTCGCCGGCGCGCTGATCGGCGCCGACGGCATCTGGTCGACGGTGCGCCAGCACCTGTTCCCCGAGGTGCAGCCGCGCTTCTCCGGGCTGATCGCCTGGCGCGGCACGCTCGACGCCACGCAGCTGCCGAAGGATTATACTGCGCGGCGGGTGCAGCTCTGGATGGGGCCGAAGGCCCATCTGGTCGCCTATCCGATCGCGGGCGGACGCCAGATCAACGTGGTCGCGGTGCTGCCCGGCACCTGGAACCGGCCGGGTTGGAGCAGCCCCGGCGATCCCCTCGAGGTGATGGACGCCTTTGCCGCCCCGCGCTGGCCGCCGCCGGCACGGATGATGCTCGCCGCGGTCGACAGCTGGCGGAAATGGGCGCTGTTCGGCGTGCCCGACGGCTGCCCCTGGAGCAAAGGTCCGGTGGCGCTGCTCGGCGATGCCGTCCACGCGATGCTGCCGTTCGCGGCGCAAGGCGCCGGCATGGCGATCGAGGATGCCGCCGTGCTCGCGCGGCATCTGAGCGTCGAGGCGGCGGAGAACACTGACGGCATCGCAGCCGCACTGACGCAATATGGCCGTGCGCGCCTGGCGCGGGTACGGCGCGTGCAGGGAACCGCGCGGCAGCAGGGCCGCATCTATCACCTCGGCGGGCCGCTGGCGATCGCACGCGACCTTGCGATCCGCGCGCTCGGCCCGGAGCGCATGCTGGCGCGGCAAGACTGGATCTACAGCTGGCGGACTTGATGCGACCCGCCGCCGGCGCGGCGCCTCAGCGCAGCGTTCTTCCGGATTTCGAGGCGGGCTTGGCGACGGGCGACGGCGGCTCGGCAGCCGGCACCGGCTCGGGCGTCTGCCGGCACCTGTTGCGGCGCCAGGCGTCATCGGCCAATTGGGCCTGCCCTCGCACGGCGATATAGTCGTTGCGATAGGCGAGCTCGGACACGACCGCGCCACCCGCCCCGGTCTCGGCCTTCTGCATCAGCTTCTGCAAATCCTCGGTGCGCTTGTCGAGCTGCTTGCGCTCGGTCTCCAGCTGCTTGCAGTCGTACAATTCGTATTTGGCGGGATCGGCAAAGGCAGGCGCGATCGTCTCGCTCATGCCGGCGCAGCCGGACAGCGCGGCACCCGCCGCCAGCAGCGCGAGGAGCGCGCCGAAGCCGCGCAGCGAAGAGGACAACGAAGCAACCATGCCGGATGAATAGCCCCCGTGGATTGAGAATGCCTAAAGCAACAACAGATGTCGGGATTGAGGCTTTGCCTTGTGCGCCCGGCTCGCTTAAGGAAGGACCGTCCCCGGGCTCGAGCAACACGCCAATTCCAGACCGGGGATGGACTTAAGTGTTTGATCTCGTTGGATCAAGCGGGCATGGCGGAATTGGTAGACGCAAGGGACTTAAAATCCCTCGGTGCGCAAGCGCTGTGCCGGTTCGACCCCGGCTGCCCGCACCACCCGAGATTTTCTCGGCACGCTCAATGCATTTCGTTTGGAGTGCCGCCCTGAGCGTCGCGCAACCGTCTTTGGCTGGCCATCCGCGGGAAGGCGCTCCAGCGGCTTGTCGCTAGCAATTCAGACGAGAAGCTCGGCCGCCGAACGAGCTAGCCGCGCTCGAGGCGCTCGGGCTCCGCGCGGAAATCGAGCAACACGATCCAGAAGCAGATCAGGGCGACGACGAGGAGGATGAAACTGCCCTCGAATGGTCCCCCAAGAAGCGAGATCAGCGTCGGGAACGCGATGCCGACGCCGAGAACGGCGGCAAGCGCCATGGCGGGAAGATCGACGATGAGGATGGCGGCATAGAGCGCGAGCTCGAAGAAGGCATATTCCTTGAGACGCGGCGAGCTGAGGTAGAGCGCGAACATGGCGAGCACGGTGACGCGCATGGCCGTACGAGGATGATCCCTCAGCCAGAGATCAAGTCGGATCAGAAGCGATCCTCCCTCCCCCGCGGGGCCGCGGCCCACCACGCGCAGGACGGCAAGGCCGAACGGCACGAGCACGAGCGCGAGTGCTGCGAGCGCATAGGCCGCGAACAGTGCCGGCTTGACGTTACCGAGCCCGGCGTAATCCATGAGGCTCTGCGCCAGCAGCAGCAACGATGGATTTGTCTCCAGCAAGTCGACAAAATGCTGGTCGGGAATCTGCGCCGCCATCGCGAGCCGCCAGCTTGCGAACAGATCGGGATACAGCAGTTTGGATATCAGGATCGGCACGGCAAAGCTGAGGATCGCCGCCGCGATCAAGGCCAGCTTGCGGACGCGCGGCAGCGGCAGGAAATAGAGCGCCGCCAGCACCGGGAAGAACACCAGCTTGAACGAGGTCACGAGGCCGAGCAGCGCAGCGCCGGCGAGGCGCGACGAGAAGCCTTGTTCTCCCTGCGCTTCCGATCCAAGCGGACGAAGCAAGAGCCTCAGCGCGAACGCAGTCAGCACACCGCTCAGAATCGCAAAATTCCCCGATGCCTGCACCCATTCGAAACCGACGAACGCGCCGATCGCGCAGAGCACCCGGAGCGCAATGTCGCGCGGGCTCGGGCGCGCACGGGCAAGGCCGGGCAAGAGCAACCCGCAGAGCACGCCAAGCACGAGAAAAATGCTTCTGCAATGATCGACCAGAACACCACCCGCGCAGAGGGGACGGAAAACGTCCAGCGTCACCGGCAGGTAGGGATAAGAGAGCTTGGTGCCCTTCAGGTTCTTGACGAAATAGGGATCGCGCCCTTCGGCATATGCATCGACCGCCGCGCAATTGACGCGAACGTCCCAGCCAAATTTCACATCGAGCGTTGCATCGTTGGCGAGATTGCCGAGCACCAGCAGCGCCGTCAGCGCGATCAGGCAGGCAAGCCAGACGTTGCGCCTGCCAGTCGTGGCGGCCGCGGGCTCCAGCCATCGTGCAGCACCGGACATGTCGGACACGGGCGGCCCCCTGTTTCGCCTGTTTCTTCCGGTGCCGCCGCGGCAGCCGGTCCTGCCACAATGGTCAGGATGGGTTGCAGATTCATCTCCCCGACGTCCTGTGCCCGACCTTATGGTGAATCCCTGGTTGCCGGCCGACCTCCGATCGCGGGAACTCGCTGGCGCCAACGAACCGCGGGCGCCTACCGCGACGCGCGAGCGGCCAGCCAGGCATCGAGCGCCTTTCGGGTGTCCTGTGTCGCCGCCATCCGCGCGAACTGCTCGCTTTCGATGGCGAGGCCCTCCGCGATCGAGACGTTCAGGCCCCGCGTGGCGGCCGTGATGACGCGGGCGACCGCCAGGTGGGAATGCCGCGCGATCCGATCCGCCAGCCCGAAGGCCGCGTCGAGAAGCTGTCCGTGCGGAACGACACGGTTGACCAATCCCAGCTCCACGGCGCGCTGTGGTGAAAAGGATTCCCCGGTCAAGAGGCATTCCAATGCCCGCTTGCGGCCGGCGAGCCGCGGCAAGCGCTGCGTGCCGCCGAAGGTCGGCGTGATCCCGATCGCGATCTCGGGCTTGGCGAAGCTCGCCCGTTCGCTGGCGATTGCCAGATGCACGGCTTCCGTGATCTCGCAGCCGCCGCCGAAGGCGATGCCGTTGACGGCGGCGATGATCGGCTTCGGAAATGATTCCATGCGCGCCGTCATCGCCTGCCCGCGTCGCACGAAATCCTTGACTGCAATGTCCGGCCCGAACCTCACGCTCTCGGAGAACTCGGCAATGTCGGCGCCCGCCGAGAAGGCGCGATCCCCGGCCCCGGTCAGAACCACCGCCCGGACATTCGCATCGTCCTCGATGCGGTCGAGGACGGCCATCAGGCGATCGATGAGCGCGTAGCTCAGTGCGTTGAGCTTGCTCGGGCGATTGAACGTCAGCAGCGCGACGGCGCCCCGCATCTCGATCAAGATCAAGTCGGACAATTTGCGGCTCCTTCCAGGTCGAACACGCAGGAAGTCAGCCACATCAAACTTGTCATGTATACTCACTAGGCAGTATACAAATGAGATGTCGGGAAGAGGCGATATAACGCGCCAGCAGATCGTCGTTGCGGCGACGCGCCTGTTCTATGGCGAAGGCATCAAGGCGGTCAGCATGGATGCGGTCGCCGAGAAGGCCGGCGTCACCAAGAAGACGCTCTATTATCACTTCGCCAGCAAGGACGAGCTCGTTGCGGAAACCATCGCGGCCCGGGACCAGCCGACGCTCGAACTCTACATGCGATGGTTCGCCGAGACCGACGGGAGCGTAGCCGACAAGATCCGCGGTCTCTTCGCCAAGCTCGGCCGCTCCGTGGATACGCCGCGCTGGCGGGGCTGCGGCTTCCTGCGCACGATCGCCGAGCTCGCCAACACGCCGGCCCATCCGGCCGTCAAGGCCGGCGCGGCACACAAGAAGCGCTTTGAAGCATGGCTTCAATCGGAGTTGCGAGATCACGGCGTGGCCGATGCAAGCGCGCTCGCGCGCCAGCTCGTCATCCTGCTCGATGGCGCCACGACCGTGATGCTGATCCATCGCGACCTGGACTATGTCGAGGCTGCAGGACAATTGGCGCGCGGCCTGGTCGAGCAGGCGGCAACCCGACCCGATTGAGGCAACCGTCGCGACGGCGACCTCACCAATTGTTGTCCGCCCCTGCTCCGCCTGCCAGCCATCCCGAAACATGGGTTGTGCACCGCAGCATCAACGATAGATAGATCGCTCAATTTCAGGGGTGAGCTTCTTGTCTGACGTCAATGCCGACGATTGGGTGTCTACCGGACACCGCCCGATGGGGTTTCCAGAATTCGTCATCGTGATCGCGTCCATCATGGCGCTGAATCCGCTTGCGATGGACATGATGCTGCCGGCCCTGCCTAATATCGGGGCAGCTTTCAAGATTCCCGTCGCGAACCATCTCCAGCTGGTGCTGTCGACTTTCCTGATCGGCTTCGGTGCCGGCCAGTTCGTCATGGGCCCCCTGTCGGACCGCTTCGGCCGCCGGCCGGTGCTGCTCGGCGGCATGGCCGTCTATGCAGTGGCAAGCGTGCTGGCGGTCGCAGCGCCCTCTTTCGAGACGCTGCTGCTGGCGCGCGCGCTGCAGGGGCTCGGTACCTCGGCGACCCGCGTGATTGCGACATCCATCGTGCGCGACTGCTATGTCGGCCGCCGCATGGCGAGCGTGATGTCGCTCGCGATGATGGTGTTCATCGCGGTGCCCGTGATCGCTCCCTCGTTCGGGCAGGCGGTGCTGCTGGTGACGGCGTGGCGCGGCATCTTCGTGGTGCTGATGCTCTACGGCCTGCTCGCGCTCGCATGGTGCGTGCTGCGGCTGCCTGAAACACTCCCCGAATCCGAACGCAGGTCGCTGGCGCCCGCCGACGTGCTCTCGGCCTTCCGGCAGACCGTGACCAATCGCCAGACCATCGGCTATGCGACGGCTGCCGGCAGCGTCATCGGCGCGCTGTTCGCCTATGTCTTCTGCGCCCAGCAGGTCTTCACCGGCATCTACCATCTCGGCCAATACTTCCCGCTCGCGTTCGCGGCGATCGCCGCCGGCACCGCCATCGCCGGTTTCCTCAACGCAAGGCTGGTCGGGCGACTCGGCATGCGCGCGATCTCGCACGGGGCGCTGACGCTCTATACGCTAGTGGCCGGCGTGATGCTGCTGACGGAAATCCTCGGCGTGCTGCCGCTCTCACTGTTCATGCTGCTCTCCGCCCTGATGATGTTCTCATTCGGCATGATGGTCGCCAACTTCACCGCGCTCGCCATGGAGCCGCAGGGACACATCGCCGGCACCGCCTCTTCGCTTTACGGCTCGATCACGACGCTGATCGGAATCGCGGTCGGCATGGCGATCGGCCAGAGCTTCGACGGCACGCTGCTGCCGTTCTCGGTCGGCTTCTTCCTGTCGACCCTCGCCGCACTCGGGATCGTGCTGGTGGTTGAGAAGGGCCGCCTGTTCAGGCCGCATCATCGTCCAGTCAACTGAGGAACATCCCGGAGCTCTCGATGTTGTACCGCAGCAATCGAGAGGATGCCGAGATGGAACAAGAGAGCAGACCCGATCACCCCGCGTGGGAGATCGAACGGCCGGCGTCACAGCAACGTCCTTCGCCCGGCGAGCGGCCGGACCCCAGCTTGCCATTCATGAGCGAAGGGCTCGAGCAGCTGCGCGACAGCCACTGCTAACAGAAGCTCCGTAACTATCGCCCAATAGAAAAGGCGCCGTGGGAGACCCACGGCGCCGCTCGCATTTCAGACGAAGGCTATTCCGACTTCTCGATATTCCAGAATACCGGGGTCGCCGGGCCGTCGAGCACACCCTTCAGTGACTTCTGCCAGGCGCTCGGGGCCTGATACTGGCCGAGCGGAATGTAGATGACCTGCTCCATGGCTTGCTTCTGAATGTCGGCTGCGATCTTCTTCTGCGCATCTGCTGACGAGGCGCGAACGAAAGCATCCTTGAGCTCTTCGATCTTGGCGTCTTCCGCCCAGCCGAACCAGCCGCCGTTCTTCCCGCGACCGCCAATCGAGACGTTGGCGATCGGATTCATCACGTCCGCGGCAACCCAGTTGGTGAAGAACATATTCCAGCCGCCCTCCTTCACCGGCTTCTGGCCGGCGCGGCGGGCAACCACGGTCTGCCAATCCGTTGCCTGGAGATCGACCTTGAAGCCGGCCTCGCGGAGCAGCTGCGCCGCGACGATCGGCTGCGCCTTCAGAGTGGTGACGTCGCCCGGTGCCATGATGGCGATCGGCGTGCCGTCATAGCCGGATTCCGCAAGCAGCTTCTTGGCCTCCGCCATGCCGCCGCCCTTCACCAAAGTATCCGAGCCGATCTCCGAGGCGAGCGGCGTGTCGCAGACAAAGAAGGCGCCGCAGATCTTGTAGAATTTCGGATTTCCGACAAGCGCATCCAACACGTCTTTCTGGTTCATCGCCAGAAGTGCAGCGCGGCGCACCTTGGGATTGTCGAAGGGAGGCAGCAGGAAGTTCATGCGGCCAAGCGTCTGGAAGCCGAACTTGTTCAGCACCTCGATCTTCAGGTCTTTGTTGCCCTCGAGGACCGGAAGCATGTCCCAGGGCACGTTCTCCATGAAATCGATATCGCCCGACTGCAGTGCGTTCACGGCGGTCTGCGAGTCCGGCATGGTAATCCACTCCACGCGGTCCACCTTCACAACCTTGCCGCCGGCGGTCCAGCTGGCCGGCGCGTTGCGCGGCACGTAGTCGGTGTTCTTGACATAGACCGCCTTCACGCCGGGCTGGAATTCACCCTGCACGAACTTGAACGGACCCGAGCCGATCTGCTCGGAAATCTGCTTGCCGGGCGGCGTTTCGGCGAGTCGCTTGGGCATCATGAACGGCACCAGCGACGAAGGCTTGGCGATGGATTCGAGCACCAGCCCGTAGGGCTCCTTCAGCTTGAGCACGATGGTCTTGGCATCGCTTGCCTCGATGCTCGCCGTGAAGTCCATGAGCTTCTGGCCCATGCCGTCATTCTTGCCCCAGCGCTTCAGCGAGGCGACGCAGTCTTCGGCCGTGACCGGCGCGCCGTCGTGCCACTTCAGGCCGTCGCGCAGGGTGAAGGTGTAGGTGAGCTTGTCGTCGGAGACCTTCCAGTCCGCCATCTGCGGCTGGACCTTGAAGCTTGAATCGGTGGCCAGCAGCGTGTCGTAGACCATATAGCCATGGTCGCGCGTGATGTAGGCCGTGGTGAAGATCGGGTCGATGATGCGGAGATCGGAATGCATCACGGCCGTAATGGTCTTCCCGGCGGCAAGCACGGGCGAGACCAGCGCGGTCGAAAGCGCGACGACCGACAGCGCAAGTTTGGAGGCGAATGCGCGAGGCCCCCGGCGCATGAAGTGAAACATAGAAAGTTCTCCTGACGTGAAACTGTTCAAAGGCAGGCTATTGGTTAAGCATGAGGTTCATTCGTTGGGCGAACTAACTTCATGCAATGCCTTTGTCTTTTCGAGACTTGCAGACCGTGCCGAGCGCGTCAATCCGGTTTCGTTGCAAGCCCTCGCGGCGCGCGCACGGGCTCCACAAAGATCGATTTAGCTCTACAACACCCTCCGCTTGTCCCGCCCCGCGCTGATGCAATGCGCGTTCCACCTTTCGAAGCTTGAGAGACATTAAGATGAATCCTGCCAATCTCCCCTTTGATTCCGAGGCAATGCTCGAGGGCCTGCGCGGCTGGGTCGAATGCGAGAGCCCGACCTGGGACGCAGGTGCGGTGGACCGCATGCTTGATATCGCAGCGCGGGATATGGCGATCATGGGTGCGACGATCGAACGCATCGCCGGCCGGCAGGGTTTTGGCGGCGTCATCCGCGCGCGCTTTCCCCATCCGAAGCAGGGCGAGCCGGGCATCCTGATCGCCGGGCACATGGATACCGTCCACCCGGTCGGCACCATCGAGAAGCTGAAATGGCGGCGCGAGGGTAACAAGTGCTACGGCCCCGGCATCTACGACATGAAGGGCGGCAACTACCTCTCGCTGGAAGCGATCCGGCAACTGGCGCGCGCCTCCTTCACCACGCCGCTGCCGATCACCGTGCTGTTCACGCCGGATGAGGAGGTCGGCACGCCTTCGACCCGCGACATCATCGAGGCTGAGGCCGCGCGCAACAAATACGTGCTGGTGCCGGAGCCCGGCCGTGCCGACAACGGCGTCACCACCGGACGCTACGCCATCGCACGCTTCAATCTCGAGGCGACGGGACGGCCGAGTCACGCCGGTGCCACGCTGTCGGCAGGACGCTCGGCGATCCGCGAGATGGCCCGGCAGATCCTCGCGATCGACGCAATGACGACGGAGGACTGCACCTTCTCGGTCGGTGTCGTCCACGGCGGACAATGGGTCAATTGTGTTGCCACGACCGCGACGGGCGAGGCGCTCTCCATGGCCAAGCGCCAGGCCGATCTCGACCGCGGCGTCGAGAGGATGCTTGCGCTTTCGGGCACCAACAACGACGTCGCCTTCAAGGTCACGCGCGGCGTCACGCGTCCGGTCTGGGAGCCGGATGCCGGCACCATGGCGCTCTATGAGAAGGCGCGCGGCATCGCGAAGTCTCTTGGCATGGAGTTGCCACATGCAAGCTCGGGCGGTGGCTCCGACGGCAACTTCACCGGTGCCATGGGAATCCCGACGCTCGATGGTCTCGGCGTGCGCGGCGGCAATGGCCACACGCTCGAAGAGTTCATCGAGGTCGAGAGCCTGGTGGAGCGCGGCCGGTTGATGGCCGGGCTGCTGGCGACGTTAGAATAAATTGAATCAACTTTGCACTGCACAATGCATTGGCAGTCGCGGTCGAAATTTAGCCTTGTCTAAAAATGAGGCGTATCGTACTGCTCGGCCGTCCACGCGACGATGCGGGAGAGATCGCGACGAAGGTTCTAAGCCTTCGTTGCGGCGCCGACGGAGCAACCGCCCCGGAAACTCTCAGGCAAAAGGACCGTTTCGTCAGGACGATCTGGAGAGAGGCGGCGCGATTTCAGGCAATCGCGACGTCCACCGAAGGGGATAGTCCGTTGCGAGATCCGCAGCGGATCAAGCTCTCAGGTAACCGTGACAGATGGGGCGCCGCCAACGGCCTTTCGGCCGGCGGTTAGCCGACTCTAAACACGGGAGCCCCGAACCTCATCATGACTCATCTCGCCATCATCGGCGCCGGCATTACCGGCGTCACGACCGCCTATGCCCTGCTCGAACGCGGCTACAAGGTGACGGTGCTCGACAGGCACCGCTACGCTGCGATGGAGACGTCCTTTGCGAATGGCGGACAGCTCTCCGCCAGCAATGCCGAGGTGTGGAACAGCACCGCGACGATCCTGAAGGGCCTGCGCTGGATGTTTCGGCGCGACGCGCCGCTGCTGATGAACCCGCGGCCGAACTGGCACAAATATTCGTGGATGAGCGAGTTCGTCGCCAATATCGGCAACTACCGGTCCAACACGATCGAGACCACGCGGCTCGCGATCGAAGCGCGCCGGCACCTGTTCGACATCGCGTCGCGCGAGGGCATCGACTTCGATCTCGAACGCCGCGGCATCCTCCACATCTATCGCGACAAGGCCGGCTTCGAATCCGGTCTGCGCGTCAACGCGCTGCTGCAGGAAGGCGGCCTCGACCGCCGCCCGGTGACTCCGGACGAGATCCGCGCGATCGAGCCGACGCTGCGCAACGACTATTATGGCGGCTTCTACACGCCGTCGGATGCCACCGGCGATATCCACAAGTTCACCCGCGGGCTGGCGGAAGCCTGCAAGCGGCGCGGCGCGACCTTCGTTCACGAAGCCAACATCGATTCGATCGCACGTGCCGGCAGCGGCTTCGTCATCGGCTGGGCCGATCTCGCCGCGAGCGATGCCGGCGCGTCGGCCCGCGGCATGCTGAAGGCGGACGGCGTCGTGGTCTGCGCGGGCGTTGCGAGCCGGCACTTCGCCGCCCTGCTCGACGAGCGCGTCAACGTCTATCCGGTGAAGGGCTACTCGATCACCGTGCAGCTCGACACCGCCGAAAGCCGCAACGCCGCCCCGACGGTCAGCCTGCTCGACGAGGCCGCCAAGATCGTCACCAGCCGGCTCGGCGCCGACCGCTTTCGCGTCGCCGGCACCGCCGAGTTCAACGACTTCAACCGCGACATCCGCGCCGACCGCGTGCAGCCGCTGATCGACTGGGTGCGCATCAACTTCCCCGCGGTCGAGACCTCGCGCGTCGTGCCGTGGGCCGGGCTGCGCCCGATGATGCCGAACATGATGCCGGTCGTGCGCGCAGGGCGGATACCGGGGGTCTTCTTCAACACCGGCCACGGCCATCTCGGCTGGACTTTATCGGCGGCGACGGCGCAGATGATTGCCCAGACCATCGACGGTTGGCGCGGACTCAACGCGCCGCCGACGGTACCTTCACTTGGGGTTGAGCGTGAACTACGGCAGGCATCCTGAGTGGCCGGCGCCCGAGACATGCCGTCCTCTTGCTCCAGCGCAAGCCTTGGCACACAATTTGCCCGAGAGGGCGGCGTGTCCGGGCGACCTTTCCAGCCTATGTGGTAGGCATGATAGACACGACAGAGTTCACAGGCGCCCCAGGGCCCCACAAGTTCCGCAGCCGGAGATAGGTGCATGCTAGGTTATCTTGTTCGCCGCGTTCTGGCCGCGGTACCCGTGATGGGCGTGGTCGCCCTGTTCGTGTTCCTGCTGCTGCGGCTGACGCCGGGCGATCCCGCGGCGATTCTCGCCGGCGACAACGCAACGCCGGAACGGCTCGAGCGCATCCGCACCTCGCTCGGCCTCAACGAGCCTCTGATCGTGCAGTTCGTCACCTGGGTGAACAAGCTGCTGCACGGCGACCTCGGGACTTCGCTGATCTCCAACCTGCCGGTGATGAAGATGATCGGCCAGCGCGTCGAGCCGTCGATCTCGATTGCGCTTTCGACCATCATCCTCGCCGTGATCGTCGCCGTCCCCTTGGGGGTGATCGCGGCCTGGAAGCACGGCACCTGGATCGATCGCTTCGTGATGGGTCTGTCCGTGCTCGGTTTCTCGGTGCCGGTGTTCGTGGTCGGCTATGTGCTGATCCAGGTCTTCGCCATCGAACTGCGCTGGGTGCCGGTGCAAGGCTTCCGCAGCATCTTTAGCGGCTTCGGGCCGTTCTTCGAGCGCATCATCCTGCCGACCTGCGCCCTCTCCTTCATCTACATCGCGCTGATCGCCCGCATGACGCGCGCGGCGATGCTCGACGTGCTCGGCGAGGACTATGTGCGCACGGCGCGCGCAAAAGGCATCAACGAGGTTGCGGTGATGATGCGCCATGCGCTGCGCAACGCGGCGGTGCCCGTGATCACCGTGATCGGCACCGGCTTCGCGCTGCTCATCTCCGGCGTGGTCGTCACCGAGAGCGTGTTCAACATACCCGGCATCGGCCGCCTCACCGTGGATGCGGTGTTGGCGCGCGATTATCCGGTGATCCAGGCGATGATCCTCCTGACATCGTTCATCTACGTCGTCGTCAATCTTCTCATCGACGTCGCCTATACCCTGCTCGATCCCCGGATCCGGTACTGAGGCAAGGATTAAGAACACAATGTCCGTCGATACCCTTCCCCAGTCCTCCATTCCGATCACGTCGCCGCTGCGGCCGCGATTCGGATTCCTCACCTCGACGCCGATCATCGCCGCGGCGACGGTCCTGCTCACCTTGATCGTGGTGGTCTCGATCCTCGCGCCGCTGATCGCGCCGCATGATCCGATCCAGCTCGCACCGTCGCAGCGGCTCAAGCCGTCCTCCGCACAATTCCTGCTCGGCACCGACGCCTACGGCCGCGACCTGTTGTCGCGCGTGATCTATGGCGGCCGCATCTCGCTTCTGATCGGCATCGGCGCGGCGATCCTGTCGATCGCCATCGGGCTCGCGATCGGGCTCGTCTCCGGCTTTTTCAAGCTGGTCGATTCGATCCTGATGCGCGTCATGGACGGCCTGATGGCGATGCCGAGCATCCTGCTCGCGATCGCCGTCGTGTCGCTGTCCGGCGCCAGCCTCTGGACCGTGCTGATCGCAATCACGATTCCGGAGATCCCGCGCGTGGCGCGTCTGGTGCGCTCGGTCGTGCTCTCGGCACGCGAGGAGCCTTACGTCGAAGCCGCGATCTCGGTCGGCTCCAGCCTGCCGAAAATCATGCTGCGGCACCTGATGCCGAATACCATCGCGCCGCTGATCGTCCAGGGCACCTATGTCTGCGCGAGCGCCATCCTCACCGAAGCCATCCTCTCCTTCCTCGGCGCCGGCATCTCGCCGGAGACGCCGACCTGGGGCAACATCATGGCCGAGGGCCGCCAGTACTTCCAGATCAAGCCGTCGCTGATCTTCTGGCCCGGTCTTTTGCTCTCGATCGCCATCCTCAGCATCAACCTGATCGGCGACGCCGCCCGCGATGCACTTGATCCGCGCATGAAGCAGCGGGAGGCAAAGTGATTTGTCTCGCGGCCCTGCCCCCTTGTCCGTCCTTGCGAGCGAAGCGAAACAATCCAGTCTGCATCCGCGGATGGGCTCCGGATTGCTTCGTCGCTTCGCTCCTCGCAATGACGTCGGAGTGACCTGATGACCAACACCGTCCTCGACATCAACAACCTCGTCGTCTCCGTCGGCAAGAAGCCGGGCGGGCCGAAGATCATCGACGGGATCTCGATCCAGGTTCGCGAGCGCGAGACGCTGTGCCTCGTCGGCGAGAGCGGCTCGGGCAAATCGGTGACGTCGCTCACCACGATGGGCCTGCTGCCGAAGGGAACGCTGGTTCCCACCGGCGGCAGCATCAAGCTGGTCGGCGAGGAGCTGCTCACCGCGACCGACCGCCGCCTGCGCCAGCTCCGTGCCACGCAGATGGCCATGATCTTCCAGGAGCCGATGACCGCGCTCAATCCGGTGGTGCCGGTCGGCCGCCAGATCGACGAAGTGCTGCGCGCGCATACGGATCTCGACGCGAAGGCGCGCAAGAAGCGCATTCTCGACATGATGGAGCAGGTCCACCTGCCCCAGGTCGAGCGCATCTTCGCCTCCTACCCGCACCGGCTCTCCGGCGGCCAGCGCCAGCGCATCATGATCGCGATGGCGCTGGTGCTGGAGCCGAAGCTGCTGATCGCCGACGAGCCGACCACCGCGCTCGACGTCACCACTCAGAAGCAGATCCTGAGCCTGATCCGCGAATTGCAGCGCGATCACGGCACCGCCGTGCTGTTCATCACTCACGACATGGGCGTGGTTGCCGAAATAGCCGACCGCGTCGCGGTGATGCGGCAGGGCCGCCTGGTCGAGACCGGTCCGCTCGAGACCATTCTGCGCAATCCGACCATGGAATACACCCGCAACCTGCTCGCGTCGGTGCCGAGCCTGGTGCCGCGTGCGCCGCGCGAGGAGAGCCGCGACCCCGTGGTGCTGGAGGCCAACGAGCTCACCAAGGTCTACAAGGAGCGCGCCTTCTTCGGCAAAGGCCGCGAGGTCGTCGCCGCCGACAAGGTCACGCTGACGCTGCGCAAGGGCCGCACCCTCGGCATCGTCGGCGAAAGCGGCTCGGGCAAATCGACGGTGGCACGCTGCATCGTGCGCCTGATCGATCCGACCTCCGGCGGCGTGCGCCTGGCCGGCCGCGAGATCGCCGACATCTCGCGCCGTCTGCTCCAGCCGCACCGGCAGAAGATCCAGATCGTGTTCCAGGATCCCTATCGCTCGCTCAACCCGCGGGTCACCGTCGGCGAGAGCATCGCGGAAGGTCCGATCAACTACGGCGCGGCGCACGCTGACGCAATGAAGCGGGCGCGCGAGCTGCTCGAGCTGGTCGGCCTGCCCGCCGATGCCGTGTCGCGCTATCCACACCAATTCTCCGGCGGCCAGCGCCAGCGCATCGCGATCGCCCGCGCGCTCGCCCTCGATCCGGACGTGCTGGTCGCGGACGAAGCGGTCTCCGCGCTCGACGTTTCCGTGCAGGCGCAGGTGCTGGAACTGCTCGACGAGATCCAGAAGCGGCTCGGCATCGCCATCCTGTTCATCACCCATGATCTGCGCGTCGCCGCGCAGATCTGCGACGAAGTGGTGGTGATGCAGCACGGCCGCGTCGTCGAACAGGGCCCCGCCGGGGAAGTGCTGACGCATCCGAAGGAGGCCTACACCAAGGCGCTGCTGGACGCCGCGCCGGGCCGCAACTGGGACTTTGCCAATTTCCGGCCGGTGGCCGAGAGCGTGGTGGCGAGCGCGTAAAATCTCCCCTCCGTCATTCCGGGACATCGCGAAGCGATGAGCTTTGGTGTGCAATTGCGCACCATGGTTCGCGCCCAAGTAGGCGCGCCCCGGAATGACAGCGCAGCAGCATTCCCAAAACGTCTTGACCCTATGCATGGCGCGATTGCTTCCCAGCTTGCCCTCGTCGCAATGCCGGGGCTAACGTCGCGCACTTTCAATCTAGGACCGAACTGAATGACACGTATCGCCGTCGGCGGCTTCCTGCACGAGACCAACACCTTCGCTCCAACCAAGGCCACATTCGCGGACTTCCAGCATGGCGGCGGCTGGCCGGCGATGACCCAAGGTGCCGACGTCTTGAAGGTGATGCGGCGCATCAATGTCGGTCTCGCCGGCTTCGTCGACAGCGCCGAGGCGAACGGCTGGGAACTCGTTCCGACCATCGCCTGCGGAGCAAGCCCGTCGGCTCATGTCACCGAGGACGCTTTCGAGCGCATCGTCAAAGCGATGGTCGACGGGATAGCAGCCGCAGGACCTGTCGACGCGGTCTATCTCGACCTGCACGGCGCCATGGTCACCGAGCATCTCGACGACGGCGAAGGCGAGATCCTGGCGCGCGTGCGCCGCGTCATCGGCAAGGACGTTCCGCTGGTCACCAGTCTCGACCTGCATGCCAACGTTACCCCCGAGATGATGGAGCATGCCGACGCTTTGATCGCCTACCGCACCTATCCGCACGTCGACATGGCAGAGACCGGCCGTGCCTGTGCACGGCACCTGGCCCTGCTGCTGAAGACGAAGCAGCGCTTCGCGAAAGCATTCCGGCAATTGCCGTTCCTGATCCCGATCAGCTGGCAGTGCACCAATGACCAGCCGACCAAAGGCATCTACGAGAAACTCGCCGCGCTGGAAGGGGACGCGGTTCCGACACTGTCTTTCGCGCCCGGCTTCCCGGCCGCGGATTTCCGCGATTGCGGGCCGAGCGTGTTCGCCTATGGCAAGACGCAGGCGGACGCCGACCGCGCAGCCGATGCGATCGTGAAGCTGATCGAGAGCCACGAGGACGATTTCGACGGCAAGATCTGGTCGCCCGACGACGGCGTGCGTCACGCCATGGAACTCTCGAGGAACGCCAGCAAGCCAATCATCATCGCCGATACCCAGGACAATCCCGGCGCAGGCGGAGATTCGGACACGACGGGCATGCTGCGAGCGCTGGTGCGCAACAACGCGAGCGCTGCGACGGGCGTCATCTACGATCCGGAGTCGGCGAAAGCTGCGCACGAAGCCGGCGCCGGCGCCGCGGTAACACTCTCGCTCGGCGGCAAGTCCGGCATTCCCGGCGACGAACCCTATACCGAGACCTTCGTCGTCGAGAAGCTCTCCGACGGCCGGTTCATCGCGCCCGGTCCCTATTATGGCGGCCGCGAGATGGAGATGGGCCCCTCGGCGTGCCTGCGCATCGGCGATGTCCGCGTCGTCGTCTCCTCGCACAAGGCGCAGCTCGCCGACCAGGCGATGTACCGCTATGTCGGGATCGAGCCGACCGCGCAGAAGATCCTGGTCAACAAGAGCTCGGTGCATTTCCGCGCCGATTTCGAACCGATCGCGGAGAAGCTGATGATCTGCGCCGCGCCCGGCGCGATGCCGGCGGACACCGCTTCCCTGCCCTGGACGCGCCTGCGCCCGGGCATCCGCATCAAGCCGAACGGCCCTGTTTTCACGCCTCCCTCACGCTAACTGGACAGACCCTATGCCCACGATCGACCGCATCGACGGTTACGCCGACGAACTCACCGCTATCAGGCGCGACCTCCACGCCCATCCCGAGATCGGCTTCGAGGAAGTGCGCACCTCCGGCATCGTCGCCGACAAGCTCAAGAGCTGGGGCATCGAAGTGCATCGAGGTCTCGGCGGCACCGGCGTGATCGGCGTCATCAGGGGCAAGGGTTCGGGCAGCAAGCGCATCGGGCTGCGCGCCGACATGGACGCGCTGCCGATGGAAGAAAACACCAACCTGAAATGGAGCTCGAAAATCCCGGGCCGCTTCCACGGCTGCGGGCATGACGGCCACACCACCATGCTGCTCGGCACCGCACGCTACCTCGCAGAGACCAGAAACTTCGACGGCACCGTGCACCTGATCTTCCAGCCTGCCGAGGAAGGCCTCGGCGGCGCCCGCGCGATGATCAAGGACGGGTTGTTCGAGAAGTTCCCCTGCGACGAACTCTATGGCCTGCACAACGCGCCCGACCTCAACCATGGCGAGATCGCGATCCTGCCCGGCCCGGCGATGGCCGGCGCGGACTTCTTCGATCTGCGCATCACCGGCTATGGCGCGCATGGCGCGATGCCCGAGCGCTCCAAGGATGCCGTGATCATCGCAACGACGCTGGCGCAGGCGATCCAGACCATCGTCAGCCGCAACGTCGACCCGCTGCAGGCCGCCGTCATCTCGATCACCCAGATCCATGCCGGCTCGGCCTACAACGTCATTCCGGGCGATGCGCATCTGTGCGGCACCATCCGGACCTTCTCGAACGAAGTCCGCGCCATGATCAGCGAGCGCATCCGCACGATCTGCGCAGGCATCGCGAGCGCCTATCAGTGCGCGATCGACGTGGACATCCGCGACACGTTCGGGGTGCTGGTCAACCAGGTCGAGCAGTCCAAGGTGGTTGAGGAGGTCGCCCGCACCATCGTCGATCCCGCCAACGTGATCACCCGCACCCAGCCGAAGATGGGCAGCGAGGACTTTGCCGACATGCTGCAGACCATCCCCGGCGCCTATTTCTGGGTCGGCCATGACGGCTCGGTGCCCGTGCACAATCCCGGCTTCGTGCTCGACGACAAGATCCTGCCGATCGGCGCCAGCATGTTCGCCCGCATCGTCGAGACGCGCATGCCGGTGGGCGGCAATGCCTAAGAAGAGCGCCGAAGAGGCGGTCACCTCGCTGCACGATCTCTCCGCCGTCGATCTGATCGCGGGCTATCGCGCCAAGCAATTCTCGCCGAGCGAGGTGCTGGAGGACGTGCTCGCGCACGTCGCTGCGTGGGAACCTCACCTCAAGGCGCTCTATGCATTCGATCCCGACGGCGCGCGCGAGGCCGCAAAGGCCTCGACCGCGCGCTGGAGCGGCGGCGAGCCGTCGGGTGCGCTCGATGGCGTCCCGGTCACGGTGAAGGACAACATCGCGACCAAGGGCGTGCCGGTGCCGCTGGGCGCGGCCAGCGTCAAGCTCGTGCCGGCGGAGAAGGACGCCCCGCCTGCCGCGCGCCTGCGCGAGGCCGGCGCCATCATCTTCGCCAAGACCACCATGCCGGATTACGGCATGCTGTCCTCCGGTCTCTCCAGCTTCCACGCGCTGGCGCGTAACCCCTGGGACCTCTCCAAGAATCCCGGCGGCTCCAGCGCGGGCGCAGGCGCCGCCGCGGCCGCCGGCTATGGCCCGCTCCATCTCGGCACGGACATCGGCGGCTCGGTGCGCCTGCCCGCTGGCTGGTGCGGTCTCGTCGGCCTCAAGCCGAGCTTCGGACGCGTGCCGATCGATCCCAGCTATGTCGGTCGCGTTGCCGGCCCGATGACGCGCACGGTTGATGATTGCGCCCTGATGATGAGCGTGATCGCAAAGCCCGACCGGCGCGACGGCATGAGCCTGCCGGCCGAGCCGCTCAACTGGAAGGGCCTCGAGAAGTCGCCGCGGAAACTGCGCATCGGCCTGATGCTCGATGCCGGATGCGGGTTGCCGCCGGAGAAAGCGGTGGGCGAGGTCGCGGTGAAGGCGGCTGAGGCGTTCGAGTCGGCAGGCAGCGTCGTCACCGAAATCGACGGCATTCTCACGCGGGACATGCTCGACGGGCTCGACAATTTCTGGCGCGCGCGGATGTGGGACGACCTGTCCAAGCTGACCCCGGCAGAGCAGGCCAAGGTGCTGCCCTATATCTTCAAATGGGGCGAGTCCGGAGCCAAGCTCTCGGGCATCGACGTCATCCGCGGCTTCAACCAGACCATGGCGATCCGCGCTGCTGCGGCGAAGCTCTTTTGCGAGCTCGACTATGTGATCTCGCCGACCGCACCGAACGTGAACTATCCGGCGGAATGGGCCTCGCCCACCAACGATCCGATGAAGCCGTTCGAGCACATCGCCTATACCGTGCCGTGGAATATGTCGGAAAACCCTGCAATCTCCGTCAACGGTGGCTTCGACGCCAACGGCTTTCCGATCGGCGTGCAGATCGTCGGCCGCCGCTTCGACGATATCGGCGTCCTCGGCATGGCCAAGGCGTTCGAGGGCCTGCGGGGGCCGCAGCGGGCTTGGCCGAAGCCGCCTGCACACAAGACGCCGTACTAGCGTCACAGCACAACTCGTCATGCGCGGGCTCGACCCGCGCATCCATCGCCCTCAAAAAAGATGGATTGCCGGGTCAAGCCCGGCAATGACAGAATTGACTCAAGGAATGACAAGGAAGGAAACACCATGGCGTATGAGACGATCAAATACGAGGTCGCCGAGCAGATCCTCACCATCACGCTGAACCGGCCCGACAAGCTCAACGCCTTCAACGCACAGATGCAGGCCGAGCTGATCGACGCGTTCGATGCCGCGGACAAGGACGACGATATCCGGGCCATTATCGTCACCGGTGCCGGCCGCGGTTTTTGCGCGGGCGCCGACCTCTCCTCCGGCGCCGACACGTTCGATCGCGATGCGCGACGTGGGCCGGTGAAGCGCCTCCCCGACGGCAAGGTCGATTACAGCGATCCGCAGGTCCGCGACGGCGGCGGCCAGGTGACGCTGCGCATCTTCAAATGCCTGAAGCCGGTGATCGCCGCGGTGAACGGACCAGCGGTCGGCATCGGCGTCACCATGCAGCTTGCGATGGACATCCGCATTGCCTCCGAAGCCGCACGGTTCGGGTTTGTGTTCTCCCAGCGCGGCATCGTGCCCGAGGCGGCCTCGAGCTGGTTCCTGCCTCGGATCGTCGGCATCTCGCAGGCGCTCGAATGGTGCTATTCGGGCCGCGTCTTCCCGGCGCAGGAAGCTCTTGCCGGTCGTCTCGTCAGCAAGGTCGTGGCCCCCGATGATTTGCTGCCGACGGCGCGCGCGCTCGCCAAGGAGTTCGCCGCGAAGACCGCGCCGGTTTCGGTGGCGCTGATCCGGCAGATGATGTGGCGCATGATGGGCGCCGACGATCCGATGGAGGCCCACAAGGTCGACAGCCGCGGCATCTACGCGCGCGGCCGTTCGGACGACGTGAAGGAAGGTGTGGTGTCCTTCCTGGAGAAGCGTCCCGCACAGTTCAAGAACAAGGTGTCGACGGACATGCCGGACTATTTCCCGTGGTGGACGGAGCGGGAGTACAAGTGAGGCGGAGCGTCATCCCGGGGCTCGCGAAGCGAGAACCCGGGATCGCGAGAATCCGGGTTCGATGCTCCGCATCGCCCCGGAATGACGCTGGTAGAAACTAATCCATCACCAGCGCCACACGCCCGATCGCCTTGCGGTCGAGCAGCAGCCGCATGGCCTTTGCATAGTCCGCCAGCGGCAGGCGGTGTGAGACGTTGGGACGCAGCTTGCCCTCCTCCGCCCATTGCAAGAGCGCCTTCAGGCGTATCTCGCCGAGCTCCGGGTTCTTCCGCACGGCTTCGCCGGCGCGCACGCCGAGCACACTGGCACCCTTGATCAGCAACAGATTGGTCCTGGCCGAACCGATGCCGCCGGTGAAACCGATCACCAGCAGCCGCGCGCCCCAGGCGATGCAGCGCATCGAATCCTCAAAGACCTGGCCGCCGACCGGATCGAACACCACGTCCGCCCCGCGACCCTCGGTGATGCGCTTGACCGCATCGCGAAACGGCTCGCGATCGTAGCGGACGAGATGATCCGCACCGCGCGACTTCGCGATCGCCAGCTTCTCGTCGCTGGAGGCCGTTGCGATCACGGTCGCGCCCAGCATCTTGCCGACCTCGACCGCGGCAAGCCCGACGCCGCCGCCGGCGCCGTGCACCAGCAGCACCTCGCCCGGCTCGAGCCGGCCACGATCGATCAGCGCATGATAGGCGGTGCCGTGGCCCGCGAGATAGGTCGCAGCTTCCGCGTAATCGAAGGTGGACGGCATCGGCGTAAGCTGCGCCGGCGAGGCCACAGCCTCGTCGGCGAATGCACCATGGCGCATCTTGACGATCACCTTGTCGCCGACCGCAACGCCCGTTGCCTCCTGCCCGACCTCGGTGACATCGCCTGCAGCTTCCATGCCCGGGGTGAACGGCAACTCCGGCTTGAGCTGATATTCGCCGGCCGCCATCAGCACGTCAGGGAAATTCAATCCGGCCGCCCGGATCGCGACACGCACCTCGCCCGGCTTCAAGGCACGCGACGGAAACTCCTCCAGCCGCAGCGTCTCGGGCGCACCAAGCTCACGGCAAACGACAGCACGCACCATCAGGCCGCGCTCGCCTTGCTGCGCATGAGCGCCTCGCGGATCAACGGCAGCCGATCGTTGCCGAAGTACATGTCGGTCTTGTTCACGAAGATCGTCGGCGAACCGAAGCCGCCGCGCGCCACGACTTCTTCCGTATTGGCCTTGAGCTGGTCCTTGATGCCTTGCTCAGCAATGCCGGCGAAGAATCTTACCTCGTCGATGCCGACCTTCTTGCAGATCCCGGCGAGCACCGCGTCCTGCGAAATGTCCTTGTCCTCGCCCCAATAGGCTTCGAACACCGCCGTCGCAAACGGCACCGTGTCTTTGCCCAGCCAAATGCAGCCGCGCATCGCCTTCACGCTGTTCACCGGGAATACCGTCGGCGGCATCTTGATCGACAGGCCGGCCGAGCGCGCCCAATCCTGAAGATCCTTCGTCATGTAGCGCGCCTTGAGCGGCACCGGCTTCTCGCGCTGCGCATAGACGCTCGGATTGACCGTGTTGAAGATGCCGCCCACCAGGATCGGCCGCCAGACGATCTCCGCGCCGAGCTCCTTGGCGAGCGGCTGGATGTTGTGAAAGGCGAGATAAGTCCAGGGACTGGAACAGTCGAAGAAGAATTCGATCATGGCGTTTCCTTGTTGCGTTATTGGCACTCTTCTCGTCATTGCGAGCGCAGCGGAGCAATCCAGAGTGTCGCCCCGGAAGATTCTGGATTGCTTCGTCGCAAGGGCTCCTCGCAATGACGGGCGTGGCGAGCGGTCTACTTCTTTCCCAGCACTTCCTTAGCCCGTTGCCCGAACATGATCTTGCGTGATTCTTCGTCGAACGGCTCTTTCACGAACTTGCCGATCGCGAGCCCCGCCTGCACCTGCGGTCTCGCGCGGACCGCGGCATACCAACGCTTCACGTTTGGATAGTCATCGAGCGTGAAGCCTTGCGCCTTGTGAGTCATGGCCCACGGAAAGCAGGCGATGTCGGCGATGGAATAGTCGCCGGCGACATAGCTACCGGTCTTGCCGAGCTGCCGGTCAAGAACCCCATACAGACGGGCCGACTCGTCGCGATACCGCGTGATCGCGTAAGGGATTTTCTCTGCGGCGTAGAGGGCAAAATGCCCGTGCTGGCCGAGCATCGGTCCCAGCCCCGCCATCTGCCACATCACCCACTGGATGGTGGCAGAACGCCCGCGCAGGTCCGCCGGCAAGAACCGTCCGGTCTTTTCAGCGAGATAGATCAGGATCGCACCGGTCTCAAAGGCCGAAAACGGAGCACCGCCGTCGGCGGGATCGTGATCGACGATCGCCGGGATGCGATTGTTCGGGGAGATCGCGAGGAACTCGGGGCTGAACTGCTCGCCAGCGCGGATGTTGACAGGCTTCACGCTGTAGGGAAGCCCGAGCTCCTCCAACATGATGGAGATTTTCCAGCCGTTCGGCGTCGGTGCGTAATAGAGATCGATCACGGCCCTTTCCATCGGCCTTTCCCGGGCCTTCCCTATCGTCGTCTCCGAATGGAGAGCGACTTTCGTTGTTCTGTACCTAGAGGTTAAGTCATGGCAGGAAGAGGCGCAACACAACCTGCCGGGAGGGCCGCCATGCTGTTTCCAACCACGATCGCCGGCTCCCTGCCGAAGCCGGAATGGCTGGCGGAGCCGAACATGCTGTGGGCGCCCTGGAAGTCCGACGGCGACGAGCTGCTCCGGGCCAAGCGCGATGCGACCTTGATCTGGCTGAAGATCCAGGAAGACGCCGGCATCGACATCGTCACCGAGGGCGAGCAGGCCCGACAGCATTTCGTCCACGGTTTCCTGGAGAGGATCGAGGGCATCGATTTCGCCCACAAGGTCGAGATGGGCATCCGAAACGACCGCTACAAGGCAATGGTGCCGCAGGTGGTCGCTCCGCTCCGGCTCAAGGGACGCGTGCACGCCTTCGAGGCGCGCGTGGCGCGCACGCACACCAGGAACAAGCTGAAATTCACCCTGCCCGGCCCAATGACAATCATCGACACGATTGCCGATCGCTATTATGGCGACCGCGTGAAGATGGCCTTCGCCTTCGCCGAGCTTCTCAACGAGGAGGCCAAGGCATTGCAGGCCGACGGCGTCGATCTCGTGCAGTTCGACGAGCCCGCCTTCAACGTCTACATGGACGAGGTCAACGACTGGGGCATCAAGGCGCTGGAACGCGCCGCGCAGGGCCTGACCTGCGCCACCGCGGTGCACATCTGCTACGGCTACGGCATCAAGGCCAACACCGACTGGAAGGAGACACTCGGCAGCCAATGGCGGCAGTACGAGCAGATCTTCCCGGCGATCGACGCGAGCCCGATCCAGCAGGTCGCGATCGAGTGCCGCAATTCCAAGGTGCCGCTGGACCTGCTGGCGCTGCTCAAGACCAAGATCGTGCAGGCCGGCGTGATCGACGTCGCCAGCGACACGGTGGAGACCGCCGAGGACGTCGTGAAGGTGATCGACGCGGTGTCGCAATTCGTGCCCAAGAGCAACATCATCGCCACCACCAATTGCGGCATGGCGCCGATGCGGCGGGAGATCGCAGAAGCCAAGCTGATGGCGCTCGGCGCCGGCGCCGCGCTGGCACGCGAGAAGCTGGGGTGACGGCGGCGATCCGCAGATCGCCCTGCCAGTTAGTCCAGAGCGGTCGGATGCAGCGCCGGCTGATATCCAGCATTGAGCGCGCGGAGTGTGGAGGGTGGCGTCAGCAGCATCGGGCCCTCCAGCTCGTACTCCACGCGGGCATAGCCGGCCGGCGACCATAGCAGCGGCCGGCCTCTCGTCATCAGAAAGCTCTGCTCACCCTGCTGCACCATCGCGCCATCGGGCAGTTCTGCAAGCTGCACCGGCAGCGCATGCAGGCGCTTGCGACCATGATGCAGCCGCTCCAGGTGCAGCTGCGCGTCCATCGCCTTTGCGCTCACCTTGCTCGCGCCATTGCCCCTCTCCCATGCCGCGCGGAAGCGATTGGCATCGTCACGGCGGCAGAAGAAGCACGGACGGTGTCCCGCGGCAAAGGCGGTGGCCTCGTCGAGGAAGAACAGCTCGGTCCAGCTCCGCCGCGCCATCACCGGGCGCCGCCAGCCGCGGAATTCACACAGGCATGTAATCCACGCCGGCGACGACCAGCGCTTGTTCAGCAGTGTCTTCGTCGCGGGATCATGGATGATACCGCGATTGCCGGTGAACAGGCCGCGATGCGGCGTGGCGATGATCTCGCCGGTGGGCGTGACGCGGTTTTGCAGGGGGCGGGTAGCGAATGGCGAATTGCGAATTGGGGATTCACTACTCACCATTCCCTACTCGCTAGTCACCATTCGCGCTCAGTCAGGCCGCGCCATCGCGCAGCGGCGGGTGGTAGGACAGCGCGGTGTCCCAGGGGAAGAAGATCCAGGTGTCCTGCGAGACTTCGGTGATGAAGGTATCGACCAGCGGGCGCCCCTTCGGTTTGGCGTAGACCGTGGCGAAGTGCGCGTCCGGCAGTATCTCGCGCACCAGTCTGCCGGTCTTGCCGGTGTCGACGAGGTCGTCGACGATCAGAAGCCCCTTGCCGGTGCCCTCGCCGAGCTTCATCACCGCGTCGGAAATGCCCTTGAGGACCTGGAGCTCGCCCTGCTTGTCGTGATCATAGCTGGCGATGCAGACCGTATCGATCACGCGCAGGCCGAGCTCGCGCGCCACGATCGCCGCCGGCACCAGGCCGCCACGGGTGATCGCGATCACCGCATGGAAAGGGCCGACCTCGTTGAGCCGCCACGTCAGCGCGCGGCAATCGCGGTGGAACTGGTCCCACGAGACCGGGAAGGGCCTGCCCGCCCGCTCCTGCGCGCTCGGTTCCGGTGCTTCGCCAGCCATTGTCGTCTCCTGCTGCGTCTGCCGGTGCTAGCGCGAGACGTTCAATCCTGCCAGCATTTCCTTCACAGCAGTCATTGCCGCTGCCAGCCTCTCCGGATCGCGCGAGCGCACCACCAGATTGGTGTTCGGCTTCTGCTCCTCGTCCATGAAGGGGTAGCTGCCGATGATGGTGTCGGGATGGGCGGCGGCAATCGCCCGCAGAGGCCCGCCGATGTCGCCCTCCCGCGCATTGGCGCGGACCGATTCGGAGAGCATCCGCACGCCTGACTTCAGCTTGGGCGCGACGATGTCCATCATCGCCTGCATGATCGAGGGCACGCCGGCCATGACGATGACATTGCCGATCTTGAAGCCGGGAGCGAGAATCGTCGCGCTCTGGATCAGCTCGGCCCCGTCGGGGATGCGGGCCATGCGCAGGCGGGCTTCGTTGAGGTCCTGCTCGCTCCAGCGCTCGCGGAAACGGGCGACGACCTCCGGGTGATGGTCGATCCGGACCCCGAACGCTTTGGCGACCGCGTCGGCGGTGATGTCGTCATGGGTCGGACCGATGCCGCCGGTAGTGAAGACGTAGGTGTAGCGATGCCGCAATGCGTCCAGCGCGGCAATGATGTCTGCCTCGTCATCGGAGACGACCCGGACCTCCTTCAGATCGATGCCGATATTGGTTAGGTATTCGGCGATGAACCCAATGTTCTTGTCCTTGGTCCGGCCCGACAGGATTTCGTCCCCAATGACCAGAATGCCCGCCGTGACGATGTCGCTCATGCCTTAAATCCCTCACCTGTGACGCCGACTTTGCCGAGGTAACGCCTTGAAGTCACGCGGTTTTGCTTCTGAAATAAGCAGTCCTCAGCCATTTTTTCAGGCAAGTCGCTGGCCGTTCCCGGCAAACGTCTCTCCTCCATGCTTATCGCGCTGGCCCGGCCCTTGCTACCTCCTACGGAAGTCATGCACTCTCACGGCATGGCCACAGGCAACGCCCTGGGGGAGAACAGTCGGAATCTATGGCAGCCGCGTTTGACGAAATGAATATTCCCGGCGGGGACCTTCGCCCCGCCTATCAGGAGCTGGCGCGCTGGCTCAAGGAGACGCCTCCCGAGGCGCTCGAATATCGCCGCCAGGAGGCCGAACTCCTGTTCCGCCGAATCGGCATTACCTTCGCGGTCTACGGCGATTCCGAATCGACCGAGCGCCTGATCCCCTTCGACGTGATCCCCCGGATCATGTCCGGCAAGGAATGGGCGCTGCTCGAGAAGGGCCTGAAGCAGCGCGTCCGCGCGCTCAACATGTTCCTGCGCGACATCTATCACGGCCGCGAGATCCTCCGCGCCGAGATCGTGCCCGACGATCTGATCTTTCAGAACCCGGTGTTCCGGCCCGAGATGAACGGCCAGCAGGTGCCGCACGACGTCTACGTGCACATCGCCGGCATCGACATCGTCCGGGTCGACGCCGAAGACTTCATCGTGCTGGAGGACAACGCCCGCACGCCTTCCGGCGTCTCCTACATGCTGGAAAACCGCGAGATCATGATGCGGCTGTTTCCGGATCTGTTCGCCCGCCACAAGGTGGCGCCGGTCGAGCGCTATCCGGACGAATTGCTCGCCGCGCTGCGCTCGGTCGCGCCGCAAGGCGCATCCGGCGAGCCGACCGTCGCCCTGCTTACGCCCGGCGTCTACAACTCCGCCTACTACGAGCACTCTTTCCTCGCCGACAAGCTCGGCATCGAGCTGGTCGAGGGGCGCGATCTCATCGTCAAGAACAACGAAGTATTCATGCGCACGACGGAGGGGCTGAAGCGGGTCGACGTGATCTATCGGCGGGTCGACGACGATTTCCTCGATCCCCTCACCTTCCGTCCCGATTCCGTGCTCGGCGTCCCCGGGCTGATGTCGGCTTACGCGGCCGGCAACATCACGCTCGCCAACGCCGTCGGTACCGGCATCGCCGACGACAAGGCGATCTACTCCTACATGCCCGACATCGTGAAGTTCTATCTCGGCGAGGAGCCGATCCTGAAGAACGTGCCGACCTGGCGCTGCCGCGAGCCGAAGGATCTTGCCTATGTGCTGGACAATTTAAGCGAGCTCGTCGTCAAGGAAGTGCACGGCTCCGGCGGCTACGGCATGCTGATCGGTCCCGCCGCGACCAAAGCGACGATCGAAGCGTTCCGCGACAAGCTCAAGCGCGAGCCTGAAGGCTTCATCGCGCAGCCGACGCTGGCGCTCTCGACCTGCCCGACCTGCACCGAATCCGGCCTCGCGCCGCGCCATGTCGATCTTCGCCCCTTCGTGCTCACCGGCAGCAAGAGCACCACCATCGTCCCCGGCGGGCTCACACGCGTCGCGCTCAAGGAAGGCTCCCTGGTGGTGAACTCGAGCCAGGGCGGCGGCACCAAAGACACCTGGATCCTGGACGAGTAGAGAGATGCTGTCGCGTACCGCCGAAAACCTCTATTGGCTCGCCCGCTACGTCGAACGGGCCGAATATCTGGCGCGCACCATCGATGCGACGCTGCGCGTCACCGCGCTTCCCGCCGCCTATATCGGCAAGACCAACGAATGGGACTCGGCGCTGCTCACCGCCGGCGTCGCCGCCGGCTTCTATCAAGCCTATGAGGAAGCCAACGAGCACAACGTCGTCGAGTATCTCTCGTTCTCGCCGAACAACCCGTCCTCGATCAGGAACTGCATCGAAGCGGCGCGACTGAACTCGCGCTCGGTGCGCACCGCACTCACCAGCGAGATGTGGGACACCATCAACTCGGCCTGGATCGAGCTCCAGGCAGTGTGGAGCAAGGGCACCTCGACCCGCGAGGATCTCGCCAAGTTCCTCCGCTTCGTGCAGGAGACCTCGCTGCGATTCGACGGCTCGGCCTACCGGACCATGCTGCGCAACGATGCCTACTGGTTCTCGCGGATGGGCGTGCACCTGGAGCGCGCCGACAACACCGCCCGCATTCTCGACGTGAAGTATCACGTGCTATTGCCCGAAGAGGAGCACGTCGGCGGCCCGCTCGACTTCTATCAATGGAGCTCGATCCTGCGCTCGGTCTCGGCGCTGACGGCCTATCACTGGGTCTATCGCGAGACTCTGAAGCCGTGGCTGATCGCGGACCTGCTCATCCTCAACGACACGCTGCCGCGCTCGCTGGCGAGCTGCTACGGCAACCTCGTGCGCAACCTCGACCAGATCGGCGTCGCCTATGGCCGCCAGGGCCCCGCCCAGCGCCACGCCCGCGGCATCCGCAACCGGCTGGAACACAGCAACATGAACGACATTTTCCAGCACGGCGTGCATGAATTCATTCAGGAATTCATCACGGACAATTCAAGGCTGGGCGAAATCATCACGAAGCAGTATTTGATCTGACCCAAGCTGTCGTTCCGGGATGGTCCGAAGGAGCAGACCCGAAACCTCGAGCTTCCAGGTTCGATGCCGGCGCATCGCCCCGGAATGACGATGCCAGAACAAAACGGTCCACCATGCGCCTGCGTATCCAGCACACCACGACCTATCGCTACGAGCCGCCGGCGACCAGCGTGATCCAGATCCTGCGCATGACGCCGGGCAGCCACGACGGGCAATACGTCGCGGAATGGCAGATCGACGTCTCCACGGACACCAAGCTCGACACGCACGAGGACGCGTTCGGCAATGTCACCCATGTGCTGTCCTGCGGGCCCGTCGGCGACATCCGGATCACCGCCGAAGGACTGGTCGAGACCCACGACACCGGCGGCGTCCTGCGCGGCACGGACGAGCGTTTCCCGGCCGGCATGTTCCTGCGCTCCACCGACCTCACCTGCGTCAATCCGGCGATGACGGCGGTCGCGCGCCAGCTGCGGAGCGAGGCCGAGAGCGACACGCTCGGCTTCCTGCACACGCTCATGACGCAGATTGCCGATCACATGACATTCGACGAGGACCCGACCAACAGCGGCACGTCCGCCGCGGACGCGTTCGCGCTCAAGCGCGGCGTCTGCCAGGACTACGCGCACATCTTCATTGCTTGCGCTCGCGCCGGCGGCGTGCCGGCGCGCTTCGTCTCCGGGCATTTCTTGCGAGCAGACGACGCGGTGCATCAGGAAGCTGGCCATGCCTGGGCGGAGGCTTACGTGCCCGATCTCGGCTGGGTCGGTTTCGATCCCGCCAACAGCATCTGCGCCACCGATGCCCATGTCCGCGTCGCGATCGGGCTCGACTATCTCGGCGCGGCCCCGGTGCGCGGCACGCGCTATGGCGGCGGCACGGAAACGCTGGCGGTGACCGTGAAGGTCGAGCAGGCCGGCCGCGGCGGCCAGTCGCAATCGCAGTCGCAGCGACAGAGCTAGGCACCGCCGAGCGCCTGCGCCGTGCTACATTGCAGGATCAGATCGGACCTGTGAGGTGGCCCATGGCGACTGTGAAACTGCTTTCGGATGATGAACTCTCGGCCGAGGCGCGCGCCGTTTTCGACGACATCCGCAAGGTGCGGAAATCAGACTTCGTCAACAATTTCTGGCGCGCGCTGGCGCATGATCCGAAGACGCTGCGACGGACCTGGGAAAGCATCAAGGAGGTGATGGCGCCTGGTGCGCTCGATCCCAAGGTCAAGGAGATGCTCTACGTCGCGGTCTCGATCGCGCATGGCTGCAGCTACTGCATCCATTCGCACACCGCCGCAGCACGGGCCAAGGGCATGACCGAGGCCGAATACGGCGAGCTGCTCGCCATCGTCGGCATGGCCGCCGAGACGAACCGGCTGGTCACGGCGCTCGGCGTCCCGGTCGACCAGGCGTTTCTGGTCGATGGCGCGGATTGAGGTCGGCGGTCGCAGCAGCGTACCTTGCCTGTCATTCTGGGGCACGCGTAGCGCGAACCCGCAATCCATTCATCCACCAGTGCCGCAGCCCAATGGATTCCGGGCTCGCGACTTCGTCGCGCCCCGGAATGACAGCTTTCCCCCGCGGGAATCGGGGGTTTCATGGCCCCCTGAAATTGGCTAGTAATTCCGCGCAAACGCGTTCGGGGACTGGAAATGACCTATTGCTGCGGAATCCTGGTTCGGGACGGTCTGGTGATGATCGCCGACACCCGCACCAATGCCGGCCTCGACAATGTCTCGACCTTCCGCAAGCTGCACATCTTCTCCAAGCCGGGCGAGCGCATCATGGCGATCGCCAGTGCCGGCAACCTCGCCATCAGCCAGTCGGTGCTCTCGACCCTGACCGAGGGCCTGGAGGACCCGAACACGGGCGAGGTCGAGACGCTGATGAACGCGCCGACCATGTTCCAGGCCGCTCAGCGCATCGGGCGGGCGATCCGGGCGGTGCATGCGACCGAAGGGCCGGCGCTGAAATCCGAAGACGTCTCCTTCGACGTCTCCTTCCTGTTCGGCGGCCAGATCAAGGGGGCACGCATGCGCCTGTTCATGGTCTACACCGCCGGCAATTTCATCGAGTGTACCACCGACACGCCCTACCTGCAGATCGGCGAGCACAAATACGGCAAGCCGGTGCTCGATCGCGCCATGCACTACGATGTCGAGCTCTACGAGGCGCTGAAGACCGGCCTGATCTCGATGGATTCGACCATGCGGTCGAACCTCGGCGTGGGCCTTCCGATCGACGTGCTGGTGGTGCGCAACGATGCCTGCGAGGCCGATCTCAACCACCGTATCGAGGCGGGCGAGCCTTATTTCCACGATCTGCGCTCGCGCTGGTCGGCAGCCCTGCGCGCGGCGCATCAGAACATTCCGCGCCCGCCTTACAAGAACGACAAAGAACCCAAGACCTGAACAGCTCGAGAAAAGGCAGGAAACGATGAGTGAAGCGAAGAAGATCGCATTGGTGACGGGCGCCGGCACCGGTGTCGGCCGAGCGGCGTCGCTGGCGCTGATGAACACCGGCTTCACCGTGGTGCTCGCCGGCCGCCGGCTCGACATGCTCGAGGAGACCGCGAAGCTCGGCCCCGCGGGAAAAAGCCTTTGCGTCACCGCCGACATGACCAAGCCGGATTCCATCGCCGCGCTGTTCGACAAGGTGAAGGCAACCTATGGCCGCCTCGACCTGCTCTTCAACAATGCCGGCATGGGCGCGCCCGCCGTGAACTTCGAGGATCTCAGCCTCGAGCAATGGCAGGCGGTCGTGAACACCAACCTCACCGGCCCGTTCCTGTGCACCCAGCACGCCTTCCGCATCATGAAGGACCAGACCCCGCGCGGCGGCCGCATCATCAACAACGGCTCGATCTCGGCGCATGCGCCGCGGCCGTTCTCTGCCGCCTATACCTCGACCAAGCACGCCGTCACGGGCCTGACCAAGGCCTCCAATCTCGACGGCCGCATGTATGACATCGCGGTCGGCCAGGTCGACATCGGCAACGCCGCGACGCCAATGACCGATCGCATGGTCAACGGCCCCGGCGTGCTGCAGCCCGACGGTACGACCAAGCACGAGCCGCGCATGGACGCCAAGGCGGTCGGCGACGCCGTGGCCTACATGGCCAGCCTGCCGCTCGATGCCAACGTGCTGACCATGACGGTGATGGCAACCAAGATGCCGTTCGTCGGACGGGGCTGACCCAAAGCGCGAAAACAACCTCATGCACAGTAGGCGTCAAGAGGCGTCTACTGCTTGCCCCGCTGCGGGGTGGCGCGAGCTAAGTCCGCAGATTATCTCAACAATCGTCATTGCGAGCCAACGGGTCCGCGCGAAGCGCGGCCCGATGACAGGCTCCGCGAAGCAATCCGGGCTGCGTCCGCGGTGAGATTTCCGGATTGCTTCTCCGCAAGAGCTCCTCGCAATGACGTGGAGAAGGCGGCGCCACGACGGCATTGCCTTCGGCGTTTGCACGGCCATAATCGTTGAGGGTTTGGGGACATCATGCTGCGGCTGCAATCTGCACTCGGCATCTTCGCGTTGCTGCTGATCGCCTGGGTGCTGAGCGAAAACCGCCGGGCGGTATCGGCTCGGCAGGCCGCGATCGGCCTCGTCGTGACCTTCGTCGCCGCAATCGTGTTGTTGAAGCTGCCGGTCGTGGCGCATGCGTTTGGCGCCATCAACGAGGCGGTCGGCACGATCTCCGCGGCCTCCCGCGCCGGCTCCGCCTTCGTGTTCGGCTATGTCGGCGGCGGCACCCTTCCGTTCGATCTGAAGGTGCCGGGCGCGGATTTCATCCTGGCGTTCCAGGCGCTGCCGATCGTGCTGGTCATGAGCGTGCTGACGACGCTCTTGTTCTATTGGCGCGTCCTTCCGCCGATCGTGCGCGGCATGGCCTGGCTGCTCGAGCGGACGCTGGGCGTCGGCGGCGCGGTGGGACTGTCAACCGCCGCGAACATTTTCCTCGGCATGGTCGAGGCGCCGCTGTTCGTGCGGCCGTATCTGGCACAGATGACCCGCAGCGAATTGTTTCTGGTCATGACCGGCGGCATGGCGGGCATCGCCGGTACCGTTCTGGTGCTCTATGCGACGCTGCTGGCGCCCCTCATCCCCGACGCCGCCGCGCATTTCGTCATCGCCTCGGTGCTGGGCGCGCCGGCCGCGATCCTCGTCAGCCTGATCATGGTGCCCGAGACCTCCGACAAGCGCACCGGCGGCGCTCTGCAGAATCCCGAGATGGACGTGTCCGGCACGATGGATGCGATCGTAAAGGGCACCACCGCCGGCCTCGATTTGCTGCTCAACATTGTCGCCATGCTGCTGGTGCTGGTGGCGCTGGTCTATCTCGTCAACGCCATGCTCGGCCTGCTGCCGCATCTCGGCGGTGCCCCGATCTCGCTGCAGCGCCTGCTCGGCCTCGTCATGGCGCCGGTATGCTGGTTGATGGGACTGCCGTGGGATCAGGCGATTGCCGCAGGCAGCCTGATGGGCACTAAGACCGTGCTCAATGAATTGATCGCCTATGTCGACTTCTCGAAGCTGCCGCCCGAAGCGCTCGACCCGCGCTCGCGCCTGATCATGCTCTATGCGATGTGCGGCTTCGCCAATTTCGCCAGCCTCGGCATCATGATCGGCGGCCTGGGGGTGATGGCGCCGGAACGGCGCGAGGAGATCAACGCACTGGGCTTGAAGTCGATCGTGTCGGGGACGCTGACCACGTGCTTGATGGGCGCGGTGGTGGGAGTGTTGGCGTAGGCTCCCCGCTCGTCATTGCGAGCCAACGGGTCCGCGCAGCGCGCGGCCCGACGACAGGCTCCACGAAGCAATCCGGTGTGCATCCGGGGAAAGACAGGAAGAGCACCTACGCCTTCAACTCCACCGTCTTGAACTCAGCCGGCAGAATCACTTCCAGCAGTTCGACGTCATCCGAGTAATCCAGGATCATGTGCTTGATCTTCGGCGGCTGGGTCCAGGCGCTGCCTTCCTTCATCAAGGTCTCGCCCTGCCCGTCCATATAGGTCTTCACCCAGCCCTTCAGCACGTAGACCATCTGGAACTCGACGTCGTGGAAGTGCAGCTTCGACACCTCGGCAGGATTGCACGGGCCCTGCAGCCGGATCACATGCGCCTGCGCGAGGCCGTGCGTTGCCGCAGCGATGCCGAGATCGCGGTACTTCGCGTAGGCACGCAGGCCGTCGGCCTTGAAGTCCTCCTCGCGGTGATGGCTGATGGCGATGCGCTGCTTCGGCCGCACGGGCTTCTTTGGAGCGACGGTACGCGGCTTCGCCTTCACCGCCTTGCGCGCCGAGGATCGCGCCGCAACATTGGCGCCGCTCCGCTTCTTCAACGCGGTCTTCATTGCGGGTCTCGATGCCTTGTGCTTGGCCATTGTTTGCCTCCCTGATCTGAGCCGCGTCCGCCGGACGGGCACGACCCGAAAGGCAGACTATCCAGTCCGGGGCGAGGCAGCAATCGCCAAGCTTGAGCCAGTCATTCGATTGCTCAGCAGATCGTAGCTTGTCCCAAGCTGTCGTGGCGAGCGGCGCTCGTCTCGTCTTCGCTCGCTCGCTGAACTAGTCTCGCCAGGAGATCTTGGGGGAATGATTCATGGGCAACAGCGTCGGTCAGCGTGCGTTTCAGAATGCCCGGCTTCACAAACGGCAAAAGGGCGTAGTTCTGCCATTGCTCGGGCATGCGCTCGAGTTGCACAAGAAGGGACGCCTCCCCGAGGCCAGAGCTGCCTATCGCGAGCTCCTGCAGATCGCGCCTACCCAATTCATCGCGCTGCACATGCTCGGCGCTCTCGAGTCTGACGCAAAGAACTTTCAGCAGGCTGAAGCCCTGCTGAGCCGGGCGGTTGCCGTGGATCCGCGCTCTGCCGAAGCTCATATGAGCTTGGGCATCGCCCTGAACGGGCTGAAGCGTCACGATGAGGCCCGCGAGAGCTATCGAAAGGCTCTCGCCTTGCGACCCAACTACGCCGCGGCCCTTGCCAATCTCGGCAACGCGAGCGCCGCGCTCGATCTGCACCAGGACGCGGTCGAGAGCTACGACAAGGCGCTTGCAATCGACGGAACTCTTGCCGAAGCCCACAACGGCCGCGGCTCTGCGCTCTGCCGACTGCGCAACTATGACGAAGCTCTCGCAAGCCTCGATCGCGCGCTCGCGATCTAGCCCGACTATGCCGCCGCGCTTGCCAACCGTTCCGTCGTATGGCGCGAGCTGCACCGGCTTGACGAGGCCATGGCGGACTGCGATCGGGCAATCGCCCTCGCCCCCGACGACGCGAATGGGTGGCTCTCGCGGGCCAGTGTCTTGCTCCAAGTCAAGCAAATTGCCCGCGCCTATTCCGATTGCGCGACGGCCCTGGCGCTTGCTTCCGATTCCGCGCAAGCTCACCTGGTGCAGGGCCTATGTCTTGCCGGACTTGGCCGGGTCGATGAAGCGCTCGCAAGTTTCGACCGAGCCCTCGACATCCAGCCTGACCTTCAGAGCGCCATCTCCAGCAAGATCTTCACGCTCGACTTTGCGGCGGACGCGACTGTCGAGCAGCATCAGCAAGCGCGGCAAGTCTGGTGGGAGCGGGTCGGGGCGAAAATCGCATCAGAAGCGGCGGGCCCGTACGACAACAGCTGCGATCCGGATCGCCGTCTGGTGCTCGGCTACGTCTCGTCGGATTTCAACGCGCATTCAGCGGCATTCATTTTCAAGCCGGTCCTGCAACACCACGACCGGGCACGGTTCGAGATCGTGTGCTATTCATGTTCGTCGAGGGTCGACGCCACGACGCGCGAATTCGAAGGAATGGCCGATCGCTGGCGCGACGCCGCGCAATGGACCGACGATCGCCTCGCCGCTCAGATTCGCGCCGATGGCGTCGATATCCTGATCGACCTGTCCGGCCACACCAGAGGCAACCGCCTCGGCGTGTTTGCGCGCAAGCCGGCGCCGATCCAGGTTCATGGATGGGGCCACGGCACCGGCACCGGACTGCCGACGATCGAATATCTCTTCTCGGACCCCGTCGCGATTCCTGTCGCGGTCCGCCATCTGTTTGTGGAGACCGTCATCGATCTGCCGTGCTTCGTGACCCTGGCGCCGCTGCCGGCCGGGATCGCGCGGGCGGGGGCGCCGGCTCTCTCGAACGGCTTCGTCACGTTCGGCGTGTTCACCCGCATCAGCAAGATTTCGGACGAGGCGGTTGACGTCTGGTCCAGGATTCTCGAGCGGGTGCCAGGTTCGCGCCTGCTGATCAAGGATTTTGCGCTGGACGATCGGCTGGTGCGCGACAACCTGCTGGCGCGGTTTGCAGCTTGCCGCCTGCCAGCCGAACGGGTCGAGCTGCTCGGGGCCACTTCGAGGGACGAGCATCTGGCGTCGTTCAATCGCATCGACATCTGCCTCGACACATTCCCGCAGAACGGCGGCGTCAGCACCTGGGAAGCCTTGCAGATGGGCGTGCCGGTGGTGGCGAAGCTCGGCAACAGCCTGCCCGGCCGTGCGGCGGGCTCCATCCTGACCGCGCTTGGCCTGCCGGACTGGGTCGCCGATTGCGATCAGACATATGCCGACATCGCGGCAATCCGCGCATTTGGGATCGGCGACGTTTCGCAGCTGCGCCGCGAATTGCCGGAACGGATCAGAGATGCTGCCGCCGGCGACCCCGTCTCCTACGCGCGCGCGGTGGACGACGCCTACCGCGCGATGTGGAAACGGTACTGCCGCGATTGCGCCTGATCTCTGCTCAATGCAGCCGGAATACGCCGTCCACCGCGCGCAGCTCGGCGGGCTTGATCAGCTTGGAATGCGCCACCGTGACCGAGTGGAGAGGGCCGTCGAGCTTCTCCTGCCAGAATGCCAGGAAATCCTTCAGCGCCGGAAATTTCGGAAACATGTCGTAGTTCTGCCAGACATAGGTCTGGAGCAGCGACGGATGATCCGGCATCCGATAGAGAATTTGTGCCGTCGTCAGTCCGTATCCCAGCATCTGCTTCCGGAAATCGTCGGAAACACCCCCAACGCGCAGTCCCATGCCAAACCTCCTTTGCAGGAGCGCATTCAGGGGGTGGCTTGATCCGTGCCCCGGGAGCCACCCGGAAACGATGCGCTCACAGACGAGAAATGTGACGCAAACTGACAATCCATCTCAAGCCCAAAAGTTTAACAAGCTGTTGAAATTCAATGCGTTAGCAGCAGATGCCGCTCCGTGCTAATACGGCCTCGGCCTCGGTTAACGATGGCTGAGAGATCCTGGCAGTGCGAACTGTCGGCTGCTAATTTTTCTGCTACAAACCCTTGCCCCCGCAAAATTCCTGTCCTATTTGAGCCTCGCTCGTGCTAGCACTCGCGGGCAACGATTGCTAACAATCTCAAAATCCTCAACTCGTGCAAATGCTTAGGAGGACTGCATGAAATTCCGTCCGCTTCACGACCGCGTCGTGGTCAAGCGCATCGACGCAGAAGAGAAGACCGCTGGCGGCATCATCATTCCCGACACTGCCAAGGAAAAGCCCTCCCAGGGCGAAGTCGTCGCCGTCGGCCCGGGTGGCCGCGACGAGTCCGGCAAGCTGATCCCGATCGACCTCAAGGTCGGCGACCGCGTGCTGTTCGGCAAGTGGTCCGGCACCGAGGTCAAGATCGACGGCCAGGACCTGCTGATCATGAAGGAGAGCGACGTGATGGGCGTTCTCGAAGTCAGCGAGTCCAAGAAGAAGGCGGCTTAAGAGCCCTTCTCCTCCCCCCAGTCAAACACCACTCAAGGAAAATTCCAGATGGCAGCCAAAGAAGTCAAATTCTCGGTTGAAGCGCGCGACAAGATGCTGCGCGGCGTCGACGTCCTCGCCAATGCAGTGAAGGTCACGCTCGGTCCGAAGGGCCGCAACGTCGTGCTCGACAAGTCGTTCGGCGCTCCCCGCATCACCAAGGACGGCGTCACCGTCGCCAAGGAGATCGAGCTCGAGGACAAGTTCGAGAACATGGGCGCGCAGATGGTGCGCGAAGTCGCCTCCAAGTCCGCTGACGCGGCCGGCGACGGCACCACCACCGCCACCGTGCTCGCCCAGGCAATCGTGAAGGAAGGCGCCAAGTCCGTCGCCGCCGGCATGAACCCGATGGACCTCAAGCGCGGTATCGACCTCGCGGTCGAAGCCGTCGTTGCGGACCTCCAGAAGAACTCCAAGAAGGTCACCTCGAACGAGGAGATCGCTCAGGTCGGCACCATCTCGGCCAACGGCGACCAGGAGATCGGCAAGTTCCTCTCCGATGCCATGAAGAAGGTCGGCAACGAGGGTGTCATCACCGTCGAGGAAGCCAAGTCGCTCGAGACCGAGCTCGACGTCGTCGAGGGCATGCAGTTCGACCGCGGCTACATCTCGCCCTACTTCGTCACCAACGCCGACAAGATGCGCGTTGAGATGGACGACGCCTACATCCTCATCAACGAGAAGAAGCTCTCCTCGCTGAACGAGCTGCTGCCGCTGCTCGAGGCCGTGGTGCAGACGGGCAAGCCGCTCGTGATCGTCGCCGAGGACGTCGAAGGCGAAGCGCTCGCGACCCTCGTCGTGAACCGGCTGCGCGGCGGCCTCAAGGTCGCGGCCGTCAAGGCTCCGGGCTTCGGCGATCGCCGCAAGGCCATGCTGCAGGACATCGCGATCCTGACCGGCGGCCAGGCGATCTCGGAAGATCTCGGCATCAAGCTCGAGAACGTCACGCTCAACATGCTCGGTCGCGCCAAGAAGGTGATGATCGACAAGGAGAACACCACGATCGTCAACGGCGCCGGCAAGAAGGCCGACATCGAGGCGCGCGTGGCCCAGATCAAGGCGCAGATCGAGGAGACCACCTCGGACTACGACCGTGAGAAGCTCCAGGAGCGTCTTGCCAAGCTCGCGGGCGGCGTCGCGGTGATCCGCGTCGGCGGCGCGACCGAGGTCGAGGTGAAGGAGCGCAAGGATCGCGTTGATGACGCGATGCATGCGACCCGCGCGGCGGTCGAGGAAGGCATCGTCCCGGGCGGCGGCGTCGCCCTGCTCCGTGCCTCCGAGCAGCTCAAGGGCCTGCGCACCAAGAACGACGACCAGAAGACCGGCGTCGAGATCGTGCGCAAGGCGCTGTCGGCTCCGGCTCGCCAGATCGCGATCAACGCCGGTGAAGACGGCTCGGTGATCGTCGGCAAGATCCTGGAGAACAAGACCTACAATTACGGCTTCGACTCCCAGACCGGCGAATATGCCGACCTCGTCAAGAAGGGCATCATCGACCCGACCAAGGTGGTCCGCACCGCGATCCAGAACGCTGCCTCGGTGGCCGCGCTCCTGATCACCACGGAAGCCATGGTCGCCGAGCTGCCCAAGAAGGGCGGCGCCGGTCCGGCGATGCCTCCGGGCGGCGGCATGGGCGGCATGGACTTCTGAGTCCAGCCTTTCAGGCAAACGACGAAATGCGAAACCCCGGCAGCGATGCCGGGGTTTTTGTTTCATGGAACGTCACTCCGGGGCGCGTCCCCTTGGGCGCCAGCCCGGAATGACAGCGCGGCACAATCGACCCCGCCGCCCCGGAATGAGGGGCCGTCACTCCACCTTGCCCAGCCGCTCGAAGCGCGGCTCGCCGTCCTCGTCGAGCGACCAGAAGATCCGCGTGACCTTGCCGACGAGATTGTCCATCGGGACGAATCCGATCCCCGGCATGCGGCTGTCGGTGGAATTGTCACGGTTATCGCCGAGCACGAAGATATGGCCCGCCGGCACCGTGAAGACGCTGGTATTATCCAGGTTGTCGTCGTCGCCGCAGTCCAGAGTCACGTAGGACGCGCCGTTCGGCAGCGTCTCGCGCCAGAGCTTCGCCGTCGCGTCGTCATCCACGCCGCACGTGTCGCCGACCTGTGCCTTCTTCTGCGCGACACGCGTCACGGGACGATCGTTGAGGAAAAGCCGGCCCCGCCGCATCTGGATGCGGTCGCCGGGCAGCCCGACCACGCGCTTGACGAAGTCGGTCGCGGTATCCTTCGAGGAGCGGAATACGACAATGTCCCCATATTCCGGATCGGCGGCGAGGACTCGGCCCGAGATCCAGGATGGCGCAAAGGGGACGGAATAGCGGCCGTAGCCGTAGGCATGCTTCGCGGCGAAGACGTAGTCGCCCACCGTCAGCGCCGGCGCCATCGAGTTCGAGGGGATGTTGAACGGCTGATACAGGAAGTAGCGAAACAGGAACGGCGGCGACCATAGCACCGGGATCAGCAGGATCAGGATGACGATCGCCCTCCATTCCCGGGATTGTGCCGCTCGCCGCGCGGGCGGCCGGATCGTGTCCTGACACGTAGTCATGCAACTGCCCTGGTCAAAATCATGTCATCGCGAGATTGGCAACTCCTGCGCGCATGCGCAATCTCCTGCGAATTCCGAAATTTGTCGCACGTCGAGCAGGCTGCGTTCAACGCGGGGCCGTGAACGTCGCCGGGCTGTCAGCCCTGGGAAATATCCCTGAAGCACTGCCGCACCCATTCGATGGTGAGCCGCGCCGCCGGATCGCGCTTGAGGTGGTTCTGCACCAGGAGCCAGACGTCCCGGCGCCTCGGCAGCAACGTGGCGCGCAGGCTGCGGTCGGCGAGCAGCAGGCCGCAGCTGTACTCGGGCAGCACGCCGATGGCCAGATGCGACTGGATCATGGTGCGGATGATGCGGACATTGTCGGTGATGCAACGGGCGTTCTTCAGTCGTTTCGACCGTAAGAATTGCTGCTCCGGGATCGCGTCGAGTTCGTCGGGATAGACGCACGCAACCGGCTCGATCCCGCTGCGGTCCGCGGGCTCGAGGAAATACAGCCTGACCTCGCCAAGCTTGGAGATGGTGAAGTCGCCCTTCTCCGGCTTGCGCAGGCGAATGGCGAGATCGGCCTGCCAGCGCGAGAATTTGACATTGCCGCTGGCGGTGAGGAATTGCAGCGTCAACCCTGGATGGTCGCGCAGGAAGTCGCTCGCATGCGGCGCCAACAGCTCTTCGGCAATGGCATTGGTCGAGGCGATGCGGAGCCGGCCGACCGGACCGGGCTGGCTCTCCTTGATCCGGTCGATCGCCGCGGCATGCGCCGCCATCGCGCCGACATGCTCGAGCACCGCCTCGCAATGGCGCGTCGGCCGGCGCAAGCCATCCACGGCTTCGAACAACGGCACGCCGAGATCCCGCTGGATGCGCGCCAGCCGGCGGCCGACAGTGGTCTCGTCGATGCGCAGCCGCGCGCTGGCGCCGGCATAGGTGCCCTCGTCCCTGACCGCGGCGATGATGCGCAGATCGTCCCAGTTCATTCCAGGAGCCTAGCAGGAGACAGCGGCATCCTGCAAATTCGCAGCCATATGCCGCAATATTCCTGCACATCGGCAGGCGCCGGCTGCGCTAGTGTCGCGTCATCCGACATCCACAGGAAAGCCTGCCAGCATGACCGCTCCCAAGACCCTGCTCGAACTCGCCGGCGCCGATCTCAATCCGCCGAAACTCCACGAGGCCTGCCTCGTGCTGGTCGACATTCAGAACGAATATTGCGCCGGTCCGCTGGCTTTGCCCGATGCGCAGCCCGCGATCGCCGCGGCTGCGCGCCTGCTGGCGCGGGCACGGGAGAGCGGAGCCGCGATCTTCCACATCGCGCACAAGGGCCGCGCCGGCGGCCTGTTCGACCGCGAGACCGCACGCGGCGCAATCGTTGACCGGCTGGCGCCCCTCGCAAGCGAGCCCGTGATCGAGAAGGCGCTGCCGAACGCCTTCGCCGGCACCGACCTGCAGACACGGCTTGCCGCGACCGGACTCAAGAACGTCGTGCTGGCCGGATTCATGACGCATATGTGCGTCTCTTCGACCGCCCGCGCCGCGCTCGACCTAGGCCTGCGCACGACGATCGCAGCCGACGCCTGCGCCACGCGCGACCTGCCAGACGGCCGAGGCGGAACGCTGGACGCCCGGACGATCCACCAGGTCGCGCTCGCCGAGCTGTCGGATCGCTTCGCGATCATCGCGCAAGTCGACGCGCTGACTTGATGGCGCGTGAGACGCTGCAGCTTTATTTCTCCGACGGCCTGCCCGCTATCGAGCCGCATCGCGCTGAGGGAGGCCGATATGGAGGCGCAGCATCAGCGCGCCCGCTGCCGCAAGGCGATGGCGGCGTGAATGCCTCACTCCACCCGCTCGAGCACCGCGAGCTTGCGGATGCCCTTGTTGCGGTAGGCGTCGAGGAATGCGTAATAGTCCTTGAACGACACGCAGCCGTTGGAATCTCCGTTCGGCCCCAGCATGTAGGTGTGGGCGAGCAAACCGTCGCGGCCGTAGATCGCGCTCTCGCCGCCGATCGGCGTCAGTCGCAACGCCGGCACGCCGTGGAACAATGCCTCGCGCGGTTTCAGAGTGTAGATGTGCGGCGGCGTCACGCCGCGCATGCGCAGGCGGCGGGAGCCCGGATCGTCGCGGTTGGCGCCGAGGCCGGAATGAGCCTCGAGCCTGGTGCCGTCGGGCAGATACACCATCTTGGCCGTGATGTCGTAAACGGCGGTGTCGCGCTCGTAGGGCGGAGCGCCGCCGAGCATCGGGTTCTGCTCCTTCGGCGCGATGGACGCAGTAATGCTGGCGTCGGCGGAGGCATAGGCGAGCAGCCCGCCGGACGGCTCGCGCTTGCCCCAGAGCTTCTCCACCATCGACTGGCGCGGAGCGGTGATCGACATCACCGCGGCCTTGGCCCGGTCGGCGAAGGATTTTGGTTTGGCTTCGGGCGCCGGCACGATCTGGGCCGGGTCGGCCGAGGCAAGCTGCAGCTGGGCCTCCGGCGCGCGCTTGGCCCTGTCTGCAGCCTTGTCAGCTCCCTTGGCTGCCGGCTTCAGTGCGTCCGCAACCTTCGCGATCACGCTCTGCTTCGGGGCATCTTTGGCCGCGGCAACCTGGGTCGCGGGGGCGGCGCTCGCCGCATTCGATGGCACGCCTTGGGTCGCAGCGGCGGCGAAGCGCTCGTTGAACATCTCGCGCGAGATCGGCGTCGCGACCTGCAAACGGTCGGGCAACAACGCAAAGGCGTCCTTGATGGCCTCGCCGGCGTCGCGCAGCACGACCTTGGGCGCGCGCCTGACCACCGGCTCGTCGTAGCCGATGCTGCCGACGGTCGGATAGACGCTCGCGCCGAGAATGTTGCTGTAGATGGTCCAGCCGGCGCCCATCACGACGCAGCCGATCGCCGCGGCGCCAAGCCAACTCGTCGTGGTCATCTTCCGGGAAGGCTTCCGAAGAGAATTCTTGGACTTCCGTGCCGCGTTACTTTGCGCAGCGATACTCGTACTCATTCGCCTTGCGTCCAGGACGGTGTCACTCAGTCCCCCCTCGAAGTGCCGCTGGTCACGATCCGGGAACAGCATCTCGCAGAGGGTCGGAGCGTCATTAAGGCGACTTTTAGTTAAATGCGGATTAAGTTCGGGCGGATGTGAGGCAACTCGTTAATGCTGTCCCATTCTGAGAAAAATCCCGCAGAATTACGGACTTAGTCGCATCTGTTAACCATGTTTCTCGACCGGTTTGCGTCGCCTCTCCGACGCTTGCGGCCGCACTCATGACGCATTCGACAACGTCATTTTCGTGATCGTCGAACCGGCCTCGACCCTAGTTCGGTAGCGTTGCGCGAAGCTGGTGGCTCCACGTCGGCCGGCCTTACGGCTGCCGCCGATCGCGGCCCATGCGCATCACGCGCCGCACGGCTTCCGGCAAGCCGGCGCGTGACCGAAAGTTGATCGCATCGGTTCTGGACACCGCCGTCACAAGAAAATAGCTGCTGCCTCGGCACTTTCGGCGGCCTCTTCGTGTGATACGATGCAGTATCATCCCACCTTTGAGCTGTTCCGAACACGCAAACGGAGGCCGGCATGAAAGGGATCGCGCGCGCAGGTCTTGTCGCCCTGGCGGGTTCGTTCTTGCTGATTGGATCTGCGACTGCCCAGCCCGCAGCCAATGCGGGCTGCACGGCAACGCTCTCCCTTGCCGGAACGCAGACCTGGCGCTGTGACAACGGCATCACCATCGTTGCGGAAAACGGCGCCAGGTTTGAACTTAAGGACGCCAACCGCGACGGACGTATAGACGCCGTCGAATTGAGCAGCAAAGCCCTGCTGGTCGACGTACCCAGGAAGCCACGCGGCACTCCCTTCAAGGTGCTGACGCCACAGGCGATTGCCGCCGTGCGCGGCACGAGATGGGCGGTCGACGTGGCCGACATCAAGACCGCCGTGTTCGTCGCCGACGGCCGGGTCGGGGTGACCCGCAGGACTGGCGGACGCGGCGTCGTGCTTGGACCCGGCGAAGGCGTCGACGTCGAGGCAACCGGCCCGCTGACGGTCAAGACATGGGGCCAGCCGCGCGTCGACGCGCTCATGGCAAGGCTCGGACAATAAGGCTGGGTCGAGACGGCCTCGGCCCTCGATATTTGAACAACAGTAGATTGCAAGACGACCGCATGCGCAGGCGACGCGTTCAGATCCTGGTGGCACTCGTCCTCACCGCGCTGTGGGGCGCGGGCATCTATGCCGCTCATGCCAACGGCCGCCTGCGCTTTCTCGACCGGCTCGAGGCGACGTTGACGGATTGGCGGACTCAGGTCCGCGGCGTGCAGCGTCCGCCCGACCTCGTCACCATCGTCGCCATCGACGACACCGTCGTGAAGCGCGGCGGCAGCTATCCGCTGCCGCGTGCCGACCTTGCCCGCGTCGTCGACACCATCGTGCAGTTCAAGCCGAAGGTGATTGGAATCGATCTCCTGCTCGTCGACCGCAGCGCTGCGATCGGCGATGCCACGCTGGCCAACACGCTCGCCACCGGCCCCATGGTGCTCGCCGCCGCGGCGATCTTTCCCTCCGCCAGCGAAACAGTGGCGCCCGACAGCGAAGGGCCCCTTGCCGTTCTGCCGCAGGCCGAACGCTTCCTGCAGCCCCTGCCCGCCTTCGCCGATCACGCCGAGGTCGGCATCGTCAACGTCGCGACGGGACAATCGGGGTCGCCGCTGTCAGTGCCGATGCTGTTCCGGACCCGCGACAAGGTCGAGTTGTCGTTTCCATTGCGCGTTGCCGCCCGTGCTCTCGACGAACCGTTGACCGTCGCGCCGGACCATCTGCGAATCGGTGAGCGCGTGGTGCCGACCGACAGCGATTTCGCGCTGCCGATCACTTATTACGGCCCGCGCCGCACGATCCGCACGGTCAGTGCACAAAGCATCTTCGACGGCACGCTCGACCGCGCAGCGATCGAGAACCGGATCGTCGTGATCGGCGCCTCGGTGGCGGGCGGCGGCGACTTCTATCCGACGCCGTTCGATTCATTGATGCCCGGCGTCGAGGTGGTCTCGACCGCAATCACGCAACTCGTCGCTGGCGACGGCATCGTGCGCGACCGCAGGGTCCGCATCGTCGACGCGCTCACTGCGATTCTGCTGCCGGTGCTATTGGTGGGCCTGCTCGCCTGGCGACGCAGTGCGCTCGGGATCATGGCGGCGGCGGCGATCATGATGGCCTGGGCCGGGCTCAACCTGTTTACGTTCACGCACGGCGTCTGGCTGAACGCCGCAACCACGCTGGCCGCAGCGGTCCCGCCGGTTCTCGTTTTTGCCGGCGTGCAGCTGTGGGCGGGAAGCCGCCGCACGCAATATCTTGCTGCCAAGAGCAGGTCGCTTGCGCAATTCCAAGCTCCGGCGGTGCAGGAGTGGCTGGCGCGAGATCCGGACTTTCTGTCGAAGCCCGTCCGGCAGGACGCAGCGGTAGTCTTCCTCGATCTCTCCGGGTTCACCGGCCTGAGCGAGCGGAGTGATCCGGACGAGCTCAGGAATCTTCTGAAGGCGTTTCACGCCTTGATCGACAGGACCGCGGCCGATTGCGGCGGCATGATCACCGGATTTCTCGGTGACGGCGCCATGATCCTGTTCGGGCTGCCGCGCCCGATGCCCGACGACGCGGCGCGCGCGCTGAAATGCGCGATCGATCTGCATCGCGGCGTCGAACGCTGGATCGCCTCGCTGCCACCGCCGATCGCGGGGCAGCTCGGCTTCAAAATCGGCGCGCATTACGGAGAGATCGTCGCCTCCCGGCTCGGCGAGAGCCATCAGCACCTGACGGCAACAGGCGACACCGTCAATGTCGCGAGCCGGCTGATGGAGGTAGCCGCCCAGAACGATGCGCGCCTCGCGCTGAGCGATACGCTGCTGGATGCCGCCGACTTCGAGGGAACCCCCGACGGGATCCTGTCGGGCCCCCTGCTCGCCCGCATCCGCGGCCGCTCAGCCGTCGTGACCGTGTGGTTCTGGCGGGATCCGGACGGGCCGGGTCAGGTTGCGACCACGGCCGAGACAATCGTCTGAGGTCTGCTACCGCGCTTCCGGCGGGGGCGAGCGGTCCAGCACGTCGCCCTTGGCGCCCTCGAGCAGATCGATACCGTAGGTCTCGACCACGAGCGGCCCGCGCTTGCGCTGCAATTGCGCGATCCGCGTGACCTGCGCAAAGAGATCATTCAAGGCGGGATGCCCGTCCGGGCGCAGTTCGTCGACATAGAGCAGCTTGCCGGCCAGCAGGCTGGGGTCGGGCTCGGGCATGTTGACCCAGCGGATGCGCTGGGTCTGCTGCGCGACGCACGTGCCGGGCGGGAGATAGAACGCGAGCCAGCCTGTAGTGCCGTAGTCCTGCGCGAGCACGCAGGTCGCACCGCTGCGCACGCGCACTGCTTCGATCTCTGCGGCGAGTTCGCGCCAGCCGACACCGACGCTGCGCACCGTGGCATCGCGGCGATAGCCCGACAGCCAGCCTGTATTGGCCTGAACGATCAACGCTGCAAACATCACGATGCCCACGGGTGCAGCCCAGCGCCGGCAGAAGGCGACGAGACGCCGCTGGCGCGGCTTCCATTGCGCGAGATTGGCTGCGGCCGCCGCCGCGATGACGAAGGGCGGATAGACGGGTGCGAACCAATTGGCCTCGACGCGGGCATGCAGCGAATGCCAGACGAAATAGGCGACGATGGTCCAGAACATCGTCCCGATCAGCACGCGCGAGGCCAGCGCGCCGGTGCGCTGCCACGTCAGCGCGTGCAGGCCCATGGCGCCGAGAATGAAAGCCAGCGGCGTTGCGAACGCGATCTGGGTCGGGATCAACTCGGCAATGAATACGGGGCGGAAGTCCTCGATCCTGGCGCGGCCGAGCTGCTTTGCGAATGAAACCCATTGATGGTCCGCGTTCCAGAGCAGCACCGGCGAAAACAGCGCCAGGGCAGCGAGGCCGCCGAGATAAGGCCACGGCGAAAGGAACCAGCGCCTGAGCTTCGGTACGACCGCGAGCCAGATCAGGATCGCCGGCCCAAAGAACATCGCCGTGTATTTCGACAGCAGCGCCGCGCCGACGGCCGCGCCGACGGCAAGCCACCAGGCACCCCGGCCGGTCTCCAGCACCTTCGCGAGGAAGAACAGCACGAAGCTGGAAGCGACCAGCAGCGGCGCATCGGGCGTGACGATCAGCGTTCCGACCGAGGCCAGCAGCGTCACATTGAGCAGGATGGCGCTGGTCGCAGCCACGCGCACGCCGCCGAACAGGATTGCTGCGGAGCGATAGACCGCATAGCTCATCGGCAGCGCGAGGAGGATCGAGACGAGGCGAACGCCGAGCTCGGTATCGCCCGCGATCATGGTGCCGGCGCGGATCACATAGGCGACCATCGGCGGATGGTCGTAATAACCGCCCGCCAGATGCTTCGACCACATCCAGTAATAGGCTTCGTCGAAGGTGATGGGCGTGAACGCAGCCGCAACCAGCCGCAACCCGACGAGGGCAAGAATCAGCAGCGCGGTGTTGCGGACGATCCGCGCGTCAGCCTCGCCCATCACGCGCTATTTCTTGCGCCAGACGAACAGTCCGGACATCGCGTAGTTCCACACCACGCCCATCAGCGCGCCGGCCATGCCGGCCAGCCACCAGATCGGCTCCTGGTCGTACACCGAGAAGGCGACGCCGACATTGGCGAGCAGGCCGACGCTGCACACGATGTAGAAGGCGATGAGGCCGCGCAGCAGCGCAAAACCCTTCAGGCGCTGGTCGCGGTAGGTGAGGAAGTTGTTGAGGATGAAGTTGCTGGTCATGGCGACGATGGCGCCGGCGGCTTGCGCCTCCGCGAACGGCGCGTTGAACAGGCGGAGCGCGATGAACAGCGTGGTCAGGTGAACCACGAGGCCGATACCGCCCACCATCGCGAACAGGATGAAGCGCAGCGAGACGATGTCGTTGGTCAGCTTGGCGAGAACGAGACCGAGGAAATCGAGCGCGACCATGGAATCGAGCTTGCTCTCGCCATGCTGGCGGGCGCCGAACGTATAGGGAATCTCGACCGTGCGCAGGGTGCCGTGTGCGGTCGCGACGACATCGAGCAGGATCTTGAAGCCGTGCACCGACAGCTTGGGTGCGATCTGCTCGAAGCGATCGCGGCGCATCATGAAGAAACCGCTCATGGGATCGGCTATCTCGACCCGCAGCATCTTTCTTGCGAACTCGGTCGCAAGCGCGCTGGCGCCGGCGCGCTGCTTGTTGAAGCCCTCGCTCTTGTAGCCCTCGATGTAGCGGCTGCCGACCACGAGGTCGGCCTGATCGCTTGCAAGCAGCAACAGCATCTTCGGCAGCTGCGTCTCGTCGTGCTGGAGGTCGGCATCGATGACGGCCACGTAAGGAGCGCTCGAGGCGAGGATGCCCTCGATGCAGGCCCCGGACAGGCCGCGGCGGCCGATGCGGCGGACACAGCGCACGCGGCTGTCGCGCTGCGACAGCGCGCGCACCACGTCCCAGGTGCCGTCGGGCGAATTGTCGTCGACGAACACGACTTCCCAGGCAATGTTGGCGAGCGTCGCCTCCAGTCGCCGATACAGCACCGTGACGTTGTCGCGCTCGTTGAAGGTCGGGACGATGACCGACAGTTCCGGGCCCTCTTGAGCCTGCGGCGGGATGTCGGCGCCGGGTCTGATCGCTTCGTTCATGACGGCAGCGTATATCCGCCGCGTCCTGCGCTGCCAAGCCGGGGGCTCTGGAGAACGGCCGAAATGGGGGGCTAAAATGCCAACGACCCCGGAACGGCGGGCCGCGCGTACATCCGGCGCAAGCCCAAGCTATTCCAAGGTCGTTCCAGCGCCGGAGTTTTTGCTCAACGTCGCCGTTACAGACCAGATGGGGACGGAAAAGGCGCTTCGCAAGAGGGCGGAAATGCCATTTTTCGCGCCCTATTGGTTAGGCACTTCCCGGATGATCGGCCCGCGCGGCGCGGGCACAGCGGGGGCCGCCGGTTCGGCCGCGGGGGCCGGCTCGACCTTCGCCGGCTTGGGCGGCTTGCCGTACTGGCCAATCGGCCCGAACACGACGGCAACCGCAAGCACGATCACCGCGACGATCGCGCCCAGAATGCCCCCCAGCGACTCAGACGACATGCAAGTCCACCCCTACTCCAGATGCGGCGAGTAGTACCACGGATGCGCGCGCGGCCGGAAGGCCCCGGGCGAATGGCGAATAGCGAATGAGGCAACCGGGGCCTCAGCCCTCCTCGCTCCTCGCCATCCGCCACTTCCTATTTCGCTGGTGCCCGATGCTTTACATAGGCCGTCACGATGTCCTTCTGCGCTGCCTCGACCGCCCTGTTCGCGGTGGCGAGATGGGCGCCGGCATCGATGCTCGGATATTGCGTGGTGAGATAGTCGAGCAGCGTCACCCGGTAATATTGCCGCTCCGAGGGACAGGCGCCCGCAACCGAGCGGCCGAAATCCCGCTCCGACAGGCCCTGGTTGGATTCGCGCGAATATTCCCGCGCCAGACAATGCCAGTAGTCGTCGCGGCTCTGCTGGGCGAGCTTCTGCATACTCTTGGCATCGTCGTCATCCGCCAAGGCGGAACGGGTCATGGCAGCAGATGTCATCATGACGAGCGCGGCTCCCACCAACAGCATCCGCATGTTGTTCTCCTTCTTTCGCGGGCCCTTGCGAGCTTAGACGGGAGCGGCCAACTGGCCAATCACATCTGGTTTGATTAGGATGAGATCCCTCCCCGTCGATGCGAGATCCTCCCGTGGCCAAAGCAAAAACCGCGTCAAAAAAATCCGGCAACATCTTCATCGGTATCGGCGGGTGGACCTTCGAGCCCTGGCGCGGCGTATTCTATCCGGAGAAGCTCGCGCAGGCGAAGGAGCTGTCCTACGCCGCCTCGAAGCTGACGTCGATCGAGATCAACGGCACCTATTATGGCTCGCAGAAGCCGGAGAGCTTTCGCAAATGGGCCAGCGAAGTCCCTGATGGCTTCGTGTTCTCGGTGAAGGGCCCGCGCTTCGCCACCAACCGCCGCGTGCTGGCCGAGGCCGGCGATTCCATCAAGCGGTTCTACGATTCCGGCGTGCTGGAGCTCGGAGATCATCTCGGGCCCGTGCTGTGGCAGTTCGCGCCGACCAAGAAGTTCGACGCCGGCGATTTCGGCAAGTTCCTGGAGCTCTTGCCGCGCAAGCTCGACGGACGCGCCCTGCGCCATGTCGTGGAAGTGCGCCACGACAGTTTCTGCACACCTGATTTCGTTGCGCTGATCCGCGAGTTCGAGACTCCAGTGGTGTTCGCTGAGCACGGCAAATACCCGGCGATCGCCGACGTTGCCGGCGATTTCGTCTACGCAAGGCTCCAGAAGGGCAGCGACGAGATCAAGACCTGCTACCCGCCGAAGCAGCTGGACGCCTGGGCTGAGCGCCTTCAGGCCTGGGCGTCAGGCGGTGAACCGGACGACCTGCCGAAAGTTGACAAGGCCAGGCCGAAAAAGGAGCCGCGCGACGTGTTCGCCTACGTCATCCACGAGGGAAAGGTGCGCGCGCCCCACGGGGCCATGGAGCTGATCGCACGCGTGAGCTGAGGTATTCCATGGCAAAGGCAAAGAAGCTGTTCACGATCGGCTATGAGCAGACGCCGCCGAAGGCGGTGCTGGACGAGCTGGAACATGCCGGCGTCAAGCTCGTGGTCGACGTGCGCGCGGTGACGTCGTCGCGCCGGCCGGGTTTTTCGAAGAAGCAGCTTTCGGCAGGTCTCGATGAGCGCGGCATCGCCTACGTCCATCTCGCCGCGCTCGGCACGCCAAAAGATGGGCGCCTCGCAGCACGCAGCGGTCACTACGACGTGCTGGAGAAGATCTATTCAAAGCACCTGAAAACGCCGCAGGCACGGGAAGAGATGGACGAGCTCTCGGCCCTGGTGAAGAAGGCCGGCCCTGTGTGCCTGCTCTGCTACGAGCGCGACCACACCCATTGTCACCGCCAGATGATCGCGGAGATGATCGAGGAGCGCGATGGGGTGACGGTGAAGAATCTGGTGGGGCGGCAGCTGTAGCCACACTCCGTAATTCCAGCGCGCCTGTTGGCGCGAGCTGCGGTGCGCAATTGCGCACCTGAGAATCCGTCGCGCGGCAGGGTTGGTGGACAAATGGATTCCGGGATCGCGCCCCGGAATGACGGATGGATTGATCTACCCTTCCCCCGCCAGCTTGAACGTCCCCTCCATCATCTGCACGCAGCTGCCGCCGACATGAGCGGAGACGATCTTGCCGTCCTGCTTGCGCACGCGGGTGAGGAGGATGCTCGGACGGCCCATGTCAAAGCCCTGGCCGATCGTAAGCTTGAATTCGCCGTCGCGCGTCGAATCGAGATCGGCGAACAGCGCGGCGGCTGCGACCGTCGCGCTGCCGGTGGCGGGGTCTTCGATCAGGCCGCTTGCGCCGGGAAAGAACATCCGCGCCTGCCGCTCGCAGGGCGCCTCCGCTGCCGGTACATCGCGCGTGTAGAAGTAGACCGAGAATGCGCCGTCTCTCGGCAAAATCCGGCCAAACGCTGCGGCATCGGGCTTGGCCCTGCGCACGGCTTCGCGCGATCGCACCTCCGCGACCACGAACGGCGTTCCGACGCCGACGACCTGCGGCGCATGATGATCGGTTTTGATGTCATCCGCCGTCAGGGAAATGCAGGCGGCGACGTCGGCTGCAGACAGCTGCGCGAGCCTTGCCAGCGGCTGCGGCGCGGTAAGCTCGGTGCTGATGACCCTGCCCTGCTCCCGCACGATGTCGACCGGGACCACACCGGCCCTCTCCTCGAACAGCAGGCGCGGCTTCGGCTCCCTGGCGATCGTCGCCAGCACGAAGGCGGTGCCGACATTGGGATGGCCCGCGAAGGGCAGCTCGCGGACCGGGGTGAAGATGCGCACCTCGGCATCATTGGCCCTGTCGCGCGGCGGCAGTACGAAGGTGGTCTCGGAATAGTTGAATTCGGTGGCGATCGCCTGCATCTGCCCGGTCGTGAGCCCGCCAGCATCGAGCACAACGGCGAGCTGGTTGCCGCCGAAGGCGCGGTCGGTGAACACGTCGACGGTGACGTAGCGGCGCAGCATATTCTCTTCCTCATGCAAGTCGCGGCCGCAACCGGCCGCACGGGCGACAGTCTACAAGCCGGCGACGTCGGCCGTCATGCCCCAAAATTCGGAGCAATCGGAGCAATCGGAGCAACCGCGCAAGGGAGAGTGAGACGCCGTCAACCGGCGATATCCAAAGCGAGCTATCCCAGCTGAAACACGGCCACCGGCCGCTCATAGCCGCGCACCTCGACTTCGCCGAGCGCGACGGCATCGCTGCCATCATCGCCCAGCGCCTCACGCACGGAGGCGGAGATCAGGAGCTGCGAACCGAACTCCTTGTTCAGCGCCTCCAGGCGCGAGGCGAAGTTCACGGTGTCGCCGATGACGGTGTATTCCTTGCGCCGGGGGGAGCCGATGTTGCCCGCGACGACTTCGCCGAAATGGATGCCGATGCCGATGCGCAGCCGCCAGCTGCTCTGGGCGTTGATGCGATCCATCGCGGTCAGCATCTCGCGGCCCGCGGCGACCGCGCGCTGCGCGGCGTCGGACGCTTCCAGCGGCGCGCCGAACAGCGCGAGGAAGCCGTCACCGAGAAACTTGTTCACGATGCCGCCGTGGCGATCGAGAATGTCGACCAGTACGGCGAAGGCGCCGTCGAGCCGGTCGACCACCTCCTGCGGCGTGCGGGACCGCGCGCCGGCAGTGAAGCCGCGAAAATCCACGAACATCACAGCGACGCGGCGGAGATCACCGGTTGCGCTCGTTCCCGCCGCCATCAGCCGCTCCACCACCTGCGGGGAGACGTGCTGGCCAAACAGATTGGTCACACGGTCCCGGGCGGTCGCCGCAGCGATGCTGGCGGCGAATTGCCGCCGGAGCTGCGCGCCGACGGCGCCGGCCAGCACGCCGCAGATCAGGATGATAGTGCTGCGCACGGCGTGGAAGTAGACGAGCGGTTCGCCGGCCTCGCTCTCCGCGTTGTAATACAGGCCGATGGCCAGAAGTCCGGCTCCGGCCACGAATCCGGTGAACGTGGACAGCCAGAAATCGAGCCGCAGCGTCGAGAGGATGACGAATATGAAATACATCAGCGGCACGGCAAAGCCGAGCGCCTGGGCCACGCCTATGGTCCGGATTTGCAGGATGAGGATTACCGTCGGCAGCGACGTCTCGATCAGCGTACCGATATAGCGCCGGACTACCGGCAGATCGCGATCGAGCCGCAGGTTCTTCCTGATCTGCGTGTGGACCCAGACCTCGAACAGAATGAAGCCGACGAGAAGGCCATAGACCTGGACGAGTCCTTCCGTCCCGCGCCAGACGCGGTTCACCACAGCAGGGTCGATCAGATAGATCGCGGTCAGGAATAGCATCATGACGCAACCCGTGAGGATTAGTGCCCTTACCCGCAGCAGCTCGGTACGCAGCACCTCCCGCGTCAGCTCGCGTTCGAAATCTGCCGACAAGGCGGCATGCTGTCGTGCCTTCCTGCTTGCAAACCTGACCATCACCCCCCCCGTCACTCCGGGGCGCCGCGAAGTCGCGTCTCCGGAATCTCGCAATTCCCAGATGCGCAATGGCGCACACAGCGCACGCGAGGCGTGCTCCGGAATGGCTATCGAGAGGCATTGTGCCTCAATCGAGCGTGCGGCGGAAGCGCGTCACGGCGATGGTCATGGCCAGCAGCATCAGGGCCGCCAGCGCCAGCGTGTCGAAGCGCAGATTCTCCATGCTCGCACCCTTGAGCATGATGGCGCGGACGATCCGCAGATAGTGGGTCAGTGGCAGGCATTCGCCCAGATATTGCGCCCAGGCGGGCATGCCGGCGAACGGAAACATGAAGCCTGAGAGCAGGATGCTCGGCAGGAAGAACATCATGGACATCTGCATGGCCTGGAGCTGGTTCTGCACCACGGTCGAGATGGTATAGCCGATCGACAGATTGGTGGTGATGAACAACGTCGAGAGCAGCGCCAGCAGGAAGAGACTGCCGAGCACGGGCACCCCGAACAGACCGACGCCGATGCCGATAATGAGGAACGCTTGAAGGAAACCGACCAGCACGTAAGGCACGATCTTGCCGAACATGACTTCGACCGGCTTGATCGGCATAGCCAACAGGCTCTCCATGGTGCCGCGCTCGACCTCGCGCGTGACCGACAGTGCGGTGAAGATCAGCATGGTCATGGTGAGAATGGTGCCGACGAGGCCGGGCACAATGTTCAGGCTGGAGGCCGCGGCCGGGTTGTAGCGGGCGTGCGCGCGGATCTCGAACGGCATCTCCGGGGGATCGCCGATATAGAGATCATGCTTGAGCGCCGTCTGCACCACCATACCCAGCGAGCCGATCGCCGCGCTCGCCGCGACCGGATCGGTGGCGTCAGCCGCCACCAGCAGTGCCGGCTTGTCGCCGCGCCGTACCGCCCGCTCGAAGCCGCGCGGGATCTCGACACCGAACAGCACCTTGCCGGATTTCAGGAGATTGTCGAAATCATCGACGTGGTGCACTTCATAGAGGAAGCGGAAATAGGCGGTGTTCTCCAGCGCCTTCAGGATCGAGCGGGCAAGATCGGAGTCCTCCTGGAGCAGCACCGCGCTCGGCAAGTTGCGCGGCGTCGTGTTGATCGCGTAGCCGAACAGCATGAGCTGCATCACCGGCAGCATCACGATCATCGCGAAGGAGACGCGATCACGCTTGAGCTGGATGAACTCCTTGACCAACATCGCGTAGGAGCGCCGCAGAAAGCCGAAGCGCTCGCGCATTGCGCGGGCTGAATCAGGGGCATCGACGCCGCTCATTGGAAGTTGTCCTTGGAACGCCCCATCAGCTCGATGAAGACGTCCTCGAGTGACGGTTGCGACTTCTGCCATCGCAATCCCCCCCTCTCGCGCCAAGGCGCGATGCTGTCTTCGAGCGCCGCGATGTCGCGCCCCGACACGTGCAGCGAGGTGCCGAACGGCGCCACCATGTCGATCCCGGGCTTGCCCGTGAGCGCCGCCGCAAGCTCGTTCAGCGCTTCGCCCGTGACCGTGTAGGTCGCCAGCGCAGATTGCGCGATCACCTCCTCCACCGTGCCGTGCGCCAGCAGATAGCCGTAGGCGATGTAGGCGATCTCGTGACAGCGCTCGGCCTCGTCCATGTAGTGGGTCGAGACCAGCACGGTGAGGCCTTCGGCTGCGAGTGCGTGGATCTCGTTCCAGAAATCACGCCGCGCCTTGGGATCGACGCCGGCAGTCGGTTCGTCGAGCAGCAAAAGTTGCGGATTGGGCAGCGTGCATGCCCCCAGCGCCAGCCGCTGCTTCCACCCGCCCGAGAGTTCGCCCGCAAGCTGCTCTTCTCGCCCGGTGAGCCCGAGCCGCTTGATCATGTCGCGCGCAGCGCCGCGCGCGTCCGTGACGCCATAGAGCCGCGCCACGAACTCGAGGTTCTCGCGCACCGAGAGATCCTGGTAGAGGCTGAAGCGCTGGGTCATGTAGCCGACGCGGCGCTTGATCTTCTCGGCATCGCGGCGGATGTCATACCCGAGGCAGGTGCCCTCGCCGCTGTCGGGCGTGAGCAGCCCGCACAGGATGCGGATGGTCGTGGTCTTGCCCGAGCCGTTCGGCCCGAGAAAGCCGTAGATCGAGCCGCGCTTCACCTGCATCGACAGGTCGTGCACGACCTCGCGGCCGCCGAACGACTTCGTCAGGCCCTTGACGTCGATCGCGATGTCGTTGCCGCTGCTCATCGTCTGTCCGCCACCGGTGTCTTGAGCTCGGAATTCTTGGGATTGAGATAGACATCGATCGGCTGTCCGACCCGCAGGGCATCCGGCCGCGAGGGCCGCGCCTGGATCAGATAGACCAGCTTGTTGCGCTCATCGAGGCTATAGATGACGGGCGGGGTGTATTCGGCCGAGGTCGCGATGAAATAGATCTTTGCGGTAAGGTCGGCCGCGCAATTGTCGCAGGAGATGCGCACCGTGTCGCCGATCGCCAGCTTCGGCAATTCGGTCTCCGGCACGAAGAAGCGCAGCTTCATGTTGCCGGGCGGCATGATCGACAGCACCGGCCGCTGCGCCGCCACCATCTCGCCCTCGCGAAAATAGATCTGCTGGATGGTGCCGGCAACCGGCGCAAAGCCCTTGCGCCTCGCCATCCGCGTCTCCGAGGTCGCTACTCGCGCTTCGGCGATGCGCAAGGCGGACACGGCGGAATCGAGGTTGGCCTGTGTGCCCGAGCCGGTCTTGCTCAGCGAAGCCGCCCGGTCATAGGTCTGCTGCGCGTTCGCCAGCGTCGCCTTGTTCTGATTGAGATCGGCGCGCTGGAGATCGTCATCGACGGAATAGAGGGGATCGCCGACCTTGACCTCGTCACCCTCGCGGACGTTGAGCCTGGTGATCCGACCCGCTTCGTCCGGACTGACGAAAATCATGTCGGCCTCGACCCAGCCCTGGAAGCCGGGATCGCGCTTCTCCTTGCAGGCCGCAAGAGCGGTTGCGACCACAAGCGTCAATGCAAACCTCAAAACTGCTTGCGACGACCTCATGTCGTCCTCCGTTCGCCAAAAATCAAATCGAGATGGACGCGCAGCATCTCCTGCGCATCGAGCGGCGCATGCCGCGCAAACAGGCTCTGCCAGATCACCGCGATCATTGCGGGCGCAACCAGGATCTGCGGATAGCGCGCGAGATCCTTCTGACGGATCTCGCCGCGGGCAATGCCGAGCTCGATCAGTGCGCGCATGGCGGCGATCCCGCGCGAGACGACCTCGCGATAGTAGAAGTCGGCCACGGAGGGAAAGCGCGGCCCCTCCGCCACGATCAGACGCACCAGATCGCCCCGACGCGTCCCGATCACCTCCTTCAGGAAATTGCCGGCAAACGTCTCGATGACTTCACGCACCGTTCCGGCGGGCGGCGGCAGCGTCGTGAGGCGCGTGACCACCGGCACGATCACGGTGCGCACCAGCTCCTCGAACATCGATTCCTTGTCCTTGAAGTGCAGATAAATCGTGCCCTTTGCGACGCCGGCGCGCTTGGCAATGTCGTCAAGCCGCGTCGCGGCAAACCCGCGCGCGATGAATTCGTCCATCGCCGCCTCCACAATGGCCGCGCGCCGCTCCGCCGCGCGCGTGGCACGGTTGGAGGCCGGAGCAGCTCCGCTGGCTTCGGAGTGTCCGCCGCTCTGGTGGACGCGAGCCGCGGACCGCGTAACGCTTTTGGTCGACTTCCTGGTCATCCCAGATGAATGACTGACTAGTCAGTCATTGTCAAGAACAAGAACCGGCAGGTGCCAAAACGAATTAGTGTTGACTAATGCATTAGCGTTCGCTAATTGAAACTTCATGATTGAAGCCGCCCAAAACCCCGTCACAACCGTGATGCGCGCTCTTGCCGATCCGACGCGCCGCGCCGTTTTCGAGCGGGTGTTCGCGAGCAAGGAGATCAGCGTCGCAGAGCTGACACGTGGCAGCGGCGTAACCCAGGGTGCGATCTCGCAGCACCTGAAGTCGCTCAAGCAGGCCGGTCTCGTCACCGAACGGGCCGAGGGCCGCAACGTCTACTACCGCGCCGCGCCGCAAGGACTCGAGCCTCTGGTCAACTGGATGGACCATTACGGCGTGTTCTGGCGCGAGCGCTTCCAGAACCTGCGTGATTTCTTGAAGGAGATCGATCCGTGAGTACTGCCGCGTTGAAAGCCGAAACAAAGGACATCGTCATCGACGATGTGTTCCCTCACACCGCCGAGACGATCTGGAGGGCGTTGACCAGCGCCCAGCTGATCGCGCGCTGGCTGATGCAGCCGACCGGCTTTGAAGCCGTCGAAGGCAACTCCTTCACATTCCAGACCACTCCGGGCGGCAATTGGGACGGCGTGATCCATTGCCGCGTTCTCGAGGTCGTGCCGAACCGCCGCCTCGTCTACTCTTGGAAGGGCGGCGACGAACGCAACACCGGCTATGGCGCACCGCTCGACACCGTCGTGACGTGGTCCCTCTCCCCGGTCGAAGCCGGCACGCGGATCCGCCTGGTCCATGCAGGCTTCGTCCTGCCCAGGAACGAGTCGGCCTACACGGTCATGAGCGGCGGCTGGAAGAAGGTGGTCCGCAAGCTCGACGAGATCAGCGGGGAAGAGTGAGGAGATGGCGCGATGGAAAAGTCCTATACCGGCGGCTGCGCCTGCGGCGCGATCCGCTATTCGATCCTCGGGGAGCCCCTGTTCAGCAATCACTGCCAGTGCCGGGACTGCCAGCGGGAAAGTGGCAGCGGGCATGGCTCCTACGCGACCTTCGCGCGCGCCGGCGTCACGGTGACCGGTGAAGCGACGCACTGGGACATGGTCGCAGACAGCGGAAATGTGAAGACGCGCGGCTTCTGCGCAAAATGCGGCGTGCCCGTCTACATGACCTTTGCGGCACAGCCCGATGTCTTCACGATCCGGGCGGCAAGCCTCGACGAACCCGCCCGCTACAAGCCGCAGGCGGTCACCTTCGCCGCGCGCGGTCACGACTGGGATCGCCTTGGCCCTGGCCTGGTGAAATTCGAAGGCATGCCGCCAGCGTAAGCAACGGCGACGAGAGTGACCGGCGGCTCAGATGCATGGCCGGATGTAGGGCCGGTTGATCTCCCACAACTCCTCGAGCAGGCCTCGCGCGGCCTTCTCGGAATGGACGACGGGGTCGAGCAGCAAGGCCTGCAGCGCCATCTCCTTCGAAGCGTGCATGGCCGCCTCCACCGCCATCTGCTGAACCTGAACCTGGATCGTCATCAGCTTGGCCACGGCGTCGGGCAGCGCCCCAAGCGAGACAGGATGGATGCCGGCAGCATCTACTTCCACCGGCACCTCCACGGCGGCATCGGCCGGCAGGTTCGGGATCACCTGTCGATTGTGAACGACCGCGGATTCGACGAGTTGCTTGCGGTTATGGACAATGGCGGCGATGATGCCGATCGCTCGCTCGCCCGAGGGCATCGACCACCAGTCCGGCATCTCGGCCCGACCTGCGAGCACGTCGTCGATCAGCCGCGTCAGTTTCGCGCGCTCGCTCTCGTCCCAGTCGAAATTATAGCCGCCCTCGCCGGCCTCCCAGCCGAACGAAAGATACTCGCCCACGTGACTGTCTCCGCAGCCGAGCCAGTAGCCGAACGCGTGCAACAATTTGCGCGTCAGCGGTGAGAAGGCGGGATCGAAATCCCGCTCCTTTTCGCGCAGCAGTGGATAGAGGTCCGCGCCCGTCTCGCGGTCACGAATTTCGGTCAGGCACTGGAAATGGTTGAGACCTGCACCCCACACGTCCACGCGACTCTCCGGCATCCCCAGAATTCGCGCGACGTTGTCGCGGGCAAGGAATATTCCGTGGCACAGGCCGACGCTGCGGATTCCGCTGTACCGGCCGAGCGCCAGGATGATTCGGCTTTCCGGATTGGAGAAATTGATGAACGTCGCGCGTGGGCAACGGAGCTCCATCTCGCGCACGAAGTCGAAGACGGCCGGCAAGGTGCGCAGCGTGAAGAACAAGCCGCCGGGCCCTCCGTTCTCACCCAGCGTATGACGGATGCCGAACCTGCGCGGAATCTCGAAATCGAGCCGCCACAACCGATTGCGATCGATGGCGGTGGAATGCACGACGAACTCGGCGCCGTCCAACGCCGCGCGCCAGTCCGTCGTAGCCTCGACGACATAGCCGGCGCCGGATTTCTCGTTGAGCAGTTTGGCAAGCCGCGTCGACCGGCCAAGCCGGTCGACGTTTCGTCCGACCAGGACCAGTGTCGAACCGGCGAGATCGCGGGTCGAAAACAGGTCCCGGAACATGCTCATCCCGAAGGATGCGCTGCTGGCGCCGAGAAAGACGATCTTCGTTGTCCGGGCCATGCCCTGCTCCTCGCAGAGACTAGGCGAAGTCGAGCACCATGCGGCCGTCGATCTTGCCGGCCTTCATCCGGTCGAAGACCTCATTGATCTGCGCGAGCGGCACCTTGGCGACCTCGGCCTTGACCTTGCCGTCGGCGGCGAAAGCAATGGCCTCGTCGAGGTCGCGCCTGGTTCCGACGATCGAGCCGCGCACAGTGATGCGCTTGAGCACGACGTCGAAAATCGGAGTCGGAAATTCGCCCGGCGGCAGCCCGACGAGGCTGACGGTCCCCTTGCGGCGCACCATCTTCAGCGCCTGGGCGAACGCCGGGGTGGAGACCGCAGTCACCAGCACACCATGCGCCCCGCCTCCGGTCGCTTCCAGCACCTTGTCCACCGCATCGGCGGCGAGCGCGTTCACCGCAAGATCGGCACCGGTCTCACGGGCCAGGTCGAGCTTGTCCTCGGCGATATCGACGGCCGCAACCTTGAGACCCATCGCCTTGGCGTATTGAACCGCGACATGGCCGAGCCCGCCGACGCCCGAGATCACCACCCACTCGCCGGGCTTCGCCTCGGTCTCCTTCAGTCCCTTGTAGGTGGTGACGCCGGCGCACAGGATCGGCGCGATGGCGGCAAAATCGACGGTTGCCGGCAGCTTGGCCGCGAAGGCCGCCGAAGCGATGACATATTCGGCGAAACCGCCGTTCACGCTGTAGCCGGTGTTGTGCTGGTGCTCGCACAGCGTCTCCCAGCCGGTCTCGCAATACTCGCACGACATGCAGGCGTCGTGCAGCCAGGCGACCCCGACGGCATCGCCGACCTTCAGATTCTTCACACCGGGCCCGATCGCGGCGACGATGCCCGCCGCCTCATGGCCGGGAATGAAGGGTGGAACCGGCTTCACCGGCCAGTCCCCGGAGGCGGCATGCAGATCGGTGTGACAGACGCCGCAGGCCTTGACCTTCACCAGGACCTCGCCGGGACCGGGCTGCGGCACCGGCACATCCTCGATCACCAGCGGCTTGCCGAATTGTCTGACGACTGCAGCTTTCATGGTCGGCATCGGTCTGCTCCTTTGCGTTGGCTGGGGCAGATTAGCCATGCCGGGGGCCTTGCTCTTGACCGGCGTCAAAGAGCACAAAGTTTGCGCAAGCACTTCCGCCATCGTGACACCACGATGACAACGAGAAGCGACGACCAACGCCCTCAGCTATGGAACTTGAGGCCATCGACGATCTTGTCGATCACCTTCCGTTCGGCGCGCATCGCAATGCCGACGAGATTGAGGTCGGCGCGTGCGACGGCCCTGACCGCCTCGCGATTGGCGGCATCGTGCGTGGTCCTGAACATGTCCTCGGTGTAGACCGCCGGCTTGACATTGCGGGTGAGCGCGCGGTCCAGCGCGCGCGACAATGCGGCCCCGTCGGCGCCGTAGATCAGGATCGGCTGGCCGATCAGTGCGTGATACTTGGTACCCGAGGCGTCTTCATAGGCCTCGCCAATGCATTCGGGAAAGGCTGCGGCAATGCCGCTGGTGAGAAAGGACGCGACGTTGAGCTTCTGCCAGGCTTGAAGATCGGTGCGGATCACCACGGCGATCTTGGTGTCGAACTGCATGCATTCCCTCGATTGTCATTCCGGGCGCGCCACTTGGCGCAAGCTACGGAGCGCAATTGCGCACCTGAGAATCCATCGCGCCACAAGGCAAGGGGACGAATGGATTGCGGGTTCGATGCTACGCATCGCCCCGGAATGACAGCAAGAGGAATCAACCCTTGGCGTCGCAGGCCCAGGCGCGGATCACGCATTCCTTGCCACCATACTTGTAGCATTCGCGCGTGGCGGCATTGAGCGAGGCCGAAATCTTCGGCTTGACGGCATAGCCATAGGCGCCGCAGGGATTGGTGAGATCGACCGACATTGCGGCGCAGGCGCGCTTCATCGTTACGGTCGTGCAATCGCCCTTGCACTGCTTCTGCGCCGCGGCGCGCGCCTCATGCTCGGCGTCGTAATCATACGCTTGGCCATAGGCGCCGCATTTGCCGACTGCAAATGCGCCGGCGGCGTGGGCTTCAGTAATGTAGCGGGCGCCCGTAACGGCAACAGACAAGACAACGCAAAACATCGCGAAACGGCGCGCGACGGCATTCGAAGCCATGGAAAAACCCTCCCCCCAGGCAAGGCGATGGGAGTCTAATCGGCGGTCGTTTCCAGACGGTGAACGGGTGGTTGAGCTTGGCGGACGGGGACGTGTCGCGGGGTGGATTGCGCCTTCGGCTAATCGACCCGGCGCTGCTGCGGCACCTTCATCCCCGTCTTGCCGCCTCCAGCGCCTGCGGCGTGTCGATGTCGAGGAAGGCACTTTCGCCGTCGACGGGCACTTCGGCGACCGCCTCGGTGTGCTTGGCGATCAGATGACGCGCGCCGACGTCGCCGTCGAGCGTCATCAACTCCTTGAAGAAGCGGCGCGACCACAGCACGGGGTTGCCGCGGCGGCCCTCGCTGACCGGTACGACGATGAGATTGCCGCAGTCGGGGGCAAAGCTGTCGATGAGACGGTCGATCAGCCCGGCGTCGATCAACGGCATGTCGCCGAGACACACGACAGCGCCGTCGCACGCCTCGGGCACGGCCGCCATGCCCGCCTTGACCGAACTGGCGATGCCACCGGCGAACTCCGGATTGCGGACGAACTTCACCTTCAGGCCTTGCAGCGCCTGCTCGACCAGCTCGGCCTGATGACCGGTGACGACGATCACCTCGGAGGCCTTGGAGGCCAGCGCCTGCTCGGTCGCGAGGCGCACCAGCTTCTTGCCGTCGAGTTCGGCGAGCAGCTTGTTCGGCCCGCCCATCCGGGTCGAGCGCCCCGCGGCAAGCACGATGGCCGCGACCTGGCTATTGCCTTCGGTCTCCGGCTTGGCGCGCGGCTGCGGCCGCGTCACGATCTCCATCAGGAGGCCGCCGACGCCCATGCCCATCAGCTCGGACCGCGTCACCTTGATGCCGGCGAGCAGCCGCATCAAGACCCAGTCAAACCCGTTCTCGACCGGCGAGCGCGCGCAACCCGGCGCGCCCAGCACGGGCACCTCGCCAGCACGGGCGATCAGCAAGAGGTTGCCGGGATCGACCGGCATGCCGAAATGCTCGATCTCGCCGCCGATGCCGGTGACGGCCGCCGGGATAACGTCGCGGCGATCGGCAATGGCGGAGGCGCCGAACACGATGACGAGCTCGGCACCAAGGCCGAGCAATTCCTTGATCGCGGCCGACAGCGCCTGCTCCTCGTGCGGGACCCGCCGCTCGGCGATGATGCCGGCGCCGGCTGGAGCAAGGCGCTCGGCGGTGACGCGCAACGTCTTGTCGATCACCTTGGAGGAGAGGCCGGGCAGCAGCGTCGAGACCACACCGACGCGCTTGATCACGTAGGGCGCGACCTTCAGCACGTCCTTGCCGGCGGCCTGCACGGCAGCATCGCGCAAACGTCCCTCGACGCCGAAAGGGATGATCTTGACGGTGCCGACCATCTCGCCCTCGACCACCGGCTTGAACGGGGTGAGCGTCGCGAAGGTGATGGCCTCGTCGATGTTATTGATACGATCGACCGCGGCGCGGTCGATCACCAGCACGCCCGGGCGCGCAGCAAACAGATTGGCGCGGCCGGTGAAGGCGCGTTCGACATGGATGCCCTCGCCGCCAATGGCGAGCGCGATGCTGGCGGCTGCAATGTCCTCGGAGACGTCGCCCTCCTCCATCCGCACCACGACAATGTCCTTGATGCTGGCGCGCTCCAGCGCCTCGGCCTCCGCCGGTCCGATCGTCGTACCTTTCTTCAGAACCAGCGGTCCCTGACGCAGGGTGTGGACGGTCACCCCTCCGATCGCATCCCTGGGGCTCGCCGGTCCGAACTTCATGCCGCTTCTTCTTTTTCTTTGGGAGGCAGACGAAGCACCGCCGTGATCTCGGCCATGATCGACACCGCGATCTCGGAGGGAGAGACTGCCCCGATCGCAAGCCCGATGGGCGCGTGGATGCGTGCGATGTCGCTTTCCTTGGCGCCCTGCGCCCGCAGCCGGTCGGCGCGTTTGGCATGCGTCTTTCGCGAGCCGAGCGCGCCGATGTAGAAGCAGTTGCGTTCAAAGGCATGCAACAGCGCGGGATCGTCGATCTTGGGATCGTGCGTCACCGCGACGAATGCGGTGTAGGCATCGACATTGAGCGGCGGCAGCGCCGTGTCGGGCCATTCCGCGATCAGCGGGATGTCGGGAAAACGCTCGGGGCTGGCAAAGGCCGTGCGCGGATCAACCACAGTGACGTCATAGCCGAGGGAGCGCGCGAGCGGCGCCAGCGCCTGGCTGATGTGGACCGCACCGATGATGACGAGCTTGGCCGTCGGCGCGTAGACGTTGAGAAACAGCTTCTTGCCCCCGGCCTCGACACTGGCGCTCTTGCCCATGCGAAGCTGCTTTTCGAGCTCGGCGCGCAGAGGATCTTTCGCAAAATCCCTGGCCTTCACCAGGCGTTGCTCGCCGCTGTCGGTGTCAGTCACCAGGATCACCGGCCGGCGCGCGGCGCGCTCGGCATTGAGTTCGTGCAGGATCTCGAGCTTCACGGCTAACCGACCTTCTCGACGAAGACGCGGATGGTGCCGCCGCAGGACAGACCGACGTTCCAGGCGGTCTCGTCGGCAACGCCGAACTCCAGCATCTTGGGCTTGCCGCTCTCGATCACGTCCATCGCCTCGGTGACCACGGCGCCCTCGACGCAGCCGCCGGAGACCGAGCCCAGGAATGTGCCTTCGTCGTTGATGACGAGGCTCGAGCCCGCCGGGCGCGGCGCCGAACCCCAGGTCTCCACGACGGTGGCGAGCGCGACGCCACGGCCGGCCTTCTGCCAATCCTCCGCCGCCTTCAGAATGTCCTCGTCGCGATCGAGCATGGGGTGCCTCTCAAGCTGCGGAGCGGATCAGGCTGCGGTGATGCGGCGGCAGCGGCTGGGAGAGCGTCGTGATCAGCTCCTGGATCGAACTCAAATTATGCACGGGGCGGAATTCGTCAACGTGGGGCAGCATCATTTTGATGCCCTGCGCCTTGGCCTCGAAGCCCCCGAACCGCAACAGCGGATTGAGCCAGATCAGCCTTCGGCAGGACCGGTGCAGCCGATCCATCTCGAAGGCCAGCTTGGAATCGGCCTCCCGTTCCAGCCCGTCGGAGATCAGGAGCACGATGGCGCCCTGGCTCAGCACCCTCCGCGCCCACAATTTATTGAAGTTGTGCAGCGAGGCCGAGATGCGGGTGCCGCCGGCCCAATCCTCGACCGAGGCCGAGCAGCTCGCCAGCGCCTCGTCGGGATCGCGCTGGCGCAGCGCGCGACTGACATTGGTGAGGCGGGTGCCGAACAGGAACACCGAGACGCGCTTGCGCGCGTCCGTGATGGCGTGGAGGAAGTGCAGGAACAGGCGGGTGTACTCGCTCATCGAGCCCGAGATGTCGAGCAGCGCGACGATCGGCGCCGGCTTCTCGATCCGCCCGAGGCGATGGATGTCGATGATATCGCCACCGGTGCGGAGCGATGCGCGCAGCGTACGGCGCAGGTCGAGGCGAAGCCCGCGCCGATCGGGCCGGTGCCGGCGCGTTAGAAGCTCGGCCTGCGGCAGCCGCATCCGCTCGACGGCACGCAGCGCCTCGGCAATCTCCGCAGCGCTCATCTGCGCAAAGTCCTTCTTCTGGAGGATCTCCTTGTCGGAGACCGACAGGCGCAGATCCTGCTCCTGGTGCTGCGGCGTCTCGGTCATGCGCGGCTGCGACATCGCTTCCTGCACGCGGCGCGAGCCGGCCTGCGGCTTCTTCTTGGCCTCGTCCGGCAGCGGCACCGAATCCAGCATGTGCTTCCACTCTTCAGAGGCGCGGAAGAACAGGTTGAAGGCCTGCTTGAAGATCAGCGCATGCTCGTGCCGCTTGACGAAGATCGCCTCCAGCGTGGTGAAGACATCGCTGCGGTTGCCGATGTCGATTGCCTGCAATGCGCTCATCGCATCGATCACCGCGCCGGGCCCGACCGGCAGGCCGGCTGCACGCAGCGCGCGGGCGAAGCCGACGATGTTGTCGGCGAACTGCTCGGTTTGCTCGGGGGCAAGGTGGTTGATGGCCATGGTCTCGTATCCATCCCCTCGGGGGCGCGCCACTTGGCGCGAGCCCCGAATCCATGCTCCCGATCGTGTTATGGATTCCGGGCTCGACGCTTGCGCGTCGCGCCGGAATGACGGGAGCAGCTATGACGCACGCGAGATCAATTCTCGCTCGTCGCTTCCTTCAGCACCTTCTGCAGGGCATCGCCCTGCATTCGGGTGATGTCGTCCTGATACTTGAGCAGCGCACCCAGCGTGTCGCCGACCACTTGGGGGGTGAGCGAACGCGCATCGAGCTCGGACAGCGCGGTGGCCCAATCGATGGTCTCGGCGACGCCCGGCGACTTGTAGAAGTCCTGGTTGCGCAAAGCCTGGACGAAGCGCACGACCTGCTGTGACAGCTTCGCAGAGATGCCTGGCACGCGCGTCTTGACGATCGCAAGCTCGCGCTCGGCAGCGGGATAATCGACCCAGTGATAGAGACAACGCCGCTTCAGCGCGTCGTGGATCTCGCGGGTGCGGTTCGAGGTGATGATGACGATCGGGGGGTGCGGCGCCTTCACGGTGCCGAATTCGGGAATGGTCACCTGGAAATCGCTGAGGATTTCGAGCAGGTACGCCTCGAACGCCTCGTCGGCGCGGTCGAGTTCGTCAATCAGCAGCACCGGCGGACCGGCAACGTCGGGCTCCAGCGCCTGAAGCAACGGCCGCTTGATCAAGTAGCGGTCGGCGAAGATGTCGCTCGAGAGCTGGTCGCGATCGGTGTCGCCGGCGGCCTCCGCCATCCGGATCGCAATCATCTGCGCGGCGCTGTTCCACTCGTAGACCGCCGAGGAAACGTCGAGACCCTCGTAGCACTGCAGGCGGATCAGCCTCCGCCCCAGCGCCGCCGAGAGCACTTTGGCGATCTCGGTCTTGCCGACGCCGGCCTCGCCCTCCAGGAACAGCGGCCGGCCCATGCGCAGCGACAGAAAGGTCACCGTCGCCAGCGACCGCTCAGCGAGGTAACCGCGCGACGTCAGAAGTTCGAGCATCGCGTCGACCGATGCCGGCAAAGCACCGGAAGAATTGGCCGCTGAAGTCATGAAAAAGCCAGTCTTGCTACGCCCTCGCCAGGGACAGGTGTGGACCGAGGAACGAGTTCAGCTCATTCCTTGGCATTGGCGGCGTCGACGGCACGCCGAGTCAGCACCCCGATGAGATGCGCACGATACTCTGCGCTGCCGTGGATGTCGCTGTTGAGGCCTTCGGCCGGCACCGCGATGCCTTCCAGCGCCTTCGAGGCGAAGCGCTTCTTGAGAGCCTCCTCGAACGCGGTGACGCGAAATACGCCCTCTGAGCCGGCACCGGTGACGGCAACGCGCACGTCCGACGGACGGCGCGCCACGAAAACACCGACCAGCGCGTAACGGGAGGCCTGGTTGCGGAACTTGATGTAGGCTGCCTTTTTCGGCAGCGGGAACATCACCTTGGTGATGATCTCGTCGGCTTCGAGCGCCGTCGTGAACAGGCCCTGGAAGAACTCTTCCGCCTTGAGGCGACGCTTGTTGGTGACGATGGTCGCGCCCAGCGCAAGGACCGCGGCCGGATAGTCGGCGGTCGGATCGTTGTTGGCGAGCGATCCGCCGATCGTACCCTTGTGACGCACGGCGGGATCGCCGATCTGACTCGCGAGGTTCGCCAGCGCCGGGATCGCCTCACCGACGATCGCGGAGTTCGCGACCTCGGCGTGCCTGGCGGTGGCGCCGATCACCAGCGAGCGGCCCTTCATCTCGATCGCGTTGAGACCCTCGATATGGGAGAGGTCGACCAGATGCGGCGGGCTCGCGAGGCGCTGCTTCATGACGGGAATCAGCGTGTGGCCGCCGGCGATCACCTTGGCGTCTTCGTTCTTCACCAGGAGATTGGCCGCCTGGCGAACGGTCCCAGGGCGATGATATTTGAATTCGTACATCTGAATGTCCTGATCGCGGGATGCGCGTTACGCGAGATCGGATTTCGCCATCGCCTTGGCGCCGGCAGAGATCGAGGCGACGATGTTCTGGTAACCAGTGCAGCGGCAGAGATTGCCTTCCAGCTCCTCGCGGATCGTGTGATCGTCGAGTTCGTGTCCTTTGCGATGGACGATGTCGATCGCGGTCATGATCATGCCGGGGGTGCAGAAGCCGCACTGCAGGCCATGATGCTCGCGGAAGGCCTCCTGCATCGGATGCAGCGGCGCGCCGTCGGCGGCCAGTCCCTCGATCGTCTTGACCTCGTGGCCGTCGGCCATCACGGCAAGCGTGGTGCAGGACTTCACGGCCTTGCCGTCGAGATGCACGACACAGGCGCCGCACTGCGAGGTGTCGCAGCCGACATGCGTGCCCGTCAGCCGCAGATTCTCGCGCAGGAACTGCACCAGAAGCGTGCGGGGATCGACATTGGCCGTCACAGGATTGCCGTTCACGATGAGGGAGATTTTTGCCATAAGCACTCTCTATCAGCGCCCCGACGGGTCCCGTCGAAGCGGTTCTTATAATTATTCCAACCCATCATATGGGCCATTGTCCCCCGGGGCAACATCGCCCCCGACGCAAGCCGCCATGCCGAAAGGCGATAGGTTTCAGCCCTGTACCGCCTTGGCAAAGTTCGCAAAAAATTCGTCGGCGAGCTTCTTGGCGGTGCCGTTGATGAGGCGCTGGCCGAGCTGCGCCAACTTGCCGCCGATCTGCGCCTCGACGTCGTAAGAGAGCAGCGTGCCGCCGTCCTTCTCGGCGAGCTTGACCACCGCGCCGCCCTTGGCGAAGCCGGCCACCCCACCCTCGCCCTCGCCGGAGATCTTGTAGCCGTTTGGCGGGTCGAGATCGGACAGCGTGACCTTGCCCTTGAAGCGCGCCGACACCGGGCCGACCTTCATCTTTGCCGTTGCGCGAAAGCCGCCGTCGTCGGTCTTCTCCAGCTCCTCGCAGCCGGGGATGCAGGCCTTCAGCACCTCCGGATCGTTGAGCTTGGCCCACACGGCCTCGCGCGGCGCCGCAAGCTGGACTTCGCCGTTCATCGTCATGGCCATGAGGTGCCTCCCGGATCGCGCAACTATAATGCTGATCAAGTAACGCAGGGACGCGGCAAAGGAAAGGGCGGCGCTCAGCCACGTGCAATGCATATTCGCAACTGCAAAAAGATGTGTGCAGGCGGTTGGGGATTGGCACAGCGGGGCCATGATGATTAGGTCGCGCGCAACATGAGCACATCCCTCTCCCCCCTGCTCGCGCCGATGCTGTCGAGCGCGGCGATGCGCGCGGTCTGCGACGACCGGTCTACCCTGCAGAACATGCTCGATTTCGAGGCAGCGTTGGCACGCGCCGAGGCCGCCACGGCTGTGATCCCGGCGTCCGCCGTTGGCCCGATCGAGGCTGCGTGCAATGCCGATTGCTTCGACATGGCCGCGCTGGCCGACGCCGCGACGCGATCGGGCAATCTCGCGATTCCCCTGGTCAAGATGCTGACCGCCAATGTCGGCAGGAACGACGCGGAGGCTGCGCGCTACGTGCATTGGGGCGCGACCAGCCAGGATGTCATCGACACCGCGACCATGCTCACGCTCCGCGCCGGCATCGCCGCGCTGGATGCCGATCTCAGCCGCGCCATCAAGGGATTCGCCGCGCTGACGCGCAGCCACCGCAATACCCCGATGGTGGCGCGGACCTGGCTGCAGCACGCCTTGCCGATGCCGTTCGGGCTCAAGGCGGCGGAATATGCCGCAAGCCTCGCCCGCGCCCGTTGCCGCCTGCGGCGGTTCTCCCGCGAGGGCCTGGCGCTGCAATTCGGCGGCGCGGCCGGCACGCTCGCTGCGCTCGGTGACAAGGGGCTCGCGGTGGCCGAACGGCTGGCCCAGGAGCTCGGTCTGCCGCTGCCCGAGGCGCCCTGGCACGCCCATCGCGACCGCATCGCCGAGGCTGCTTCCTGTCTCGCCATTCTCGCCGGCAGCTGCGGCAAGATCGCACGGGACGTCTCGCTGCTGATGCAGACCGACGTCGGCGAGGCGTTCGAGCCCGCCGGCGAAGGCCGCGGCGGCTCCTCGACGATGCCGCACAAGCGCAATCCGGTCGCCGCCGCGAGTGCGTTGGGCGCCGCCACCATGGCCCCGCAGCTCGCCGCGACCATCTTTGCCGCGCAGGTCCAGGACCACGAACGCAGCGCCGGCCCCTGGCACGCGGAATGGCCGACCCTGCCGCAACTGATGCTGGTCACCTCCGGCGCGCTGGCCGCCATCGTCGATATCGCGGAGGGTCTCGAGGTCGATGCGGCGCGCATGTGCAGCAATCTCGATGCGACGCAGGGGCTGATCATGGCCGAGGCGGTCACCTTCGCGCTGGCCGAGACGATCGGCAAGAGCGATGCGCACCATCTGATCGAGGCCGCGAGCAAGCGCGCAGTCGCCGAGAAGAAGCATCTGCGCGAGGTGCTGTCGGCCGATTCGCAGATCACCACGCACCTTTCCCCGGAAAAAATTGCTTCATTGTTCGAGCCGATGGCCTATCAAGGGGCCTCCCAGGCGCTGATCGACCGCCTGCTGGATTCCTTGGATCTCTCCTGATGTCATTGCCGGGCTTGACCCGGCGATCCATCATCCTGGATAGATTCACTTATTGGATGGATGCGCGGGAAATTTGGGATAAGACGCGCTGAGCGCTATTGCCCGCCCATGACGAGGAGCATGCCATGCCCATGATCGATGCCGACGGTTGCCTGCTCAACGTCTCGGTCGAAGGCCGTGACGGCGGGCCGACCTTGATGCTGTCCAACTCCCTCGGCTGCACATTGCAGATGTGGGAGCCGCAGATGAAGGCGCTGACGCAGGTGTTCCGCGTCATCCGTTACGATCGCCGCGGCCACGGCAAGTCGAATGTCCCGCCTGGCCCCTACACGATGGAGCGCTTCGGTCGCGACGTTCTCGCGATCCTCGACGATCTCAACATCGAGAAGGTGCACTGGTGCGGGCTGTCGATGGGCGGCATGGTCGGACAATGGCTGGGCGCGAACGCGCCGGAGCGCATGGGCAAGCTCGTCCTTGCCAACACGTCCTGCTACTATCCCGATCCAACAAACTGGCACAACCGCATCAAGGCGGTTAAGGAGGGCGGCATCGCCGCCGTCGCCGATGCCGTGATCGCGGGCTGGCTGACCCAGGATTTCCGCGAGCGCGAGCCTGAGATCACCGCGAAGATGAAGTCGATGCTGCTTGCTTCCCCGGTCGAGGGCTACCTTGCCTGCTGCGAGGCGCTGTCGACACTCGACCAGCGCGCGCTACTGCCGAAGATCAAGAGCCCCACGCTGGTGATCGCCGGCCGCCACGATGCGGCGACACCGATCTCGGCGGCCGAACTGATCCGCTCCAACATTCCCGGCGCCAGCATGACCATCATCGACGCCGCGCACATCTCGAACGTCGAGCAGCCGCACGCGTTCACGGATGCGGTGGTGGGGTTCCTGACGCAGCGCTAACCACAGCCGTCATTGCGAGCGCAGCGAAGCAATCCAGAGATCCCGCAGCGGAGACGTCTGGATGGCTTCGCCGCTTCTCCTCGCAATGGCGAAGGAGGAAAACACATGGACGACCAGAAGCGCCGCGATGCCGGCATGAACGTGCGCCGCAAGGTGCTGGGCAATGCATGGGTCGACAAGTCGATCGCGAACCGCAATGCGTTCAATACCGACTTTCAGGACCTGATCACGCGCTACGCCTGGGGCGAAATCTGGACGCGGCCGCATTTCGACGAGCGCACCCGTCGGGTGCTGGTGATCGGCACCATGGTCGCGCTCGGGCAATGGGACGAATTCCGCCTGCATGTGCGCGCGGCGCTCGCCGAGGGCGGCTTCACGCCCGACGACATCAAGGAAATCCTGCTGCAGCAGGCGATCTATTGCGGCGTGCCGGCGGCGAACCACGCCGTGAAGGAAGCCTCAGCGATTGTGCAGGAGCTCGGCCTGCTCAAGACCTAGCGGGGCGGCAATCTCCGCGGTCTTCGATGCTGCCGCCGGCTTCTCGATCACGACCACGATCGCGGCTCCGAGCAAGAGCAGGAGCTCGGTGGCATGCAGCCGGAGCGCTGCCATCTCGCCGACCTTGGAGGCCATCACCATGCTGGCAAACGAGATTAGGCTGCCGATCGCCAGCGCGATGCCGAGCGCCTCGTCGCTGCCGCCGTTCCTGCGGATTCGGGGAATGCAGAGCAGCACGAGGTAGATCGCGAAGAACGCCACCACCGTCACCCGCCCCAGCGCGAGCAGCCAGGCGGCGCGGACCGTGTCCATCCCCGCCATCTGAAGGTGGTCGCTGAGGTACAACGCAACGGCAACGCTCGGCCGCTCGTAAAGGCCGTGCACGGGAGCGACAATGATGTTGAAGGCGACGAGGCTCCATACGGGAATGAAATAGGCCGCCAGCAGCGCGCCGTTGACCGAGCCGATCCGCCAATTCCTGAACATGCCGCTTCCCGCTTGGTTTGCCGATGCCTTGACGAAAAGGCGGCGGCTTCGCCGGAGCTAACTCGCATCGGCCTGTGGCGGCAATTTAAACCCTTTGTTTACCTTAACTGCCCCGCGGACGTCGTCATTTTGAGATGGTGCACAGCACCATGACCGGAATCTCGAGAGTCCGCGCTCGGCTATTCGAGCTGCCCCGGAAACTCCCCTAAGAAGAGGCCCCAGCTTTCGGCGGGCCAGGTCTCCTCACTCCTGGTGCTCTCATCTTCGGGCTCCCGGACCTTCATATTCTGACCGCGGGCTACCCTGCTGCCAGCTGACCGCCCTGACGCGGGTCTTCCTGCTGCCCAGGTTTCTGACCGCCGCCCTGCTGCTGTCCTGGGCTCTGCTGGCCGGGGGTTCTGACTCTGCTGACCCGATTGCTGGAACGAGACAACGGCTGGCATCTCATCTTGGCCCCTTGCGGAACCGGGTTCCTCGCAATCTCGGGAACCCCGGGACCCAAAATGATCTCTGTACAAGCCTTTAGGTGGAGACCGGGCCAGTTGCAGCTGCCAGTTCCCTCCTGTTACAAAACCCGAAGAACGCTCAAGGGCTGCCGGGGCCCAAGAACTCTCTCTCGAAGAGCTCCCTTTGAGCCTGCGTCAGGTGTGGTACGGCAGCCCATGGATTATTTCGCCCAGCAGCTCATCAACGGCCTCGTGCTCGGCTCCATCTACGGCCTGATCGCGATCGGCTACACGATGGTCTACGGCATCGTCGGCATGATCAACTTCGCCCATGGCGACGTCTTCATGATCGGCGGCTTCATTGCGCTGATCACCTTCCTGATCCTGATCTCGCTCGGCCTCACCGCGATCCCCCTGATCCTGCTGGTGGTGCTCCTGGTCTCGATGGCAATCACGGCGCTTTATGGCTGGACCATCGAGCGCATCGCCTACCGGCCGCTGCGTCATTCCTTCCGTCTTGCCCCGATGCTGTCCGCGATCGGCATGTCCTTCGTGCTGACTAACTATTCGCAGGTGGCGCAAGGCGCGCGCGTCAAGCCGATCCCGCCCTTCATCACCGGCGGCTACACGCTGCATGAGAGCCAGGACGGCTTTGTCATCCAGCTCTCCAACATCCAGATCATGGTGGTCATCACCACCATCGTGTTGCTGGCGATCTTCACCTGGCTGGTCTCGCGCACCCGGCTCGGGCGCGACATGCGGGCCTGCGAGCAGGACCAGACCATGGCGGCGCTGCTCGGCGTCGACGTCGACCGCACCATCTCGATGACCTTCGTGATCGGCGCCGCGCTCGCCGCGGTCGCCGGCCTGATGTACCTGCTCTATTACGGCCTCGTCGATTTCTTCATGGGCTTCGTCGCGGGCATCAAGGCATTCACCGCCGCCGTGCTCGGAGGCATCGGCTCGCTGCCGGGCGCCATGCTCGGCGGGCTTGCGATCGGTCTGATCGAGACGTTCTGGTCGGCCTATTTCTCGGTCGAATACAAGGACGTCGCGGCGTTCTCGATCCTGATCGTCGTGCTGATCTTCATGCCGACCGGCCTGCTCGGCCGCCCCGAAGTCGAAAAAGTCTGACGGACCGGCCGCGTGACAATCCCTTCGACCAATACGGCCAAACCTGCAACGGGCATCCCGGCCCTCCTCAAGACAGCCTTCATCAACGCCCTCGTCGCGCTGGTGCTGTTCTCGCTGATGGTCGGCATCCGCACCGAGGCGGGCCCGGACGGCCAGCTCACCTACTGGACGCGATTCGGAGAGGTTGCCGCCCTCGTCGCCGTCGTGTTCGGGGGCTCGATCGTGATGGAGCTCTTGCGGCAATGGATCGGTTCGACCGGCGCCGAGAAGCTGGTGCCGCCGGCGGTGCAGAGCGGCATATCCTTCATCGGCCGCTATCTCGCGCCGGCGCTTTTGATCTTCACCCTGCTGGTGCCTGTGATCTTCTATGACCAGCGCTACATTCTGGACCTTGCGATCCTCGTTCTCACCTACGTCATGCTGGGCTGGGGATTGAACGTCGTGGTCGGGCTCGCCGGCCTTCTCGACCTCGGCTATGTCGCTTTCTATGCGGTCGGCGCCTATTCCTACGGACTGCTCGCCACCAATTTCGGCTGGTCGTTCTGGATCTGCCTGCCGCTCGCCGGCATTCTCGCCGCCTTCTGGGGCGTTCTGCTCGGCTTCCCCGTGCTCCGCCTACGCGGCGACTATCTCGCCATCGTGACTCTCGCATTCGGCGAGATCATCCGGCTCGTCATCATCAATTGGCAGGATCTGACGGGCGGCCCGAACGGCGTCTCCGGCATTCCCCGTCCCTCCTTCTTCGGCATCCCGCTGGACAACAGCGATGAAGGGCTCGCCGCAAGGCTTGGCATCGAGTATTCGGCGACCCACCGCATCGTCTTCCTGTTCTACCTGATCCTGGCGCTGGCGCTGGTCACCAACTGGGTGACGATCCGCCTGCGCCGGCTCCCCGTCGGGCGGGCCTGGGAAGCCCTGCGCGAGGACGAGGTCGCCTGCCGCGCGCTCGGCATCAACACCACGACCACCAAGCTCACGGCGTTCGCAACCGGCGCCATGTTCGGCGGCTTCGCCGGTGCGTTCTTTGCCACCCGCCAGGGCTTCATCAGCCCGGAATCCTTCACCTTCCAGGAATCGGCGCTGGTCCTCGCCATCGTCGTGCTCGGCGGCATGGGCTCGCAGCTCGGCGTGGCGCTCGCAGCTCTCGCCATGATCGGCGGATTCGAGCTGTTCCGCGGCCTCGAGAGCTACCGCATGCTGGTGTTCGGCATGGCCATGGTGCTGATCATGATCTGGCGGCCGCGCGGCCTGGTCGGCCATCGCGCACCCACCGTGTATCTGACCAAGGCGCAAGCGATCTCCTCCGACCTCGTCAAGGAAGGGCACGGATGAGCGGCGACAAGATTCTCAGCGTCGAGCGGCTGACCATGCGCTTCGGCGGCATCGTCGCCGTGCAGGACTTGTCATTGTCGGCAGAGCGCAAGAAGATCACCGCGCTGATCGGGCCGAACGGCGCCGGAAAGACCACCGTCTTCAACTGCATCACCGGCTTCTACAAGCCAAGCGCTGGTGCCATTCGCCTCACCCATGACGACGGCAGAGTGATCGCGCTGGAGCGGCTGAACGATTTTCGCATCGCCAAGCAAGCCAAGGTCGCGCGCACCTTCCAGAACATCCGCCTGTTTCCCGGCATGACCGCGCTGGAGAACCTGATGGTGGCCCAGCACAACGCCTTGATGCGCGCCTCGGGTTACACGCTCCTCGGTCTCCTCGGCGTCCCCGCATACCGCGACGCCGAAAAGCGCGCAATCGACCTCGCCACCGACTGGCTGAAGCGGGTCAATCTGCTCGACCGCGCCGACGATGCCGCCGGCAATTTCGCCTATGGCGACCAGCGCCGGCTCGAGATCGCGCGCGCAATGTGCACCGAGCCCGCCCTGCTGTGCCTGGACGAACCCGCCGCCGGCCTCAACGCGCGCGAAAGCGCGGCCTTGAGCGAGCTCCTGCTTTCGATCCGGGACGAACTCGGCACCTCGATCCTGCTGATCGAGCACGACATGTCGGTGGTGATGGAGATCTCCGACCACGTCGTGGTGATGGACCATGGCGTCAAGATCGCGGAAGGCACGCCGCGCGACGTCCGCAACGACCCGAAGGTGATCGCCGCCTATCTCGGCGCAGACGAGGACGAGGCCGTAGCCGTGATGGAGAGCCCGTCGTGACCTCGGTGCCGCTGCTCGCGATCCGCGGTCTTCGCGCCGCCTACGGAAAGATCGAGGCGCTGAAGGGCGTTGACTTCGAGATCAATGCCGGGGAGATCGTGGCGCTGATCGGCGCCAACGGCGCCGGCAAGTCGACGCTGATGATGACGATCTTCGGCAAGCCGCGCGCTCGCGCCGGCCAGATCCTCTATGAAGGCCGCGACATCACCCACGTGCCCACTCACGAGATCGCCCACCTGCGGATCGCGCAATCGCCGGAGGGGCGCCGCATCTTCCCGCGCATGAGCGTGGCGGAAAACCTCCAGATGGGGGCGGACGCCACCGACTGCACCGAGGCTGAGCGCGAGACGACACTGCAACGCGTGTTCACGCTGTTTCCGCGTCTGAAGGAACGCTACGCCCAGCGCGGTGGAACCCTGTCCGGCGGCGAGCAGCAGATGCTGGCCATCGGCCGCGCGCTGATGAGCCGCCCGCGGCTGCTCCTGCTCGACGAGCCCTCGCTCGGGCTCGCACCGCTGATAGCGCGACAGATCTTCGACGCAATCCGCACCCTGAACCGGCAGGACGGGTTGACCGTCCTGATCGTCGAGCAGAACGCCAACCATGCACTCAAGCTCGCTCATCGGGGTTATGTCATGGTCAATGGCCTGATCACACTGGCGGGGACCGGCACCGAACTGCTGCAGCGCCCCGAGATTCGCGCCGCCTATCTGGAAGGCGGTCGCCACGGCTGACGAGACCGAAGGCCGACGAGTGCGGCCGGATGCGGCGCGATATCTCCGCAATGCCCGTATTTTGCCGGTGACTTCTCGCCGGATTCATTCAAGAATGGCGCCGGTTTGAACCGGGCCTGCCCGGCAACTTCCACAGGCGACCACCCGCGAGGTATCTCATGAAATCACTGAAGCTCATCGGTCTGGCATTCGGCGCATCGCTCGCCCTGTCGAGCGCGGCATTCGCGCAGGATGTCACCGTCGCAGTCGCAGGCCCGATGACCGGCGGCGAGTCCGCCTTCGGACGCCAGATGAAGAACGGCGCCGAGATGGCCGTGGCCGATATCAACGCCGCCGGCGGCGTCAATGGCAAGAAGCTCGCGCTTTCGGTCGAGGACGACGCCTGCGACCCGAAGCAGGCCCGCTCGATCGCGGAGAAGATCGCCGGCGCCAAGATTCCCTTCGTGGCCGGGCACTATTGCTCGTCGTCGTCGATCCCGGCTTCGGAAGCCTATGCCGACGGCAACGTGCTCCAGATCACGCCGGCCTCGACCAACCCGCTGTTCACCGAGCGCAAGCTCTGGAACGTGGCTCGCGTCTGCGGCCGCGACGATCAGCAGGGCCTGATCGCCGCGCAGTACATCGCCAAGAACTACAAGGGCAAGAACATCGCGATTCTCAACGACAAGACCACCTATGGCAAGGGTCTTGCCGACGAGACCAAGAAGGCGCTCAACAAGGCCGGCGTCACCGAGAAGATGTACGAGTCCTATAACAAGGGCGACAAGGACTTCAACGCGATCGTCTCGCGCCTGAAGCGCGACAACATCGACCTCGTCTATGTCGGCGGCTATCATCAGGAGAGCGGCTTGATCCTGCGTCAGATGCGCGATCAGGGCCTCAAGACCGTGCTGATGGCCGGCGACGCGCTCGCCGACAAGGAGTACGCCTCCATCACCGGCCCGGCCGGCGAAGGCACGCTGTTCACCTTCGGCCCCGACCCGCGCAACAAGCCGACCGCGAAGAAGATCGTCGAGGCTTTCAAGGCCAAGAACATCGACCCTGAGGGCTACACCCTCTACACCTATGCGGCGATGCAGGTGTGGTCGCAGGCGGCCAAGAAGGCCGGCACCACCGACGCCAAGAAAGTGATGGCGGCGATGAAGGCCGGCAAATGGGACACCGTGATCGGCCCAATCGAGTATGACGCCAAGGGCGACATCAAGCAGATCGACTACGTCGTCTACAAATGGGATGCCAAGGGCGGCTACGCCGAGATCAGCGGCAACGGCACCTGAGCGCGCTAGACGAGCCTTTGGGCCGTTATCAATCAACGCCGCGCCCCGGCTCAAGCCGGGGCGTTTTTTCTTGCGGCAGGATCAAACGGCGGCGGGCAGCGCGCTGGTCGCGGCCTGGGCATTCCGCAATGCCTGCAGGAGATCGCTCGGCCGAAACGGCTTTTGCAGGCAGACCACGTTGGCCAGGCTGGGCGATTGATCGATGAAATCAAGTGTCGTCATTCCGGACACCGCAACGACGGGGAGCGCCGGCGCGTGTTCGCGCAGGGCGGCAATGACGTCGGCTCCGCTGGCGTCACCGAGGAAGATGTCGACGATCGCTGCGTCACAAGCGCTTTCCGCGAAGGCTTTCAGACCTGCCGCACCGCTTTCGGCCTCCACCACCTCGAAATGATTAACCCGGAGCACGATCGCGATCATCGCGCGCACGTCCTTCTGGTCATCGATGATGAGAACGCGAGGCATGGGGAACTCCCGATATCGAAATCAAATCATCTGACTCAGACCTGGAACCCGCCGCAGCGGAGGGGCATTGTGGCACCGCCCAGTAAAGCGCACCTTACCTGATCCCTGTTCCGAGCTCCCACGGAGATTAGGTAAGCTATAACCTTCGGTTGAGTCGTGACCGGTCTGTTCCAGACCCGCGCCCAGAACCCGCACCCATGAACGGACTGTCCAGCCGAATGAGACCAGCGGAGATGCACAAGCCCGACTCGCTCAAGACCGCCCCACGAGAGGTGGACGTGCCCGCGACGATCGAGCGAAGCACATCTCTCTCGACCCTGCCCGCCACTTCGGCCGACCGCACCGCAGCATTGACGATTGTGGGCGTGTCCTCCCTCCTGTTCGTAGCGGCCGTGCCCTTCGCGGGGACCCCTCTCCTGCCCGTCCCGGCCTTCGTCGCAAGCTACCAATCGGCACTCGCCGTGAGCGACATCGTCACCGCCGTGCTGCTGCTGTCACAATTCGTGGTCTTGCGGACACGCGCGCTGCTGTGGCTCGCGACCGGCTATCTCTTCACAGCCGCGGCGGCCCTGGTTCATGCCCTCACCTTCCCCGGACTGTTTGCGCCGACGGGGCTCTTTGGCGCAGGGGGGCAGACCACGGTCTGGCTCTACATGATCTGGCACGCCGGCTTTCCCCTGTGTGTCATGGGTTATGCCTGGCTGAAGGAAAAGGACGGTGGCCCTCGCGTCCGCGGCGCGGCAAGCACCGCGATCTACGCCAGTGTGCTCGGCGTCATCGCGACGATGGCCGTCTTCACCTGGATCGTCACCGCCCAACACGATCTGCTGCCGGTGCTGCTGCGCGACGGCCACTATACGCCGACCATGATCGGAGTCGTGTCGTTCGTGTGGTCGCTGAGCTTTGCGGCGCTGGTCTCGCTCTGGTTCCGCAGACCGCATTCGGTGATCGACGTCTGGCTGATGGTGGTCATGTGCGCCTGGCTGTTCGACATCGCGCTGTCGGCGATCGTCAACGTCGCCCGGTTCGATCTCGGCTTCTATGCCGGCCGGCTCTACGGCCTCGCCGCGGCGACCTTCGTGCTGGCGGTACTTCTGATCGAGAACGTGCGTCTCCAGGCGCACACAGTGAGCCTCCTCGGGAGGCTGCGCCAGCAATCGGCATCGGAGCGCGACTATTACGGCAAGCGCCTCGCGCTGTACGGCGCAGTGATTGAGTCGTCCAATGACGCCATCATCACGAAATCGCTGGATGGCATCATCACCGGCTGGAACAAGGCCGCCGAGCATCTGTTCGGCTATTCCGCCGCCGAGGCCATCGGCAAGTCGATTGACATCATCGTGCCGCCGGATCGCAAGGGCGAAGTCAGGAGCATCCTCAACCGTATCGCCAGCAACGAGTCGATCGCACAGCACGAGACGACCCGAATCCGGAAAGACGGCCGCCCGCTCGACGTCGTCCTCAACATCTCACCGCTGCGGACCGATGAGGGAGAGATCATTGGTGCCTCCAAGATCGCCCACGACATCACCGAAGAAAAGCAGGCGAGAGAGAAGCTGCGCCGCGAGACGGAGGAACGCCAGCGCATCTTCGAGACATCGCAGGATCTGATCCTGGTCACCGACGGCTATGGTAATTTCGTGCAGGTCAGCCCGAGCGTGAAGAACATTCTCGGCTACAGCCCCGAGGACATGGTCGGGCACAGCGCGACCGAATTCATTCATCCCGACGATCTCGATAAGACGCGGAACGAGATGCGCGCAGCCCGTCGCGGCGCGGCCAAGCGCAGCTTCGAGGCGCGCTACTATCACTATGACGGCCACGAGGTCGCGCTGAACTGGATGGGCACTTGGTCCGAGCCGGTAAAGCGCCACTTCTTCATCGGCCGGGACCTCACCGACAAGCAGGCTGCCGAAGCCCAGTTCCGGCACGTCCAGAAAATGGACTCGATCGGTCAGTTGACCGGAGGCGTCGCCCACGACTTCAACAACGTGCTGACCGTCATCACGGGCACGATCGGCATACTCAGCGATGCCGTGGCTGACCGGCCCGAGCTCGCCGCTATTACCAGGCTGATCGACGACGCGGCCGAGCGCGGCGCGCAGCTGACCAAGCACCTGCTCGCCTTTGCCCGCAAGCAGCCGCTCCGGCCGCGCGAGATCGACGTCAATGCGCTGGTGCTCGATGCCGCCAAGCTCTTGCATCCGACGCTCGGCGAGCAGATCACGATCATGCCGCAGCTCACGGAGGATGCCTGGCCGACCCTGGTCGATCCGGGCCAGCTGTCCACCGCGATCCTCAATCTCGCGCTGAACGCGCGCGACGCCATGCCCGATGGCGGCACGCTGGTGCTGGAGACCCGCAACATCTTCCTCGACGACGGCTATGCCAGCATGAATCCCGACGTGGCCGCCGGCAACTACGTGATGATCGCCGTCAGCGACACCGGCAGCGGGATTCCCGCAGAGCTGATCGACCGGGTCTTCGATCCCTTCTTCACCACCAAGGAGGTCGGCAAGGGCACTGGCCTTGGCCTCAGCATGGTGTTCGGCTTCGTCAAACAGTCGGGCGGCCACATCAAGATCTACAGCGAGGAAGGCCACGGCACGAGCGTGAAGATCTATCTGCCCCGCTCGACCGGGGTGCAGGAGACCGAGTTCGAGGCGCTCCAGAACGCACCCATCGCCGGGGGTGACGAGAAGATCCTGATCGTCGAGGACGACGCGCTGGTCCGGCAGTATGTCGTGACGCAGGTCAGGAGCCTCGGCTATACCGCGCTCGAGGCCGCCAATGGCGCCGAGGCCCTCAAGATCATCGACGGCGACGCGACCATCGACCTGCTCTTCACCGACATCATCATGCCTGGCAACATGAACGGCCGCCAGCTTGCTGACGAAGCGGCCAGGCGCCGCCCCAACCTGAAGACGTTGTTCACCTCGGGCTACACGGAGAACGCCATCGTCCATCATGGCCGTCTCGATTCCGGCGTGCTGCTGCTGGCCAAGCCCTACCGCAAGTCCGAGCTCGCCAAAATGCTCAGGACGGCGCTCGCCAGTTGAGCCTGCGCCATCGCTGCGCTATCGCAGATCGCAAATTGCTCTCAGTTCACGAGGCTGTCTTGAAAAACCTGCTCACCGACATCGCCGGCGTCCGGGTCGGTCATGCCGAAGATGCGAAAGTCGCTTCCGGCGCGACCGCGGTCATCTTCGATTCTCCCGCGATCGCCGCGATCGACGTCCGGGGCGGCGGTCCCGGCACGCGCGAGGATGCACTGCTCGATCTGGCCAACACCGTCGAACGCGTCGATGCGATCGCACTCTCCGGCGGCTCCGCTTTCGGCCTCGATGCCGGCGGGGGCGTGCAGGCCTGGCTCGCCGAACAGGGGCGCGGCTTCAGGATCCGTGAGGCCGTGATCCCCGTCGTCCCGGGGGCGATCGTGTTCGACCTCCTCAACGGCGGCGACAAGGCCTGGGGCCGCTTCTCGCCATATCGCGATCTCGGCTATGCCGCCGCTGCCGCCGCCGGCACCGACTTCGCGCTCGGCAGCGTCGGTGCCGGGCTGGGCGCCACCACCGCCACCTTCAAGGGCGGCATCGGCTCGGCATCGGCCGTGACCACGAACGGCCTCAAGGTCGCCGCGATCATGGTGGTGAACGCCGTCGGCAGCGTCACCATCGGCAACGGCCCATGGTTCTGGGCCGCGCCGTTCGAGGAAAACGGCGAGTTCGGCGGACGCGGTCTGCCGTCTGCGTTCACGCCCGACATGCTGGCGATGCGCATCAAGGGCGGGCCGGCTGCCAGCGAGCGCGAGAACACCACGATCGGCGTCGTCGTCACCGACGCGATTCTGAGCAAGGCCCAGGCCAAGCGGCTCGCGATGATCGCACAGACCGGATTTGCCCGCGCGATCTACCCGGTGCACGCTCCGCTGGACGGCGACGTGCTGTTCGCCGCGGCCACCTGCGAGAAGCCGATCGAGCCGCTGGTGGAGCTCACCGAGCTCGGCATGGTCGCTGCCAACGTTGTCGCACGCGCGATCGCAAGCGGCGTGTACAACGCGACCGCACTGCCATTTCCAGGGGCACTACCGGCGTGGAAGGACAGATACGACTAGAAACGAAGCGGCGGGCACGGCGTTACCCGACGGAGCCCAAGGTGCGCCGTCATGCCGTCTTCCGTGATCCGCTTCTTCCGCTATGCCCCGGACACACGCGAGCTGCAGGTGACTTTCGTCACCGGACGGGTCTATGTCTACGAGGACGTTCCGCCCGAGGTCGCGGCCGCGTTCCGGGAAGCGCGATCAAAGGGCACTTTCTTCAACCTGCACATCCGTGACCGCTTTGCCTATCGCGAGATCACGCATGACTACGCGGATCAGACCGAGTCCTGATCACACGCTTATCGACATCGAAGAAGACGCGGTCGCGGAACCGGACTGCGCCTGGCGCTGCATCATCTGCCCAAACCAGTCATAGGGCGAATTGCCGCCTCCGTTCGCCATCGGACCGCGATGTGCGCCCGGCACCGTCGTCGACATCTTGAAGCCGTCGGCATAGGTGACGGTGGTGGTGGTCGAGCCGTCGGCATTCGTCGTCGTCGTCGAGGTCGACCCGCGGCTCGCCTTTGACGAGGACTCCGACCCACCGCCCGATGCGTCAGCCGAGCCGTCAGCGCCTTGCGCCTGGTGGCCTTGACGCCCGCTCGTCAACGCCTTGGTCATTTCACCGAGATTGATGCTGTCGTCCGAGTTCGCATCCATCTTCGCGAACACGTGGTCGGCCTGCGCCAGATTGGTGCCCCCGGCGCCGAGCGCGTCCTCGAATTCGGACTTGGTGATCTTGCCGTCGCCATCCGCATCGATCTGGGAGAACAGATCCTTCAGCGCAGCCTCCCGACCTTTCGACGTCGGGGACGTCGAGTTCGACGAAGCCGAGCCGTCGGCCGATTGGCTCTGCGCCGCGAACAGCGCGTTCATCGTCTCCGGCGAGATCTGCGGATGTCTGCCCGAATTGACCGGCGAGCTCGCACCGCCGGACGTGCTGCTGGCGCCGTCGATCGCGAACGGATTGGTCGCACCTTGCGCCGATCCCGCCTTGTCCGCCGCCGACGACGATTTCGAGTTCGTCAGCGACTGGATCGCATTGAGCGCAATGGAGACGGCGCCAAGGGCAAACAACATTGCACAACTCCAACCGATGCGGCATGCCGCGGCCAATGTTCTGTCGGGTGAGATCAGCAAGCGACGTGCCATCGGGAAAAGCTCAATGAAATCCGCAATCCACCACGCTTTGCAGTTTCGGGAACATCGGCAATTGGTGCCGGTCGCGGCAGAAATTTCCGCCCACAGGAAGCGCGGCTCCCCTGCATTGCCGGCCGCGGAGGCCCATGTTAGGCGAGGCCATTCGTCGTCCGCCTGCCATGGGAAAACCGCGCCATGACCCAAGCCTTCGCTCCCCGCCCCCTGGCCATTGCGCCCTCGATCCTGGCCTCGGACTTCTCAAGATTGGGCGAGGAGGTCCGCGCCGTGGACGCCGCAGGCGCCGACTGGATCCACCTCGACGTAATGGATGGGCACTTCGTTCCCAATATTTCCTACGGCCCTGATGTCATCAAGGCGATGCGTCCGCACACGAAGAAGATCTTCGACGCGCATCTGATGATCTCGCCCTGCGATCCCTATCTCGAGGCCTTTGCCAAGGCCGGCTGCGACCACATCACCGTGCATGCAGAGGCCGGTCCACACCTGCACCGCTCGCTCCAGGCGATCCGCGCGCTCGGCAAGAAGGCCGGCGTCTCGCTCAATCCGGCAACGCCGATCAGCGCGCTGGAATACGTTCTCGACCTCGTCGACCTCGTTCTGGTGATGTCGGTCAATCCCGGCTTCGGCGGCCAGGCTTTCATCCCCTCCGCGATCGGCAAGATCCGCGACATCCGCGCGATGACGGCGGGCCGTCCGATCGACATCGAGGTCGACGGCGGCGTCGGCCCCGACGTGGCCGGCGCGCTCGCGGCGGCCGGCGCCAACGCCTTCGTCGCCGGCACCTCAGTGTTCAGGGGTGGGACGCAGGACGCTTACAAAGCCAATATCGCCGCGATCCGTCACGCGGCACTTGGGGCACGCGGCGAGGCGATCTGAGACCAAGGCTGTCCGAACCGCAGCTGCGGCCGCTGCGACCAACGGCAATGGATGAACTCCGCGCCACTCTGTTTTCTGCCGGGCTGCGTCGTCTTCTCGCCGAGGCCCTGCAGGATGGAGAGCAAGTGGTCTGGCAGGGGCAGCCCGACGGCATCGCCCGCGCGGCCATGTGGCGATTTCTCTGGTGGATCGGATGTCCCTGGTTGCTGCTGACCGTCATCGCCGTCGGGAACGGTTGGATCGACCAAGCGACCCAGCCTCTCGCAATGATTGGAGTCGGGATGGTTGCAGCTCCGTTCGTGATGCTGCTGCAAGACCTGCAGACGCTTTATGTGATCACCGACCGCCGCGCGCTGATCGTGCGCACGGCCTGGAGCAGACGCACCGTGACCCCTACTTCGTTCGACGCCATGGATGCAGTGTTCGAAATCCTCGACATCGGCAGCGGCGTCGGCCACCTCAACTTTGCGTCAGGGCGCTCGACCCGTTCGCCCGATACCGACTACACCGGGCACTATGGCTTTCGCTTTGTCCGAGACGCACCACGGATCCGGGATATCCTCGACGATGCGCGCACCGGCAAAATACGTCGGCCGCACTTGGAAAGAACTGCGGGTTCTACGGGTGTTGCAACGCGCAAAGCTTGAAACTTTAGCCTTGGTCCGTACTCATCCGGACTTCACTGATTCGTGCAAATCACCGCAAGTGGCTCCTGCCTGCTTTTGACGGGAGCACATCATGACGACGACCCTGATTTGGACTGGCGTAGCGTTGTGGTTCGGAGTCAATGCGGCGATTGCAGCTCGCAGTCTCCACGTGGCGCGACCGGTGAAGGTCGCATCCCCTGCCCGCATCATCCACCTTCATCGTCGCCGGAAGTGATGCCATGCGGCTCGCACTCGTGAAACGTCAGCCGAAGCGCAGGTGCCGTATTCCGCGTCGCCCGCATCCGAACCTTGATGATTTCTTCGGTCGCTTCGAGCGCGCCGATGGCACGCTGGATGACGATGCCGGGCTCGACAATTCGGACCTCGATCATTCGTTTGCCTCGCAACACCGACACTGAGACTTCTTTTTTCCTACCGCCCATGAAACCGCATTGCCCGAACTGCCTGAAGGAAATGACCAAGGCGTCCGCGTCACGTAACTTGTTCAGTTGCGAGCGAGATCATCCAGTATTTTGGCGGCAGCGCGGATCACGGCGAACCCGTCCCGCAATTCTCCTGGCCCATCCGCCGCAAGCGCGCCGCACAGTCCGCCCACGCGGCCTGATCCGCCGTTCGGAAACGCAGCCCTATCCGGTCGCCTCGTTGGCATCTGTCCCGCCGACGTCCCCGGCCAGCCGCGGCGGCCGCACCACCGTGACGGTGCAGGTCGCCTCCGCAGCCACCTTGGCCGACACGCTGCCGAGCAGCATGCGCCTGAATGAGTGCTGCCGCGCGCCGATGATGACGTGGTCGACCTGGTTGGCCTTGGCGAACTCCAGGATCGCGGCGGCGGGATCGACCGCTTCAAGCACATGCGCCGACAGCCGACTCTCGTCCAGCTTCAGCGGCGTTGCCCAATGCCGGAGCGCAACCAGACGGTCGATATGCTTGTTCGACCCCTCCTCGTCCAGGCTGCGGTCGATCGCGATCCGGCTCAGCTTCAGCACGTTGACGCAGGCCAGCCGCGCTGACGGCAAGGTCGCGAGGATACGCTCAGTGGTCACGCGCAGCGCCTCGTTGAGTTCCGGCGCGCCCTCCATGGCGTCGAGGGCAACTGCCAGGATCGGGCTGGATGCGATCTGAGCGGCGACATCGGATTTCGCGCGCGGCGCCATGGCGCCCTGGTTGAAGCGACGCCGCCAGACGACGCTGAGCGGGTCGCGTTTCACACGCTCGGAGCGCGCGGTGAGCTTGACCTGGTCGGGGTGGGCGAGATCGAAGGCGAGCTGCGACGCCGTCGGATAACGCCAGACCGGCTCGATCTCCAGGCACCGCAACACCACTTCCTGAAGCCAGGGCGGATAGTCCGGGCGGACCTTGCGCGGCGGATGCGGGTCGCGCCACAGCCGGCGCCGCATCGCGCGCAGCGTCTCTCCCTCGCCGAAGGGGCGCACACCCGTGGTGAAGAAGTAGAGCAGCACGCCGAGCGAGAACAGGTCGCTGCGCGGATCGTCGCGCACCCCAAGCAGCCGCTCGGGCGCCATATAGGGCGCAGTGCCGTAGGGCAGCCGAAATTCTTCCTGCAGGAGGTCCGGCAGGTGGTTGTGATGCGACAGGCCGTAGTCGATCAGCACCGCCTCGCCGGACTCGCGGAACATGATGCTGCTCGGCTTGATGTCGTGATGGATCACGTTCTGCCGGTGTAAATCAGCAAGCGCGGTTGCGATCCTGGCGACGAGCTGCCGCGCCTCGTCATAGGGCAACGGCAGGTCGGGCAGCCGCTTGTAGAGCGTGGCGCCCGGGATGCGCTCGATCACGACATAGGCCTGGCGGGCAAAGTCCCCGGTGCCGAAGCAGGCCGGCACATGCGGGCCCGCGAGCCGCGGCAGGATCATCATCTCCATCTCGAAAGAGACGATCGCGGCCGGGTCCTCGCCCTCCGATACCCGTGGGATCTTCATCAGCAGGGGCACGTCGATGCCGGGATGGGTGACGGTCCACAACGTCGCCATGCCGCCGGCATGCACGCATTCACCGATAGTGTAACCATCGATTTCAGCGCCGGATCTGACCAGAGGTTTCGGCATCGGTGTCAGCGTCCCTGCGACAGCCGGTCGGCGAGCCAGGAGGGCAATCCGTTGTCGCGGATCCTGCCTGCCGCCGCCGCGACGTCATAGGGCGCGCGGCAATAGGTGATCTGGCAAGAGACCGTGTCGAACAACGCGAAGGCCGCCGATGGATCGCCGTCGCGGGGCTGGCCGACAGAGCCGAGCACGGCGAGCCATTGCCGTCCGCGCAGCAGCTGCACGGGGACATCGGTCTTCGGCACGAAGCTCGTCATCTTCGCCGTGACCGACATGGAATAGAGCGCGGGGCGGTGGATGTGGCCGCAGAAGGTCACATGCGCCGACGTTGCGATCAGGCTCTTGGCGGCATCCGTCGTCGAGCGGACATAGTGCCAGCGCTGAGGGTGAGAGGCTTCCGAATGCACGAACAGGAGGCCCTCATCCTCCACCATCATCGGCAATTCGGCCAGAAACCGCCGCTGCGCCGTGTCGAGCCGGCCTCGGGTCCATTCGATTGCGATCTGCGCCTCGGCATTCATGGTCTCAGCCGTCGAATTGACCGCCTGGTCATGGTTGCCGCGCACGGCGACGGCGCCCTCCGCAACGAGCTCGATTGTGGTATCGACGACCCATTCCGGATCGGCGCCATACCCGACGAAATCGCCGAGCAGAACCAACTGCTCCGCGCCCTTCGCACGGGCCGCCTTCAGGCAGGCCTCAAACGCCTGCCGATTGGCGTGGATATCCGAGAAGACAGCGAGAAGCACGCACCCTCCACCCTCCAGATTCTATTGAAGGCCGAGAAGGCCAATTTGAGGGAGGTCAACACCATGCGCCAGCGCCACGCCCTTTGCCAGCGTAACACCGCGATTTGGCGAGGAGCCTACCGCTCGTCCTTGGGCGGCATCCGGGGCGGCGGCAGCGGGGTGAACACGGCGCCTTGTGCGCCGGCCGGCGGCGCATTGAACTCGCCGGTCGAGGAGTCCCCGCCGCTGGTCTCCAGAATGGTCTTGGGCGTCACGTATTCGCGGACCATGTCGATGAGGCTACCGTCGCCACCGCCGAAATCCGCGGCGCGTCCGCCCTGAGGATGGCCGGCTGCGATCTCGTTCTGCGCGGCATGGGTCTTTTCGGCCAGCCTGTCGTCATACGGCACCCGGAAGGCGCGGGGGATGCCGCTCGGGCGGTTGTCGTCGTCCAGCGCCTCGACCCACAAATAGATCGAACCGGGATCACCTTCCAGCGAATGCGGCTCGACGATGCGGGCCTGCAGCAGCTTGAAGGCGGTGGGCATCCGGTCGGAGCTGGCCCAGCCGAGCAGCCCACGCATTTCAGTGAAGCTGACGACATAGAAGGCACTGGTCACGACAACCGCGACCGCCTTCAGCGACCAGTGCAACCGCGCATAGACCAGCACGACAAGCAGCAGCGCTCCGATCACGGCGTAGGCGACCGAGAGGCTGAGAACGACCGTTTGCAGATTACTCACGGCGCATCCTCACGCCGGTTTTGGGATCGATATCGGCGCCGTTGGCGCGCACGTTGCGGAACGTCTCCAGCAGGGATTTCGGCCGCTGGTCGACATTGATGACCTTGCCCTCGGCATCGAGCCGGAACCGCACCGCTGTCTTCTCGTCGCCGGTGTGGCTGAGAGCGAGCTTGTTGTCGAAGATCACTTGCGCAGTCGGGTTGAGTTTCTGCACCTTCACGCTCGCTGTAACGGGCTCGCCGGTCGTTGCCTGGAAATGCGAGATGTTGACGGTGTATTCGCCGGCGACGATGCCGCGCACGGTGACGATCTCCTCCCGGATGGGCGAGGCGATCTTCTTGCCGTTGACGATGATGAAATCATTGGCCCCGCCGCGGTCGTCGCGATCGAGCGTGAGGAAGCCGGCCTCGCGGTGGCGATACCAGGCGATGTTGCCCGCGGGATCCTGCACGAACAGGTCGAGATCGTCAGGATGATTGTCCGGCCAGTCCATCGTGATGATGAACTCCGCCTTGGAGTCGATCTTGCCTTCCTTCGCATCCGGCGAGACCGCGAGCAGCGCGAGGAAAAACAGGAACGCGATCACCTGGAGCGCCTTGAACAGCATCACGCCAAGGGGGTCGAACGGCTCCTCGCGCGGATAGAGACCGAAATCATCCATCATGACGGCGCACCGGAACCTTTGCGCTCCAGCACCGGCGTCACATAGGTCTCGGTCAGCACCACCGCGTCCGAGAATACCCGCTGCGTCGCGGCGTCCAGCATGTAGTACTGGATGCGGATCAGGATCGAGCCGACGAGGCCGGCCAGCGTCGTGTACATGGCGACCGCCATGCCGTCGCTCATCACCCCCATCGAGGAGCGCATCGCGACCTTGTCTGCGGCATCCAGCCCCGCGATCGGCGCCAGCATGATGATGAATCCGATGATGGTGCCGAGCAGACCGAGCTTCATCAACGTATCGGAGACGAAGGCGCCGAAGCCGTTGGAGCCGCGCAAGCGATCGGCGAGATTTCGCAACAGCAGCGTCTGGTCGACCGGCCGGTAGTCCTGCGCCGCGGCTTTCGTCACCAGGCTCTGGATATGGTCGCGCACCAGTCCGCGCGGCAGCACCGCCGCGCTGGCATCAAGCGCCTTGCTGCCGTCCGGTGCCGCCAGCACTGCGCGGCAGCGCCGCGCCGCCGCTCCCTCCCGCGCGATCGCCCGCGTCCGCAGGAAGCAGTGGCCACACGTGATGACGTAGAGCGCCGCGATCACGGCGGAAATGTAGGTGCGATCCGAGGTCAACATCAGGTGGATCAGCCCGAACCGCCACAGCAGCACGACCGCGAAGATCGAGAGCCCGGTGAAGATCATCCAGAACAGGAGCGCGCTACGCTCGGACGGGTCGGTTGTGGTCCCCGCGATCGATCCAATCGTCATCGAACTCATGCTGCACCGCTCCTGGCTTCCAAGCACTGGCCTGCGACGTGTCCTCGCCGATTAGATCAAAGCCGACGCTCCCGGTCCAAAGACCCATGCCCAATCCGGCTTGGGAAATTTGCCCGAGCTGCACTTCCCGGCATTCCTGCAATTGGCAAGGCGCGGCGGCGTTGTTAGGCTGACCTTACCAAAGGTCGGGGGTGATCGCATGCGCCTCGTGCTTCAGCTTGTCGCCCGTCTGCTGCTTATCGTCGTGCTCTGCCTCGGAGCCGCGACCGTGTGGGCGACGTTCGACGCCTATCGCAGCGTCGATCGGGCGACTGCGGCCTCGGCGCAGCGGGTCGCGCAGGCGCTGCAGGCGCTGTATTGGCGAGAGCTCTTGTTGCGCAGCAGCAGGGCGCGCGAGCATCTTCTGCCTGTTCCAGACTGGCGCACCCTCGAGACGATGAAACTGATCTCGCCCGGCGTCTGTGTCGAGTTCCAGCCAGCCGCGGCATTCGAGAAGCCGCTCTGCGGTCAGAGCGAGGGGCTTGGGAAGGCGCCACCGCACTGGTTCGTCGCCGTTGTTCCCACCTATCTTGGCAGCCACGCCGAGGTGATACGGCCCATCAGTCCCCGCGCGGCGGCTGCGGGCACGGTGGTCGCGACGCCGGATGCCACGGCCGCCGTCTCGCTCGCCTGGGAGTACATCCACAACGTGATCGACGTCGCGCTCCTGATGGCGGCGGCGATCGCGCTGCTGGCTTCGATCGCGATCGCGCACGCGCTGGCTCCAGCGCGCGCCATCGTCACCGCGCTCCAACGTATGGCGCGGGGTCAGTACCGGACGAAATTGCCGCGCTTCCGCTCCATGGAGCTTGCGATGATCGGCAGCGCCGTCGGCGAGCTCGGCGGCCGGCTGGAGGAGGCCACCGAACAGCGCGCCGCGCTGACGCGGCGCCTGATCGAAATCCGCGACGACGAGCGTCGCGCGCTCGCTCGCGAGCTGCACGACGAATTCGGGCAGAACCTTTCCGCCATTCTTGCCTTCGCCAACACGATCGAAACCGCAAGCACGAAAGACAAGAACGGCACCGCGATTGCGCAGGACGCGCGCATGATCTCGCAAGCCACCCATCACCTGATGGCCTCGCTGCGCGATGCGCTCGGGCGGCTGCGCAATCCCCTGCCCGAGGAACTCGGGCTCGAGGCAAGCCTCGTCAACCTCGTCGACAGCTGGCGCTCGCACAGCGCGGCGCGGCCGACGATCCAGCTCGACCTTCGCGGTGACCTCACCGACATCAGTGGGCCGGCCGCCACCACGGCCTATCGCGTGGCACAGGAGTGTCTGACCAACGCGCTGCGTCACGGTGCGGCGCGCGAGATCAGCTTGCGCATCGAGCGCCGCGCCGGCCAGCATGATGCGCTGCTGATCCGGGTCGAGGACGACGGCGGCGGCGACGCGACCCGTGTGGCGCAGTCGGCCGGTTTCGGCCTGACCGGCATCCGCGAGCGCGTCACGGCCGCGGGCGGATCGCTGTCGATCCTGCCGGCGCGCCGCGGCCTCAGCGTCGCCGCCACCATCCCGCTCGCCGCGTGAGGCCGGGAATGAGCGAGGTTGCTGCAACAGGCATCTCCGTGCTGCTGGTCGACGACCATCCGATCGTCCGGCAAGGCTATCGGCGCGTGCTGGAAAGCCAGGGCGATCTGCATGTCGTCGCGGAAGCCGACAACGCCGCGGACGCCTACGGCGCGTTCAAGGCGCATGATCCCGACGTCGTCGTGCTCGATATTTCGATGCCCGGCGCGAGCGGGCTGGAGGCGATCCGCAACATTCGCGCGCGCAGCCCCCGGGCGCGGATCCTCGTTTTTACCATGCACAACGAGGCCGTGCTGGTAAAGGCCGCCTTCAACGCCGGCGCCAGCGGCTTCGTCACCAAGAGCAGCGAGCCCTCCGCCGTCGTGACCGCAATCCGCAACGTCGCCCGCGGCGAGCGCGCCATGAGCGACGACATCGCGCATATCCTGGCCGAGGACAGCTTGTCGGCTGGCTCAGCGCTGGATCAACTGGGCGAACGCGAGATCGAGATCCTGCGCCAGTTCGCCGGCGGCGCCACCACCGAGCAGATCGCGGCGCATCTCAATCTCAGCATCAAGACGGTGCAGAACTATCACTACCTCATCAAGACCAAGACCGGCGCGCGCACGGACGCGCAACTGGTGCGGCTCGCGGCGGCGTGCGGGTTGACGAGAATCTGGCGGTAGAGCTGCCGCTGACCCCGGCCCTTGAATCTTCTCAATCTGCTGAATGAAGTTGGAACGGTTCCGATCCGGCTCCGGTTAATACGGCAGTGAAGGAGGCAAGGGTCATGAGTAAGGGTCACCGTAAAGCAGTCGACCATCCCCCGGTCATTACAGTAGGCGAGCTCATCGACGAGCTCTGCCGCCTGCCGGACACCGCCGTTGTCCACTTCCGCTGCCCCATGCTCGATCAGGAGCTGACATTCCATCGCCTGCGAAAGCGGTCAAAGGACGCGGTCGAAATCGCGGTCAATGCATATCCGGAAAGTCCGCCGGTCGTGCCATCCGCCGAGCCAGCTTTCCGGACACGTAGAGGCTCGACCATCTCGCCGCCGGCTCACAACGGCGGCGTTCTTCACAAGGCAAGGGGTTGATCGACACCCGTTGTGCAGGCGGGCCTACCCAGCCTTCAAACCGCGCAGCAACAACGTCAGCGTCGCATCGACGCGCGCCGAGAGATCGGCATCCTTCCACTCGTCGGCATGAGCCGGATGGTGGAAACGCACGGTCGCATCGAAGATCGCACGCGCCGTCTCCTTCACGTCGCCCACAGCGAATTCGCCCTGCTTCTCGCCGTCGATCAGGATCGCCGCGATCTGGTCGATCATGGTGTCCTTGTGGCATTTGACGGCAGCGCAAGCCTCGCGCGCCAGTGTCAGATAGGTGTCGAACATCTCGGGGTCATCGAGGACGCGCGAACGCTTGGCGGCGAACAGCGTACGCAGCCAGCGCTCGAGCCGGGCCGGGGCCGGACCCTGCTCCCCGGCGATCTCGCGCAGCGGAGCATCGATGCGATCCAGCCAGCGCTTGGCAACAGCCTCGCGCAGCGAGGCCTTGCTCGGGAAATGGCGATAGACGCTGCCGTGGCTCACATCGAGCGCACGGGCAACGTCGACCACCGTGGCCTTGGCAAGTCCGTACCGCCTGAGCACATCCTCGGTGACCTCGAGGATCCGCTCCGGCGTCAAAACAACGGCTTCATTCATGCCAGCACCATGTTCCCGTTTGGGGCTCAGAAACTCCGGCCGTCGGGCTGCTTCCGAAGCGCCCTCGCCGGTCGTTCGGAAAGCCTATGCCCTAATGAGGCAGTTTTGCAGCCTGCGCCGCGATCTGGCGCGCCACCAGCAGATTGAGCCACTGCCCAATCACGCCGGTGAGATTGAGGATTTCGGTCGTCATTGTCTTAAGTCTCCATTCGTCCACGGTCCCCGTTCTTCAATCCGCCCTCCGATCCGAATTGGCTTCGGATGTCGGGCTCCCCGGGGCTTGTCGCGGGACGCCGGTCGGAGCGTCCGGGAACGGATATACATGTCTCGCTGACAGATTTCAATATCTGTTAGTCAATGATTCGTGATTGACCGCTGATTCTGCTGCGGCCAGCCAGCCCGGCTGGCGGGCGACCCACCAGCCAGCCGCGGCCGAGGCCCTCAGCCCCTTGCTCGGGCTGATCATCCCCCGCGACGTTGCTCCCGCCGTTTGTTTCGCCCTCCCCGCTCTGTTAAGTCACGGCGTAAAAACATTCTGGCCGGCACAGCCCCCCTCGGGTCGCCCGCCTACCTTGCTGGAGCCCTCAGATGATCCCCCGCTATACCCGCCCGGAAATGGCCTCGATCTGGGAGCCGCAGACCCGGTTCAAGATCTGGTTCGAGATCGAGGCGCATGCGGCGGATGCCCTGGCCGAGCTCGGGACCATCCCGAAGGAGGCCGCCAGGACGGTCTGGGCCAAGGCCAAGGACGCCGTGTTCGACGTCGCCCGCATCGACGAGATCGAGCGCGAAACCAAGCACGATGTCATCGCCTTCCTCACCCACCTCGCCGAGATCGTCGGCCCCGAGGCGCGGTTCGTGCACCAGGGCATGACCTCCTCCGACGTGCTCGACACCTGCCTCAACGTCCAGCTCACCCGCGCCGCCGACCTGTTGCTCGCCGACCTCGACAAGGTGCTGGCCGCGCTGAAGAAGCGCGCATTCGAGCACAAGATGACGCCGACCATCGGCCGCAGCCACGGCATCCATGCCGAGCCCGTGACCTTCGGCCTCAAGCTCGCTTATGCCTATGCCGAGTTCACGCGCGCCAAGGAACGTCTGATCGCCGCGCGCAAGGAAGTTGCAACCTGCGCCATCTCGGGTGCCGTCGGCACCTTTGCGCAGATCGATCCGCGCGTCGAAGAGCATGTCGCGAAAGCGATGGGCCTCGTCCCCGAACCGATCTCGACCCAGGTCATCCCGCGCGACCGCCACGCCATGTATTTCTCGACCCTCGGCGTGATCGCCTCCTCGATCGAACGTATCGCGGTGGAGATCCGCCACATGCAGCGCACCGAAGTGCTGGAGGCCGAGGAATTCTTCTCGGAGGGGCAGAAGGGCTCGTCCGCCATGCCGCACAAGCGCAATCCGGTGCTGTCGGAGAACCTCACCGGCCTCTCCCGCATGGTGCGCGCCTATGTGACGCCGGCGCTGGAGAACGTCGTGCTCTGGCACGAGCGCGACATCTCGCACTCCTCGGCCGAGCGCATGATGGGTCCCGACGCCACAGTGACGCTCGACTTCGCGCTGGTGCGCCTGGCCGGCCTGATCGACAAGCTTCTCGTCTATCCCGCCAACATGCAGAAGAATCTCGACCGGCTCGGCGGCCTCGTGCATTCGCAGCGCGTTCTGCTGGCCCTGACGCAGAAGGGCGCGAGCCGCGAGGACGCCTACAAGCTCGTGCAGCGCAACGCCATGCCGGTCTGGCGCGGCGAAGGCGATTTCCTTCAGCTGCTGAAGAAGGACACTGAAGTAAGGAAATATCTCTCGGATGCCGAAATCGAGGAGCAGTTCGACCTCGGCTATCACCTCAAGCACGTCGATACGATCTTCAGGCGCGTGTTCGGCGAGAGCTGATGTTTTCGCAGTTCCGGGGCACGCGAAGCGTGAACCAGGGTGCGCAATTGCGCACCTGAGAATCTCGCGCCACAATCTCCAGATTTCGGGTCCGATGCTGCGCATCGCCCCGGAATGACAAGATCACCTCCAGAAGCGGATCCCTCATGCCCATCGTCAATCGCGTTGCCGCCCTCTCGGACGAAATGGCTGCCTGGCGCCATGACTTCCACGAGAACCCCGAGTTGCTCTACGAAGTCCACCGCACCGCGGGGATCGTCGCGGACAAGCTGCGCGAGTTCGGCTGCGATGAGGTGGTGACGGGGGTCGGCCGCACCGGCGTGGTCGGCGTGATCCGCGGCCGCAAGTCCGCCTCTGGCAAGACCATCGGCCTGCGCGCCGATATGGACGCGCTGCCGATCATGGAGACTTCGGGCGTGCCTTACGCGTCCAAGGTCCCCGGAAAAATGCATGCCTGCGGCCATGATGGCCACACCGCCATGCTGCTCGGCGCTGCAAAATACCTGACCGAGACGCGCAATTTCGACGGCACGGCGATCATGATTTTCCAGCCGGCCGAGGAGGGCGGCGGTGGCGGCAAGGCCATGGTCGAGGACGGGCTGATGACGCGCTGGAATATCCAGGAGGTCTACGGCATGCACAACATGCCGGGCCTGCCGGAAGGCCATTTCGCCACCACGCCCGGCGCGATGCTGGCCTCCTCCGACAACATCCAGATCACGGTCCACGGCAAGGGCGGCCATGCCGGCGCGGGTCCGCACAAATCCGTCGACAGCGTGCTGATCGGCTCGCAGATCGTGAACGCGCTGCAATCGATCGTGGCCCGCAACGTCGATCCGCTGAAGTCCGCCGTCATATCGATCACGCAATTCCACTCAGGCACGGCCTTCAACATCATTCCGGAGATCGCCGAGCTCGGCGGCACCGTGCGCACGCTCGATCCCGAGGTACGCGATCTCGTCGAGCGTCGCATAGGCGAGGTCGCCGACAGCGTCGCGCGGGCCTATGGCGGCTCGGCCGAGACGAAATACACGCGGATGTATCCGGTGACCATGAACCATGCGCGCGAGGCCGGCCTTGCCGCCGATGTCGCCCGCGACATCGTCGGCGCCGATCGCGTCAACGACAAGTTCATCCCGATGATGGGCGCCGAGGACTTCTCCTTCATGCTGGAAGCACGCCCCGGCGCCATGGTGCTGGTCGGCATGGGCGACGGCAACGAGTGCCACCACCCGGGCTACGTGTTCAACGACAACATTTTGGGCCACGGCGCCTCGTTCTGGGCGCGTCTTGTCGAAACGCGGATGCCAGCCGGCTAGTCAGGCCGCACGAATTGCCGCAAAGAACCCTTCGACCTCGGAGCGGAGCACATCCGTCTGGCCCGATAGCTCCTTGGAAGCCGCCAGGAGTTCGGAGGCCGTGATGCCGGTCTCCCTGGCAGCTTGGCTTACCCCCCCGATGTTGCTCGATACGTCATGTGTGCCCTGCGCGGCCTCCTGTACGTTGCCCGCGATCTCGGCGGTGGCTACGCCCTGTTGCTCGACCGCAGCCGCAATCGCCGTCGCAACCTCGTCGACGGCGGCGATTGTTTCGCCGATCTGGCGAATGATGCCGACAGACTCTGTCGTTGCCTCCTGAATCGAGAGGACCTGCTGGCCGATCTCGCCGGTTGCCCTCGCCGTCTGCTCGGCCAGCGCCTTGACTTCGGACGCGACCACTGCAAAGCCACGGCCGGCCTCACCCGCGCGCGCAGCCTCGATCGTCGCATTCAGTGCGAGCAGATTGGTCTGAGCCGCGATCGTGTTGATCAGCTCGACGACGTCGCCGATTCTCTGCGCTGCCCTGGCCAGGCTCTCGATCGCGGCACCGGAGCGCGCTGCCTGATCGACAGCCTCGCCGGTCATCCTGGTCGACTCCGAAACCTGGCGGCCGATCTCCTTGATCGACGACGCGAGTTCCTCGGTCGAGGCCGCCACGGCCTGCACATTGGTGGACGCCTCTTCCGAGCCGGCAGCCACCACGCTCGATTGCCGGGTCGAGCGCTCCGCGCTTGCGCTGAGCACATCGGCAACGCCCTGTAGACCGGTCGCCGAGCTTCCCAGTCTTTCCAGTACGACCTTCATCCGGCCGTCGAAATCCAGAATGGCCGCAGCAATCGCCTCCTGCTGCTTCTGCTTCTCCGCGAACATCGCCTCCTGATATGCGGAGATGGCAATGTCTATGTCCAACATCACCGCGGTGTTGAGGGCGGTGAGCACGCTGGCCAGCCGCGTCGGCATCCATCGATATTTTCTAACGGCCAGGGCCAGCAGCCGGCAGAGCACGAAATTATACCCGCCGATATACCAGCGCGGCTCCAACCCGATCTTGTTGTGCATCAGCCCGATCATGCGCACGCCACGCATGTAGTCGTGATCGAAGCGGCCGTTGAACAGCCGCGCCCAATGCGAACTCTGCGCCGTTTTCAGCCTCCGCATGTCGTCGCCGATCAAGGCGGCAAGCTGCGGCTCGCTCAATACATGCCGGTAGAATTCGTCGAGGATAGCCGGCAGCGCGGGCTCGGCCACCGACCAGAATTCGCACAGGAGTTCGCCTGTCTCGGTGCCGACGCGCATAAAGCGCATGCGGCCGTCACGATCCTGGTTCTCGTCATTTGGGGTCTGCGCGAGTGTCATGATAGCGCCCTTTGCAATTCATCGGAGGCGAAACGCTGAAAGCGAACAATCACGCGGCAACTACAATGAACTCTATTATTATCTCATTCGGTTAAGCTCGGCTGAGCGCAAAGCAACGCAGGTGAACCGAAATTGATACAGGTTAATAATGCGCGTTAACAAGAATGCCGCATCGCGCTCCGACGTCTGATCGTTGCAGGGCAAATCCGATGCGACGCACTTCATGCCGCTTCCAGATTTCTGCCATCCGAAATTTGCAACAAAAAGAGCTGTTGACTATACAAAAATGTTACGGATCATAGTGGCACCATGACCTCCGGAGAATCCGCAAAGATGCGGCAGCACAGCGGCGACTTCAGCAGAATATGAAGGACCTTTCGCCTTGTGCAACCTGCCCGAAGAGCGGCTCCTTCGGATTCTGTGCTGCGATTTCCGAAAGTGCGGCACCGTCTGAATCGATCGGCGCATCCGATTGGCAGCACCATCTCGTGGTCCCGGCCGGAAGACAGTTGCTGACGGCGAACCAGGCCTCTCCCGACATCTATGTTTTTTGCGCCGGGTGGGGATTTCGTTTTCTCCAGATGCCGAACGGACGGCGGCAAATACTCGGCTTCCTGCTGCCGGGAGATGTCCTCGCCGGCTCGCTCCTTCACGAGCGCCTGCACTTTTCGGTCAAGGCTCTGACAGCGATCCAGGTCAGCACAATGAAGCGGACGGAGGTCCATGCACGCATTGCGACGAACGTGCGCATCCTCTGGGCCGCTGCCGAATGTTGCGCAAACGAGGCCAAGGCGGCCGACGATACCATTGCCGCGCTGGGCCAGTTCTCCGCAGAGGAACGCATCGCTCATCTGTTCCTGCAGTTGATGAAGCGGATTGCGAGCCGCAACGTGATCCGCGACGAGCGCTATCGCATACCGCTCCGCCAGCAGCATGTCGCCGATGCCGTGGGACTAACGCCGGTCCATGTCAGCCGCGTGCTCACCGCCTTCAGGGAACGCCGCGTCGCAGATTTGTCGAATGGCGTGCTCGAAGTATTCAATCTGCGCGAGCTTCAGCGACTGGGGGCGCTGAACTGAGCCTGAGCCTCAATTTGCGCCAGCCGTCGCCGTTTGCAGAACACGGCCCGGACCGTCCGGGAACACGGTCGCGCACTTGAGCTGGCGATAGGGTACCGGCCGACCGAACAAATATCCCTGCGCGAAATCAATTCCCATGGAACGAACGTGATCGAGCTGCGGCTCGGTTTCTATTCCCTCGGCGGTAACGCTGATGCCCAGCCCCTTCGCCAGCACGACGGCCGACGCGATCACCGCGGCACAGTCCCGTCTGGGCAGGCCCTGTATGAAGGACTTGTCTATCTTGATCTTGTCGAACGGAAAATTCGTCAGATAGCTCGCCGACGAAAACCCTGTGCCGAAATCATCGAGCACGAGCGTTGCACCGATGGACTTCAGGCGTCGGAACGTCTGCAGTTGCTCGGACTGCTGCTCAAGCAGGACGGTTTCCGTGACCTCGATCTGCAGCCGTCGCGGGTTCAATCCCGAACGAAGCAGTGCCTGCAGCACGACATCGAACAGATTGCCGCGCTTGAACTGGGTAGCGGATACGTTGACCGCGAGCTGAACATGGGGCGGCCAGGACGCCGCATCCAGGCACGCCCGTTGAATGATCCATTCGCTGAGCGGCTGAATGAGACCGGTGCGTTCGGCGAGCGCAATGAACCGATCGGGTGCAACGAGGCCATCAACGGGATGGCGCCACCGCACCAGCGCTTCGGCCGTATGGACCGTGCGGCTTTCGACGTCCAGAATGGGCTGGTAGTGCAGCTCGAACTCCTGCGCGGAGATCGCGCGACGCAGCTCCGCCTCCAGGACTTTTTCTCCCTTGATCGCCTCGAGCATCGCCGGCTGATAGAGACGATGGCCGCGACGACCCGCGGCCTTGACGTCATAAAGCGCGAGATCCGCCTTCTTCAGGAGATCGGCGCTGTTCGAGCCATGCTCCGGACAGAGCACGATCCCGACGCTTGCACTGATGTCGATCTGATGGCCCTCGATGTCGAACGGCGCCGCCATGGCGTCAACGATGCGGCGACCGAGATCCACTGCGGCCCCAGCTGCGCCGTCGCCCACACGCCGGATCATGGCGAACTCGTCACCGCCCAGTCGCGCGACGAGATCCCGGTCGGTGGCAAGCGACCGCAGGCGCGAGGCGACCGCCTCGAGCAGACGGTCACCGACGTCGTGCCCGAACGTATCGTTGATACGTTTGAACCCATCGAGATCGATCAGATGAACGCTCAAGCGGTCCGGCTGCACGTCAGGCTCCGAGCCAATTCCTGCCTGATCGAACAGCGCACACCGGTTCAACAGGCCGGTCAGGGAATCGTGCGCGGCCGCAAACGAGAGCTTGGCTTCGGCTTCTTTCCGCGCCGTGATATCGACCCGAATGGCCATATAGGCGACTGGCTTGCCGTCGGGACCGAGTTGCGGCGTGATCACGGTATCCACCCAGTACAGCTTGCCGGATTTGGCCCGATTGCAAAGCTCGCCGCGCCAGACATGGCCACCCGCCAGAGAGCGATACATGTCGCGAAAGAGCTGCTTGGAATGGACGCCCGATTTGAGAATCCGATGATTTTGCCCAATCAGCTCCTCGCGCGAATAGCCGCTGATCGTGCAGAAATTGTCGTTAACGTAGTTGATGATGCCCTTCACGTCCGTGATCGCGACGATCACAGCCTGATCGATGGCATACTGCTTCTCGATCAGTTCCTGCATCGTTTCATTGGCCCGCATCTCGGCAAGCCGCTCGCTGGTGACATCCCGATGCACCTCGATCAGGCCGCCGCCGGTCATCGGATGCCGTGAGACCGAGATGAACCGGCCGTCGCGGAGCTCGTGAACCGACGTCGCCATCCCGTCGAACCCATCGAAAGCATCGATGACGCGCTCCGAAATGCCGCGCTTGGCCTTCCTTGCTTCGATGATCTGGCGCAGTCGCGTTCCAGGTTTGATGTCAGCGCGCGTCAAGCCATATATGCTCGCGTATCGCTGGTTACTGGCGATGACCCGCAGGTCCGGCGCGAACACACAAAGGCCGGCGGGCACGCTCTCGATGGCGCGATTCAGGACCGTTGTCGACGTGGGCCGGTCCGCCGATGCCACGAGCCAGACCAGGCCAGCGCACAGCAGCGCGACATAGGCGGCCAGGCCCCCCGTACCGATCTGCAGGACGATCGCCGCAGCAAGCAGCAACACGAGGCCCGCCAACCCGCCGATTCTCTCCGAACGACCTAATGACTGCATCAGAGCTCCCTCCGCCTCTGATGCGAACACTCACGCATCTAAGATGAACTTAAAATCGATCCGCTGCTCCCGAGTTGCGGCCGCAAGCTTTGGTTGCGGTAAATGTCTGAATCGGCCGCTTGATCGGTGTTCTTAACCTGGATCAAGATCCGCTCCGGCCCAGATCTCGTCGCCACGATCGCCAGAACCAGAAGAAAGAGCCTGCCCCGGGCCAGCGCAGGATGCGTGAACCGGGTCCAAGTCGTCGCTGCAGTCACCGGCGGCAGGATCTCTTCCCCAGGTCACGACGCGACGACATCGCTGCATCGTGCATGGCTGGAGATCGTACTCACCTATGCCTGCACTACCTCGTGCCGCATCACGAACGGCGCGAGCAGTGCGTGTACTTCGCCCGCAACTGCCTCCTGCTGGTCGGGCGGCAGGCCCGTTAGCGTCACCGTCGCGATTGATCCGTGGCTGCCGTGGGCGCCGACCTTGACCTTGCAGTCGATGCCGCGCTCGACCAGCGGCGCGAGCACCTTGGTGAACACGCGCTCCGCCGCGTCCCAGCGCAGCTGCGGCTTGAACACCTTGCCGACACCGGTCACCGGCATCGGATCGATCGGAATGACCTGCACCGGAACCGCAGCACGCTCCGGCGTGCGCTCGCGCACCCACGATTCCAGCTCGCCCGGTTCGACCTTGGCGCCCGGCTTCAATTGTACATAGCCCACCGGCAACTCGCCGGCATAGGCATCGGGCTGGCCGACCACCGCGGCGAAGCCGACGGCAGGATGGCGGAACATGATCTCCTCGATCGGCGCCGGATCGATGTTGTGCCCGCCGCGGATCACCAGATCCTTGGCGCGACCGGTGATCCAGAGGTAGCCGTCGGCATCCAAGCGGCCGAGATCGCCGGAGTTGACCCACACGCCGTCGACGAACGCGCCCTTGTTGTGCTCGTCGTTGAGATAGCCGCTGAACACACCGGGGCCGGCCATGATCACGACGCCGATCTCGTCCGGTTTGCAGTCGCGGATCAGGCGTCCCTCGGCATCGAGCTGCACGATGCGCACGCGCGCGTAAGGCATGGGAAGGCCGACCGAGCCGAGCCGGATCGGCCGCGACGGATAGGCCAGCGTGTGCACGCTCGATGTCTCGGTCATGCCGTAGACCTCGATCACGGGTAGCTTCAGTTTCTCCTGGATCGCCGAACCGACCGCGACCGGAATCGCCGAGCCACCACCTGCCGCATACTTCAGGCTGGAGATAACAGCGTCACCAGGCGGCACTGCGAGGGTCGCGGCGAGCACCGTCGGCACGCTAGACAGCGCTTCGGGCCTGTAGCGCGCGACGAGCTGCCAGATGTTCTTCACCGCATTCGGATTGCGCCAGCCGCTCGGCGACAGCACGACGAGCGAGCCGCCGCTCGACAGCGTCAGCAGTACCTGCGTCAGCGAGCCCCCGACATGGAACAGCGGCATGCCGAACAGCAGGTTTGCGCCCGGCCTCGCCTTCAGCAGCAGATTGAGCGCCCAGGCCTGATAGACTTGGTTGGCATGCGTGTGCCGCACCAGCTTTGGCGTGCCGGTGGTGCCGCCGGTATGAAAATAAGCGGCGATGTCGCTGCCGCGAATCTGGCGCCCGCTGACGAGGCGGTCCGCCGGCTGCTGCTTGATCAGGTCGCCAAAGGCAAAGATACCCTTCGCCGGATCTCCGCCGCCGAACACCTGCACGATGGCCTTGAGATGCTTCAGTTGAGGGCGGATCTGCTCGACCTTCTGCCAGATGTCGGTGCCGGGCATCGGCCCGAGCGCGACCAGGATCTTGGTATTGGCGGCCTCCAGGATCTCCGCGATCTGGTGCGGCTCGAGCAGCGGATTCACGGGGTTGGCAATGCCGGCGGCCTCCGCGCCGAACAGAGTGACGAAGGCATCCGGCACCAGCGGCAGCATGAAGCTGATGACGTCGTCTTTCTCGGCGCCGAGCGCGTGGAACATGTTGGCGGCTTGCGTGACGCGCGCGATGAAATCGCCATACGTCACGACCAGCGGCGTGTCTGCGGGATCGGCATTTTGCAGGAACTGGATCGCCGCGCCGTCCGGGTTGCGCGCAGCACCGAGCCTGATCGCATCGTAGGTGCTCTCGGCCGCGACGCGGTCGGCATAGGGGACCTGCTCGAACGCCCGGACCTCCGCGTCCGTCGAAAGGTCCGGATAGTCGTTGCCGATGAGCCGATCGAGCGCGTGGATACCCATGAAATTCCGTCCTCCCTCAGATGCATGCCCCCGCCCCTGTCTTTTGACATTTTGGTTCGGCGAGGCTCGACCGATGGTCGGCCGAGCGCAGGCAGAATGATGGATGATTGAGCGTTCGTCCATTGCCAACCGACTGTGGCGCTTGAACCTCCGCGGCTGATCCGTGGACCAAGAACTGGCACTGAATTCGCCCGCCAGCGTCCTGCCGCAAGACTTGAGGTCATCATGACGACGCCCCCGCGGAATCGCATCACACGGCTGATCGCCGCGTTCGCGGCGGTATTCGCAATCGCACTGCCCTCTGCCACTCTCGGCGCGGACGCCCAGTTCGACAAGATGCGTGCCAAGATCGCGGCCTTCGTCGCCGAGAAGATGGAGAAGCTGGGCGGGTCCCGCATCATCTACAAGGTGGACACCGACGGCTTGCGGGAGGCGATCGTTACGGATCTGCGCGACGACGTCTACAGGACCCTCCGCGAGGGCCGGATCGCCTTCCCGGGCCTTGCGATCCGCAACGGCGGCGTCGAGGTGAAGATCGCAGATCCCAGAGGTCGCGAACAGCTCACGCGCAAGCTCGCCTCGGCGGCGGAGGGACTGCCCGCCTATGCGCTCACCGTCACCGATGGCGGAGACGGCCTGGTCAGGCTCGCACCGACCCCTGCCGCATCCGCCGCGCGGCTGCGCGAGTTCGTCGAGGATTCCGTCGCCATGATCGAGCAGCGCCTCAAGGACGCCGGCGTCAAGCTGGCCAATGTCGAGCCCGACGGAACGGACCGCATCCGCATCTTCTTGCCGGGGGTGATGGAGCCCGATCGCGTCACCGCGATCTTCGCCAAGAAGGTCAAGGTCGGCTTCCGTCTGATCGACCTCTCGATGTCTGCCGAGCAGGCACAGTCGGGAACGCCGCCGGCGGGCACGGAAGTCCTGCTCGGCTTCAAGGACAAGCTTCCCTATCTCGTCGCCAAGGACAGCACGCTCGAAGGCGAGGACATCAGCTATGCCGGCCCGGGATTCACCAGCGACACGAAGGAGCCGATCGCCTCGTTCCGCTTCAACGGCCGCGGCACGCGGCGCTTCGCCCACATGACTGCAGAGAACCTCGGCAAACCCTTCGCCATCGTGCTCGACGACAAGGTGATCTCCGCTCCCGTGATCCGCGAGCCCATCACCGGCGGCTCCGGCCAGATCGCCGGCAACTTCACCCTCGACGAGGCCAACAGCATCGCCATGCTGCTGCGCGCCGGCTCGCTGCCAGGACGCCTTGGCCTTGTCGAGCAGCAGGTCGTGCAACCCGCCGCCAAGCCGTAGGTGAACGGGACCCGTCGCCCGCCGCTTCGATCGTCCGGTCCGTCCGAGACGCCCCTGGGGCTGCCCCGAATCACGGCCAGACGCGCAAACCACGGCAATTGCCGAAACGCCCGGACAGGCTAGAATTTGCCTCTTGCGGCATCATGGCCGGAAGCGTCATTCAAGCGGTCGTCATTTGATTTCGGCTATACGGATGCCGACCAGGACTGAAGGCCTTACGCGGGGACCAGATCATGCCGTCCGGCAGCGCAGACGTTTCATCGATCCTCGATCGCATCCTCGATGCGGCAACCGACAATCTCAGGATTGCCAAGATCCTGGTCCAGATGGGCCTCGACCCCAACGACGTCACTTACGACGCGATCTTCAATCGCCTGCTGGAGATCTTTGTCCAGAACATCACGCTGGCCAATCTGTTCGCCGCGGTCGGCGCCGGCTTCTTCGTCGCCACCCTCTTGATGCGGACCATGGTGCCGCTGCGCGTCGCCAACATGATCGGCTGCGCGTTCTTCACCGTGTTCGGCGCGCTCTCCGCCAACGTCGCCACGTTCCTGCTGTATCTGCTGTTGCTTCCGATCAACGCCTTGCGCCTGCGGCAGATGCTGAAGCTGGTCAAGAAGGCGCGCCATGCGACCGAGGGCGACATGTCGATCGAGTGGCTCAAGCCGTTCATGACCGAGCGCAAATATCGCCGCGGCGACATCCTCTTCAAGCTGCGCGATCCGGCGAAGGAGATGTTCCTCACCGTCACCGGCAAGTTCCTGGTCAAGGAGATCAACGTCGAGATCCTGCCGGGATCGCTGATGGGCGAGCTCGGCTTCCTCACGCCGGACAACCGGCGCACCGGAACGGTCGAATGCATCGAGGACGGCCAGGTGCTGACGATCACCTACGACCGGCTGCTCGAGATCTATTTCCAGGATCCGCAGTTCGGCTACTACTTCCTGGTGCTGACCAGCCAGCGCCTCCTGCAAAACATCGATCGCCTGCAGAAGCAGCTGGCGGCGGAGCGGGCGGCGAGCACGAACAGGATCGCGTAAAGGTTGCACGGCCACGTGGCGCCCGCCGTCCGGATCCTTGCAGGGCGCCGCAAAACCGCCCCAAAAACCGAATGGTAACCATGCCGGGCTAGGGTAACGACGTGACCAATTCTCCGACCATCCTGGTGTTCGATTCCGGCCTTGGCGGGCTCACGGTGCTCCGTGAGGTCGTAACCGCGCGCCCTGATGCGCGTTTCGTCTACGTCGCCGACGACGCTTTTTTTCCCTATGGCCACCACAGCGAGGACGAGATCATCGGCCGCGTCGTGCCGCTGATGGGGGAGTTGATCGGCACCCATGATCCCGACCTCGTCGTCATCGCCTGCAACACGGCGTCCACCTTGGTCCTCTCTCATTTGCGCGCGGCCTATTCCGTGCCTTTCGTCGGCACCGTGCCGGCGATCAAGCCGGCCTGCGCTCAGTCCAGGACGCGTCGCGTCTCGGTGCTCGGCACCAAGGGCACCGTGAAACGCGAATACACCAAGGCGCTGATCCGCGATTTCGCGCAAGGTTGCGAGGTGACGCTGGTCGGCTCGCCCGAGCTCGCCTCGCTCGCCGAGGCCGCGCTTGGCGGCAAGCCGGTCAGCGACGGCGACATCCTCGCCGAGCTCGCGCCCTGCTTCGTCGGCGACGCTGCGGACGCGAGCGCGCGCACCGACACGGTGGTGCTCGCCTGCACCCATTATCCGCTGCTGCTCGATCGGCTGAAGCGGCTGGCACCCTGGCCAGTCGACTGGATCGATCCGGCGCCGGCGATCGCCCGACGCGTCTCGGATCTGCTCGGCCCGCCCAGCGGCGGCGCAGCACAGTCGGGGGCCGAGATGATCTTCACCTCGAACCGCGTCCATGGCCTTTCGGCCACGCTGACGCCGTTCTTCGGCGGGCGCGCGGTGGCCTGACCTTGCGCCCCGGTCGCGCGCTGCTAGGCTTCGCCGCCATCATCTCTGCGCAGGTCCTCCCATGTCCGTCCCCGCAAAGCCACTCAATCGTCTCCGCCAGTTGTGGAGCGAGGGCCGCCCCGCCTTCGGCGCGATCGCGACCATCCCGAGCGTGCAGCTGGTGCAGATCATGGCGCGTTCGCTCGACTGGATCATCGTCGATCTCGAGCACGGCCCGATCGGATTGACCGAAGCCCATGCGATGATCGCCGCGACGACCGGGACGCCATGTACGCCGCTGGTGCGGATCGCCGCGAACGAGCCGTGGCTCGCGAAAGCCCCGATGGACATCGGCGCCTTCGGCATCAACTTCCCGATGATCACCACGCCCGCGGAAGCCGAGAAGGCGGTGCGTAGCGTTCGTTACCCGCCCGGCGGCGACCGGCTCTGGGGCCCCTTCCACGCCCCGTTCCGCTGGGGCCAATCCATGCCCGATTACATGGCCAGCGCCGATGACGAGATGATCTGCATGATCACCATCGAGCATGTCGATGCCGTCAACCGCATCGACGAGATCATGGCGACGCCGGGCATCGACGTCGCCGTGATCGGCCCCGGCGATCTCGCCACCTCCATCAACAAACGCGGCCGGATGGACGATCCGGAGCTGCTGGAGCTGGTCGCGCGTGCAGAGGCCGGCATCCTCAGAAGCGGAGTGCCGATCGGCGGCGTGGCGCGCAGCGCCGACCAGGCCAACGCCCTGATCGACCGCGGCTACCGCGCCATCGCGCTTGGCTTCGACTGGTCGCTGTTCCAGCGCGGCATCATGGCGGCATTCGACGGGATCAAGCGCTGAATCGCGCAACGAGGTGATCGGCCTCGCAGTTCAGGGAGGAATATGCTCAAGGCGACTTTGCGCGACGGTCGCCAAGAATCACGCAACAAGACATTGAAATCATTATAGATTTAGCTCATTAACAAGCCGGCAGCCTCGGCGGCGCCGTGATGCGGCGAACCGACCGCCCCCAGGCGGGTTGGTTCATGCTAGAGCGAGCGGGCGGGCCCCGCTCGCTGCCCATATTTTGATCTTTGATTTGGAACTGAAGACCGATGCGCGGGACGCCCAAATCCATATCGCTGCGGCGTCGCCTGATCTGCGACCTCATGCATGCCTCGATGGGCGTGCCCTTCGTTTCACTCTCTCGCTCGCTCAATATCCGCCCCCTGCTGGAGGCTCGCGCATGCGCAACGGCGCCCGCGGGCTGGGCCGCGATGTTCGTCAAGGCTTTCGCCCTGGTTGCGAGGGACGAGCCGATCCTGCGCACCGTCTACGTCAAATGGCCTTGGCCGGCCCTGTACGAGCTGCCGAAGAGCGTGGCGACGGTCGCGATCGCGCGGGTGGACGAGGGCGAGGAATGCGTGCTGCCTCAGCGAATCGCCGCTCCTGAGGCCCTTTCGCTGGCAGCAATCGACGCCGAAATCCGGCTTGGCAAGACGGCTCCGGTCGGGGACGTCCCAATGTTCCGCAAGATCATGCGGGCGACCCGCCTGCCGCTGCCGTTGCGGCGCTTGTCCTGGGCCATTGGTCTGAATTTCGGCCGCCAGCGCGGCAATTGGTTCGGCAGCTTCGGGGTCAGCTCGGTTGCCGCCTATGGCGGCGGTGAGCTTCATCCGATCACGCCCGGCCCCTTCGTCGTGAGTTATGGTCTCGTCGAACCCGACCAGACCATCCGCGTCGTGATCCGATGGGACCACAGGGTCACGGACGCCGCCCCGATTGCAAGGGTCCTGACCCGGCTGGAACAGGTCCTGAACACTGAAATCGCTGCGGAATTGGGCGCGGCCGTCCCCAAGCCCGTCCGGGCGGTGAGAGGCTGAAAGCGCCGAATTTATCCAGAGGCGGTGCGCGCCACCGAGCCCGGGATCTCGAGATTCCGGGTTCGCGCTTCTGACAGGCGTAGAGAATTGACAGCCGGGCCCAAACTCCCCTAAAAGCCGCTTGCTCGCGGGCCGATTTCGGCCCGCGAAGCGTTTCGCGACCCGTGGTCAAGTCCCTTAAGCTTTGGGGATCGGACCTGTCGGTGCCGGGCCAAGCCCGTCACACAGGAGGGCGCGTTTCCTCAAACCCTGTACCTGAAGAGGACGCGATGACTAAGCGCAGTGAGGCGAAGTACAAGATCGATCGCCGTATGGGCCAGAACATCTGGGGCCGCCCCAAGAGCCCCGTGAACCGCCGCGAATACGGCCCCGGCCAGCACGGCCAGCGCCGCAAGGGCAAGCTCTCCGACTTCGGCGTGCAGCTCCGCGCCAAGCAGAAGCTGAAGGGCTACTACGCCAACATCAGCGAGCGCCAGTTCCACGGCATCTACGTCGAGGCAAGCCGCCTCAAGGGCGACACCGGCGAGAACCTGATCGGCCTGCTGGAGCGTCGTCTCGACGCGGTCGTGTACCGCGCCAAGTTCGTCTCCACCATCTTCGCTGCGCGCCAGTTCATCAATCACGGCCACATCAAGGTGAACGGCCGCAAGGTCAACATCTCGAGCTACCAGCTCAAGGTCGGTGACGTGGTCGAGGTCAAGGAAAGCTCCAAGCAGCTCGCCCACGTGCTCGAAGCCAGCCAGCTTCCCGAGCGTGACGTGCCCGACTATCTCGAAGTCGACCACGGCAAGATGACCGCGAAGTACACGCGCGTGCCCAACCTCTCCGACGTGCCGTTCCCGGTCCAGATGGAGCCGCATCTGGTCGTCGAATTCTATTCGCGCTGATCATTCGGCGGACCGACGTTCAAAGGCCCCGGTTTCCGGGGCCTTTTCGTTGTTGGCGGCCACTCCATCCGCCAACTCGTCCGTGCTATGCACCAGCAAACGGAGTTGACCATGAAGCGCCTTCTGGAAGAGGGCTTCAGCAAGATTTCGGGCCTGCCGGAATCAGAACAAGACGACCTCGCACGAACACTGCTTGAGCTTGCCGGGATCGATCAGCCACCAATTCAACTGACGGCGGCGGAAGAAGCAGATCTTTGTGAGGCCGAAGCCGAGATCGCCCGCGGCGAACTGGCCAGCGCCGACGAAGTCCGCGCGATCTGGGCCAATCACGGGCTGTGAAGGATCGCTATACGAAGCGGGCGCTGGCCCAAATCGACCAAACTCTCACCTACATCGAGGCACGCTCGCCCCCTTGGGCGCACTACGATCGCATCATCGCTCTCATTGCATTGCTAGAGACCCACCCCTGCGCAGCTCGAACCACGACGCGTGCATACGTCCGCCGCTTGGCGGTCAACCCTCATCCTCATCTGATCGATTGTCGCGTGACCGAGGCAGAAATTGCTATTATGCGGTTTCGCCACGCCGCTCGGCGTCCACCCAGAGCTCGTTGACCACAACGAGCGCCATTCCCGTTCAGGAGCAAGTTGATGCTCTACACCCCTCCCCCCATCGACCCAAAGGCCCCGCCGGTGCGGATCAATCTGCTGTCGGATACGCAAACCAAACCGACGGCTGGGATGCGCGAGGCGATGGCGCGGGCGGAAGTCGGGGACGAACAGGTTGGCGATGATCCGACCGTGAACGCGCTATGCGAGCGCGTTGCGGATCTGCTCGGCAAGGAAGCTGCGGTCTACATGCCCTCCGGCACGATGTGCAACGTCACCGCGACGCTGGTGCATTGCCGACCCGGCGACGAGATCCTCGCGCATGAGACCGCGCACATCATTGCGCGCGAAGGCGGGGCGCATGCGGCGATCGGCGGCTTCCAGGTCACGCAGCTGAAGGGCCCTGATGGTCAATTCACCCCGGAGACTCTTCGCAAAGCTCTGCACCCGCGCACGCGTTACCAGCCGCCGCAGACCGTCGTCAGCGTCGAGCAGACCGCCAATATCGGCGGCGGCACGATCTGGAAGAAGGCGGCGCTCGATGAAATCGTCGCGATCGCAAAGCAGCACGGCCTCGTCACCCACATGGACGGCGCGCGCCTGCTCAACGCCACCGTGGCAAGCGGCATCTCTCCGCGCGATATGACCGCGGGCTGGGATTCGGCCTGGATCGACTTCTCCAAGGGCCTCGGTGCGCCGATCGGCGGCGTGCTGGCGGGCTCGCGCGCCTTCATCGATGCGGTCTGGCAGTGGAAGCAGCGCCTCGGCGGCTCGATGCGGCAGGCCGGGATCTGCGCGGCGGCCTGCATCTACGCGCTCGATCATCACGTCGAGCGCCTGGCCGACGACCATGCCAATGCGCGCGCACTCGCGCGCGGCCTGTCGCAGATCTCAGGGATCGAGGTGCAGGAGCCCGAAACCAATCTCGTGTTCTTCAAGCCCGACGGCGCCGGCATTCCCGGCGACAAGATGGTCGCCGCACTGCGCCAGCGCGGCGTCACGCTCGCGATGATGGACGGCCGCATCCGCGCCTGCACGCATCTGGATGTCAACGCGAGCCAGATCGAAGAAACGATCGGGTATGTCCGCGAGATCGTGCGCGGGGCTTGAGACCCCCGCGTCCTCATCAAGGGCGGCTGTGTCGCGCAACCGCCTCGGCATGGAGTTTCGCGCCGGGCTCGGCGAAGCAGCAGAACACCACGCGAGCGACGGATGGCGCAGCAGCCAGCGCTTCGACCGTCGTGCGCACCGCGATTTCGGCCGCCCGGTCGGCAGGGAAGCGGAAGATGCCGGTCGAGATCGCAGGGAATGCCACCGAGGTCAGCTGGTGCTTCCCGCACAGCTCCATCGATCGGCGATAGCAGGAGGCGAGCAGATCATCCTCGCCGAGCGTGCCGCCATTCCACACCGGGCCGACGGTGTGGATCACATGCGCGGCCTTGAGCCGATAACCCCTCGTGATCTTGGCGTCGCCCGTCCTGCAGCCGTGGAGCATGCGGCATTCGGCGACGAGCTCGGGCCCGGCTGCCCGATGGATCGCGCCATCGACGCCGCCCCCGCCAAGGAGCGACGTGTTGGCGGCGTTGACGATCGCGTCAATGCTGAGTGTCGTGATGTCGGAAACGATGACCTCGAGCTCGGCGCCGGCAATCCGGCGCGCCAGCCGGGTCATGCATCAAGCCGCGACGACCACGCCTTTTTCGGTGAGGAGCTGCTGCAACTCGCCAGCCTGAAACATCTCACGGACGATGTCGCAGCCGCCGATGAACTCGCCCTTGACGTAGAGCTGCGGGATCGTCGGCCAGTTCGAGTATTCCTTGATGCCGTTGCGCAGCTCGGCGGATTCGAGGACGTTGAGGCCCTTATAGCCGACGCCGATATGGTCCAGGATCTGGACGACCTGGCCGGAGAAACCGCACTGCGGAAATTGCGGCGTCCCCTTCATAAACAGAACCACGTCGTTCGACTTCACTTCGTTGGCGATGAATTCCGCGATGCTCATGTCCATGTCCTTCCGGGGCCGAGCCCCCATCGATCACGTCGGGCCGGCTCGACCGATTTAACCCGATACCTGCCTATATATGTAGCCCAAACCGTTATGCATCCGAAGTCAAATGCCGGCGACAGGCCCGCCGGGCCAATCGGCGCCCAGGAGGTCCATAGGCTGACGACATCAATATCATCGCCGGAGAGGACTTTCATACCGTAACGGAGCCCCTATCTAGGACGGACCCCGGTCGCGGAACCGGGTTGCGCGAACGACGTTCTCTTGTGCTGTCTGGAGAAAAACGTGACGAAACAAGCCTCAGCTACGGCCGCTACCCAGCTTTCGTCACCGTCCTCGCGCCCGGACGACCTCGCGAAGCGGCTGGAAGAGGCCTTTCTCGCGGTCCGCAACGAGACCGAACGCCGGGCCGGGCCGCTGTCGCCAGAGGACCAGCAGATCCAGTCCATGCCGGACGCCAGCCCGACGAAATGGCACCGCGCGCATACCACCTGGTTCTGGGAGCAATTCCTGCTCGGGAAGCACGCTGCGGGGTACCGGCCCTTCCATCCGGATTTCGCCTTCCTGTTCAACTCCTACTACGTCAGCGCCGGTCCGCGGCACGCCCGCAACCGTCGCGGCGACATCACCCGGCCGAGCGCCGAGGAGATCGGCGCCTATCGCAAATACGTCGATGCGGCCGTCGTCGAATTCTTCCGCGAGGCCGGTGAGGACAAGCTCGGCATGATCGCCCCACTCGTCGAGGTCGGGCTCAACCACGAGCAGCAGCATCAAGAGTTGATGCTTACCGACATCCTGCACGCCTTCGCGCAGAACCCGGTCTACCCGGCCTATGAGCCGGACTGGTGCTTCCCGGGCGCCCCCCGCGGCGGCGATGACTGGCTGCAGCTCAATGAAGGCATCCACACCGTTGGCCATGTCGACGACAGCTTCCATTTCGATAATGAGAAGCCCGCACATCGCGCCCTCGTCGGTCCCGTCAAGATCGCCCGCCATCTCGTGTCCAACGCCGAATGGCTCAACTTCATGCAGGACGGCGGCTACCGAACCGCAACGCTGTGGCTGATGGACGGTTTCGCCGCGGCCAGCAAGGAAGACTGGCAAGCCCCGGGCTATTGGCGCGAGGTCGACGGCCAATGGCAGGTGATGACGCTGGCCGGCCTCAAGCCGGTCGACCCAAACGCGCCTGTCTGTCACATCAGCTATTACGAGGCGGATGCCTTCGCGCGCTGGTCCGGAAAACACCTGCCGACCGAGATGGAGTGGGAAGTCGCGGCCCGCACCAAGCAACTCGACGACGCCTTCGGCCTCGTCTGGCAATGGACCCGCAGCTCTTACTCACCCTACCCCGGTTACCGCGCCGTCGAAGGCGCGCTCGGCGAGTACAATGGCAAGTTCATGGTCAACCAGCTTGTGCTGCGCGGATCCTCGCTTGCAACTCCGCAAGGCCACAGCCGTGTCAGCTATCGCAACTTCTTCTATCCGCACCATCGCTGGCAGTTCACCGGGCTGCGGCTCGCCGATTACGAATAGAGCATGATGCCGGAGAAGCGGGTTCCGAAAAGATCATGCTCAAACAACAAATCTGAATCGCTGCGTCTTCGCGGCTCAGATTCATCCGACGACAAATGCGCGCCGGACAGCGCGTTCAGGAGAGTATCATGAATGTGCACGCCAGCGCTTTGGCCGAAGCCCATCTTCCCGACGAGCAGACCACCGCATTTGCCCGCGAAGCCATCGCGGACCTCTCGCAGCAGCCGAAGAGGCTCTCTCCGAAATTCTTCTATGATGCGACCGGGTCGGAGTTGTTCGAGGCGATCACGCGCCTGCCTGAATATTATCCGACGCGCACAGAGCTTGCGATCCTGAGAGAGCGCGGAGGCGATATCGCAAAGATCATTCCGGAGCACGCGGCGCTCGTCGAGTTCGGCGCAGGTGCCACGACGAAGGTCCGCCTGCTGCTGGATCACTGCAAGTTCGCGGCCTATGTCCCGGTCGACATTTCAGGTGACTTCCTGAAGGCGCAGGCGAGCGGGCTGAAGCGGGATTTTCCGGCGCTCGGCATCTATCCGGTCGCAGCCGACTTCACGACGCCCTTCGAGCTGCCAACGCAGGTCGCATCCATGCCGAAGGTCGGCTTTTTTCCCGGCTCGACCATCGGCAATTTTGAGCCGGATGAAGCGCAGAGCTTCTTGAAGAGTGCGCGCAAGATCCTCGGCAAGGGCGCGCAGATGATCATCGGCGCCGATCTGGAAAAGGACGAACGGATCCTCTTTGACGCCTATAACGATGCCGCCGGCGTGACCGCACGCTTCAACCTCAATGTGCTGGTGCGCATCAATCGCGAGCTCGGCGGCAATTTCGATCTGTCGGCCTTCACCCATCGCGCGATCTACAATCGCGAGCGGCACCGCATCGAGATGCACCTGATCAGCAAGAAGAGCCAGACCGTACGGCTGCTCGGCACCAGCTTCTCGTTCCGACCGGGCGAGAGCATTCACACCGAGAATAGCTACAAATACAGTATCGACCGCTTCGCCGCGCTGGCGCAAGGGGCCGGCTGGCGCGTTCGCGAAAGCTGGACGGATGCGGCCAAGATGTTTTCGGTGCATGCGCTGGAGGCGGCGGACTAAAGCTTTGCGTCCTTGCGTGCCGACACGTCCTTCGAGACGCGCCCGGGCGGGCTCCTCGGTATGAGGACGGAATGCCGGCAGCAGGTTCACCGGGCGCAGTCGCTGATCAGCCTCGTCCTGAGCAGACCGCGCAGCGGTCGTCTCCGAGGACGAGGCGCCTGCCCGGGCTGCTCCGAGCGCAATTCAACTCCCTTCCGCTTCCTCCATCGCCGACCCCAGCGAGATCGATTCCCACACTGCGACCGCGATCAGGATCATGGTCGTCGCGACCGACAGCCAGAGCGGCGAGAGGTCGGCGGCGAACCAGCTCAGAGCCAGCAGCAGGATGATGCCGACGCCGTGTGAGAGCTGGAGGAAGCCGCGGATGGCCAGCTTGAACAGGATGGTGCCGACCAGAAACACCAAAGGCCCGCCGATCGTGCTCGCGATCGTGCGAATGTCGGAGTGCCCGGTCGGGTGCTTCAGCACCAGTTCGTCCGAGACCGCGGTCAGGATGATGCCGGCGACGATCGGCGTGTGCAGATAGGTGTAGGCGAGCCGCGCCAGCCGCCCGGATTCGGCGGACTTCGATATCCGCTCGGAACCGGCCTCGGCGCCCTTGTGGAAATAGATCCACCACATCGCGATGGCACCGACGAGCGCGGAGACGAAGGCGAGGATGTTGTCCGCATTCCACGTCAGCTCGGAAAAAGTGGCGCCGTTGACGACGATGGCCTCGCCGAGCGCGATGATGACGAAGAGACCGCAGCGCTCGGCCATGTGGCCGCCTTCGACAGCCCACGCCTCGACCGAGGAAAACCCGAGCTTCGGTACCCAGAAGCGGGCAGCCGGCGCGATGTATTCCCAGCTCACCGCCGCGATCCACAGCCATAGCCGCGTCTCTCCCTCCGACAGACCGCCTGCGATCCACAGGACCGCGGAGATGGAGAGCCAGGTCAGGATGCGGATCGCGTTGTGCCGTACGGCTGTTCGATGCCGCGGTGTTGCGAACAGCCAGAAAGCGGTGCGGCCGACTTGCATTGCCGCATAAGCGATCGCAAACCACAGGCCTCGCCCCTCGAAGGCGGTCGGGATCGTCGTCGACAGCACGAGGCCGCCAAGCATCATCAGGAAGAGCAGGAGGCGGACCGGCGTCAGCTCGGGATTGAGCCAGTTCGTGACCCAGGCGGTGAAGACCCACACCCACCAGACCGCAAGGAACAGCACCACCACATGCGCCGCACCGAGCGGTGTGAAATGGTGCAGCAGAGTGTGCGAGATCTGCGTGACGGCAAAGACGAAGACGAGATCGAAGAACAGCTCGACAAAGGCCACGCGGCTGTGCTGGCTCGGCACGATAACGCGGAACATTGCGCCGCGTGGATTGTCCGCAGCCATCGTCTTATCCCGGTGTGCGATCAGCTCAGGCGTCTCTTCGGATCACGTGCCCGACACTCCAGGCCCGCCAGGCACCCCGGTTTGCAGTGCCAGGGCATGCAACACCCCGCCCATCTGGCCACGCAGGGATTGGTAGACGATCTGGTGCTGTTGGACGCGCGACTTGCCGCGGAAGGATTCCGAGATCACGGTCGCGGCATAGTGGTCGCCGTCGCCGGCGAGGTCACGGATGGTCACCTCGGCATCGGGGATCGCTGCCTTGATCATCGCCTCGATATCGTGGGCGTCCATGGGCATTCGGGTCTTGCTCCTTCTGGTCTCAGCCTTCGAATCGCTGCCGGGGTCCCCTCGCCGGCAGGCTCAAACTTAGCGTGAACGGCCTTCTAGGTCACGCCTTCCGGCACTATATCCGTGATCCCATCAGGATAAAGGCACGACAAAGTGCCGCGCGCGGCAGATTGATCGAAAAGGCGTGAAATCATGAAGCTTCCAGGGCCCGACCACCCCATCACCATCACTCCAAATCCCCGGCGCGTGCGCGTGACCGCAGGCGACATCGTGATCGCGGAGACCAGCAAGGCCCTGACCTTGAGGGAGGCCAAGTACCCGGCGGTGCAATATGTGCCACGGGAGGACACCAACATGGCCCTGCTGGAGCGCACCGACCGTATCACCCACTGCCCGTACAAGGGGGACGCGAGCTATTACAGCGTCACGGCCGGCGACAAGACGCTGGACAACGCCATCTGGACCTATGAGACGCCCTTCCCCGCCATGGCCGAGATTACCGGCCATCTGGCCTTCTATCCGGACAAGGTGAAGATCGAAGAAGTGGGCTAGCGCGCTCCGTGCGCCGTCGTCATGGCCGGGCCTCGTCCCGGCCATCCACGTTCTTGGCGGCAATCGATGGATTGCCCCGGGTCAAGCCGGGGCGTGATTTGAGATCTTGGAGGCCAGCCCGCTAAGCCCTGAAAATCGTGAGTCCCAGTACCAGCAGCACCAGAAAGATCGCGACAAAGACGTAGAACAGGAAGCGGGCGATGTCGGCAGAGGCGGCTGAAATGCCGGTGAAACCGAGCACGCCGGCCACGATCGAGACGAGTAGGAAGATCAACGCCCATTTCAGGATCGTCATGGCCAGCTCCGAAATTGCTGCCGCTCTTGCGGCCCCTCAGGTTTTTCGCGGAAGCTAACTGCGCTATGAGGAACCGGTTCCTACCGCATCAGAGCCTGGGACGGCTCGAACTCTTGCTGAATCGGGTTCCCGGCGGCAAAGTCCGGCAGGGATTGAAGCACCATCGGGGCGGCCATGATCACGGTGTCACATTCTGCGACGATGACCGCGGAGGCTCACGCCGCGCCGAGCATCAAGGCGCGCAACTTGTCGCTCGACCGCGCCCGCACCTTCCTGACGCTGGTTGTGCTGCTGCATCACGCCGTCATTCCCTACACCTATTTCGGCCACACCGATCCGAAGTTCTTCTTCGGCTTCGACATGATTGTGCTCGCCACCGACAGCTTCTTCATGGCGATGTTCTTTTTCCTCTCGGGCTTGTTTGCGTGGTCAAGCATCGCCCGTAAGGGAGCGCGGAGCTATTTGGCAGATCGCCTGCTGCGGCTTGGGCTGCCGTTTGTGATCTGCGCGCTCACGATCATTCCGCTCGCCTACTACGCCATTTCGCTCCGGCACAATCCCGAGATCGGCTTCTCGCAGTACTGGTGGGATATGGTCACGAAGGGCCCGTGGCCGAGCGGGCCGATCTGGTTCCTCTGGGTCCTGCTCGGCTTCGATGCGGTTGCCTGCATCCTGCATCGCCTCTCGCCCAACCTGCTAGATCCGATCAACCGCCTTTCGCTGCACGGCCGCCGACGACCCGCCGCGTTCTTTGCGGTCATGCTCGCCGTCACCGCAGCGTTCTACGTACCCGGGCTGATGTATTTTGGGCCAAGCAACTGGTTCGAGTTGGGGCCGTTCTCGGTGCAGCACGGGCGCGTGATGCTTTACGCGAGCTACTTCTTCTTCGGTGCCGGCATCGGCGTCGCGAATATGGATCGCGGGCTGCTCGCGGCAGACGGCCGGATGGCGAAGGTGAGCTGGGACTGGATGGTCTTGGCGATAGTCCCGTATTGCCTGCTCTGGGTGCTGATCTTCATCAAGCGCGAAATACTGGGAAACCCGTGGCCGCTGCCGAACTGGTATGAGGGACTCTATGCCGTCTGCTTCGCTATCTTCAGCGTGGCCATCATGTTTCTGATCCTGGCCTTCTTCCAGAGGTTCAGGCAATCGGGCTCGGCCAAGCTACTCGATCCGATGCAGGCGGACGCTTATGGCATGTTTCTGGTACACTACCCGATCGCGCTTTGGCTGCAATACTGGCTATTCGACTATGACCTGCCGGCGATCGTGAAGGCGACGATCGGATTCGTGCTGACCGTCGCGTTCAGTTGGGGGCTCACGCGCGCCTTGCGCCAGATCCCCGGGGCAACGAAGGTGCTGTAGCTTGTGAAGGCGGCCTTACGCTGCCTTCCCGCCCATATACTCCGGCAGCCAGCGCTCGTGGGATGTCCGCAGGCTCTCGATCGACACAGGCGCTTCTCCTGCGATTGCGATCGCATCGCCTCCGGTGGTGCCGATCCGCACGCAAGGCACCTCGCAGCCGCGCATCTTGGCGAGCACGCGGCCGGCTTCGGTTTCCGGCACGGTAACGAGATAGCGCGCCTGGTCCTCTCCGAACCAATAGGCCTGCGGCACCAGTGCGCTCGGCGCGGCGAGCAGTTTCGCACCGATGCCGCTCGCCATCGCCATCTCGGCGAGCGCGATCAGGAGGCCGCCGTCCGAGAGGTCATGCACCGCGGTCGCGGTGCCCGCATGGATCATGCCGCGCACGCAATCGCCGTTGCGCTTCTCGGCGGCGAGATCCACCGGCGGGGGCGCGCCCTCCTCGCGGCCGCAGATGTCACGCAGGTAGACGGACTGGCCGAGCCAGCCATGGGTTTCACCGATCAAGAGGATCGCCTCGCCTTCGGCCTTGAAGGCGAGCGAGGCGGATTTGGTGAAATCATCGAGCAGGCCGACCCCGCCGATCGATGGCGTCGGCAGGATCGCACGGCCGTTGGTCTCGTTGTAGAGCGAGACGTTGCCCGAGACGACCGGGAAATCCAGCGTGCGGCAGGCTTCCGAGATACCCTTCAGGCAGCCGACAAACTGGCCCATGATCTCAGGTCTTTCGGGGTTGCCGAAATTTAGATTGTCGGTGATCGCAAGCGGCCTGCCGCCGACCGCGGTGATGTTGCGCCAGGCTTCCGCCACCGCCTGCTTGCCGCCTTCGAACGGATCGGCCTCGCAATAGCGTGGTGTTACGTCGACGGTCAGCGCCAGACCCTTCGGCCCGTCCTGCACGCGCACCACGGCAGCATCGCCGCCTGGGCGCTGCATCGTGTTGCCGAGAATGACGTGATCGTACTGCTCCCACACCCAGCGCTTGCTGCACATGTCCGGCGTGCCGATCAGCTTCTCCAGCGCAGGCCCGAGGCCCATCGGCGCCGGCACCTCGCGGGCATGCACCACCGGCAGCGCCGCGGAGGGGACTTGCGGGCGGTCATAGACCGGCGCCTCGTCGCCGAGCTCCTTGATCGGAAGATCGGCCATGACGTCGCCGCCATGCTTGACCACGAAGCGCTTGCTCGGCGTGGTGTAGCCGACGACGGCGAAGTCGAGGCCCCACTTCTTGAAGATCGCCTCGGCTTCCTTTTCCTTCTCGGGCTTGAGCACCATGAGCATGCGCTCCTGGCTTTCCGAGAGCATCATCTCATAGGCACTCATGCCGGTCTCGCGGGTCGGCACCGCGTCGAGATCGAGATCGACGCCGAGGTCGCCCTTGGCGCCCATCTCGACCGCCGAGCAGGTCAGGCCCGCGGCGCCCATGTCCTGGATCGCGATGACGCAGCCCTTCTCCATGATCTCGAGGCAGGCCTCAAGCAGCAGCTTCTCCGCAAAGGGATCGCCGACCTGCACGGTGGGGCGCTTCTCCTCCGAATTGTCATCGAACTCGGCCGAGGCCATCGAGGCGCCATGGATGCCGTCGCGGCCGGTCTTGGAGCCCAGATAGACGATCGGCATGTTCACGCCGGAGGCAGCCGCATAGAAGATCTTGTCGGTATCGGCGAGACCGACCGCCATCGCATTGACGAGGATGTTGCCGTCGTAGCGGGTGTGGAAGCGCACCTGCCCGCCCACGGTCGGCACGCCGAAGGAATTGCCGTAGCCGCCGACGCCCGCCACGACGCCGGAGACGAGATGCCGCGTCTTCGGGTGCTCGGGCGCGCCGAAGCTGAGCGCATTGAGGCAGGCGATGGGGCGCGCGCCCATGGTGAACACGTCGCGCAAGATACCGCCGACGCCGGTCGTCGCGCCCTGATAGGGCTCGATATAGCTCGGGTGGTTGTGGCTCTCCATCTTGAACACCACGGCCTGGCCATCGCCGATGTCGATCACGCCGGCATTCTCGCCGGGGCCCTGGATCACCCAGGACGCCTTGGTCGGCAGGCCGCGAAGATGGATGCGCGACGACTTGTACGAGCAATGCTCGTTCCACATCGCCGAGAAGATGCCGAGCTCGGTGAAGGTCGGCTCCCGCCCGATCAGCTTCAGGATGCGCTCATATTCGTCGGGCTTGAGCCCGTGGGCGGCAACCAGTTCGGGGGTGATCTTGGGTTCGTTCTTCATGGATTCGGGGCTTTCGGCGGCGGTTGGCCGTTCTTAGGAACATCGGGGGCTCGCGAAAAGCCCTTTATGGCGCATTTTCCCGCTGTCCCACGTTTTGCGCCGGGGGCTCCGCGGGAACAGGAATTGCACGGCGCGGTCGGATCGGATTTAAGGGCTGAAGACCCGCAATTGAAGGCCTGTTTCCTTGCACGAATTGACCAAATCATCTCCGCTCCGCCGCCCCGACCTCCACGTCGCCACCGAGGGCGAATTTGAGGGTTGGCGGACCTGGATTCGCGACAGTTTTGAATCCCATGTCGGCCCCTTCTGGCACCGAATCGAGGCGGACGGCAGCGTCCGCTGCGCCTTCCGGGTCGAGAAAAAGCACCTCAACGGCTCCGGCAACGTCCATGGCGGCTGCTTCATGGCTTTCGCCGATTATTGTCTTTTTGCAATTGCCACCCACGAGCTGGATGGGCCGGCCGTGACGACCAATTTCGCCTGCGATTTCCTCGACGCGGCCCGCGAGGGCGAACTGGTCGAGTGCGTCGGCGAAGTGTCCCGCGCCGGCGGCTCGCTGATCTTCCTGCGCGGCAGGCTGACCTCCGGCGGACGGCCCCTGTTCACCTTCTCCGGCACGATCAAGCGGGTGAAGCGGAAACCGGCACCGCAGCCAAACGCATAGCTCGACGGCTTCCCTTTTCGCGTCCCCTCGCCCAGACTTGATCAAGCGCTGTTGCGCCGGGGAGCAGAACAAGGTGCCGCAGAGCACATCGGAGGCGGGTCGCGCGACGGGGTCCGCATCAACGCCGTTGCCGTCCGTGCCTGGCGTGCGCAGCTGGCGCGACTACGCGCTGCTGCTGGCTCTGGCTTGCTGCTGGAGTTCCACCTATCCGCTGACCAAGCTGGCGCTGGACACGATCCCGCCCATCACATTCATCTCGGCGCGCTCGCTGATCGCGGCCGCGTTCCTGTTCGCGATCCTGTGGATGCGCGGGGTCAGGATACCGATCGACGCGAAGGCCTGGAAGCTGTTCGCGACCCAGCAATTGATCAACTCGACCTTCCCGTTCCTGATCATCACCTGGTCGCAGCAATATGTGCCGGCCTCGAACACGGTGGTGCTGGCCTCGACGACGCCGATCTTCGCCTTCCTGATCACCTCGCTGATCACGCGGCACGAGCCGGCGACGCTGCTCAAGCTCGCCGGCGCGGTCCTCGGCCTTGCCGGCACGACCCTCATCGTCGGCCTCGATGCGCTGCACGGGCTCGGCAGCGAGATCATCGCGGAGATCGCAATCCTGCTCGCCACGATCTCCTTTGCCTGCGCAACCATCTTCGGCCTCAGGTTGTCCGACTACGACCCGATGGTGGTGGCGGCAGGCTCGCTATTGTTCGGCGGCATGATCCTGCTGCCGCCCTCGCTCCTCATCGACCAGCCCTGGACGCTGCAGCCGACTCCGACGGCAATTGTTGCCACCATCGTCATGGGCATCGTCTCAAGCGCGCTGGGACTGCTGCTGTTCTACATCTGCCTCGGCCGGCTCGGCACGCTGACGACGAACGCGCAAGGCTATCTGCGCATCCCGATAGGCGTCGGCCTCTCCGTGCTGCTGCTCGGCGAGAGCGTGCCGTCGAACCTGGCGCTGGGATTGCTGCTGGTGATGGCAGGCGTTGCCGCGATGACGGTGCCGGCGGAAAGGTGGAAGCGTCGCTGAAGCGCCCTGAGCGTCGCCGGCCGACGCGACCGCAACGACGGCCGCCCCGGCACCCACGCGATCACGCAGCCTTTTCCAGATGCTGGACGAGGCCGGCGAACAGGCCGCGGCCGTCGGTGCAGCCCATGATGTCTTCGACGTGGTTTTCTGGATGCGGCATCATGCCTAGCACGTTGCCCCTGTCGTTGACGATTCCGGCGATGGAGTGCGCGGCGCCGTTGATGTTGTTGAAATCGTCGACCTCGCCGGCGGCCGAGCAATAGCGATAGAGCACCCGTCCCTCGCCCTCGAGCCGGTTGATCGTCTCCTCGTCCGCCTCGTAATTGCCCTCGCCGTGGGCGACCGGCACGCGGATCACCTGCCCGGCGTTGTAGCCGCGGGTGAACGGCGAGTCGGAACGCTCGACGCGCAGATGCACATCGCGGCAGATGAACTTCAGCCCCGCATTGCGCATGAGGACGCCCGGCAGCAGGCCGGACTCGCACAGGATCTGGAAACCGTTGCAGACGCCGAGCACGAGGCCGCCCTTGGCAGCGTAGTCGCGCACCGCGTCCATCACCGGCGCCCGCGCCGCGATGGCGCCACAGCGCAAATAATCGCCGTAGGAGAAGCCGCCCGGCACCACCACGAGATCCGTGCCCGCAGGCAGCGCCGTCTCGGCGTGCCAGACCATCGCCGGCTCGCGGCCCGAGATGAGCTTCAGTGCGCGCGCCATATCGCGCTCGCGATTGATTCCGGGGAAGACGAGGATGGCGGCTTTCATTAGAGCAGTTCGACCCGATAGTTCTCGATCACGGTGTTCGCCAGCAGCTTGTCGGCGGCTTGCTTGAGCGCAGCTTCCGCCTTGGCCTTGTCGGCGCCGGCGAGCTCGATGTCGAACACCTTGCCCTGCCGGACGCTGGCGACGCCGTCGACGCCCAGCGACTTCAGCGCACCCTCGATCGCCTTGCCTTGCGGATCGAGGATGCCCGTCTTCAAGGTAACGGTGACACGTGCCTTCACGTCGAAATCCCCTTCAGCTCTTCACCAGCACGGGGCCTGAGCCCTGCGGACGCTCGTTCTCCATCAGGATGCCGAGACGCTTTGCGACCTCGGTATAGGCCTCGAGCAGGCCGCCGAGATCCCTGCGGAAACGGTCCTTGTCGAGCTTCTCGTTCGACTTGATGTCCCACAGCCGGCAGCTGTCCGGCGAGATCTCGTCGGCGACGATGATCCGCATCATCTCGTTCTCGAACAGGCGGCCGCACTCCATCTTGAAGTCGACGAGGCGGATGCCGATGCCGAGGAAGAGGCCGGTGAGGAAATCGTTGACGCGGATGGCGAGTGCCATGATGTCGTCGATCTCCTGCGGCGTGGCCCAGCCGAAGGCGGTGATGTGCTCTTCCGACACCATGGGGTCGTTGAGCTGGTCGTTCTTGTAGTAGAATTCGATGATCGAACGGGGCAGCTGGGTGCCCTCCTCGATGCCGAGACGCTGCGAGAGCGACCCGGCGGCGACGTTCCGCACCACCACCTCGAGCGGCACGATCTCGACCTCGCGAATCAGCTGCTCGCGCATGTTGAGACGGCGGATGAAGTGGGTCGGCACCCCGATGTCGTTGAGGTGCTGAAACAGGTACTCCGAAATCCGGTTGTTGAGGACACCCTTGCCCTCGATCACCTGATGCTTCTTCGCGTTGAACGCGGTGGCGTCGTCCTTGAAGTGCTGGATCAGGGTACCAGGTTCCGGGCCCTCGTAGAGAACCTTTGCCTTGCCTTCATAAATGCGACGCCGACGGCTCATGGGGATGTACCGTGTTTTGTTGAAATCCATGAATTTGGTGTGCTCCGGTTGACTAGGATGGGACCCACAGCGGAGCTGCCGTGAACGGCGAGGAACCCATCCATAACCCAGAAAACAGAACGGGAACCAAGCCTTTAGGCAACCTATCCGATTGGCTGTCCGAGCACAATCGATCCGGCCGTCCGGCGCCAACTTATACCGTCTTGCCTGCGGCTTAACGGCCCGTTGTTTTGCCGATTCGTGCTATCTATGTAGGCATGCAGCCGGGGCGCCGCAACGGAAGGGCCCCGCGCCATTCAGCAAGGATTTGGAACAAGGCATGAGCGAGTTCGACAAGCGCCAGGAAGGTTTCGAGAAGAAGTTCGCCCTCGACGAGGAGCAGAAATTCAAGGCGGAGGCGCGCCGAAACCGGCTTCTCGGCCTGTGGGCAGCCGAAAAGCTCGGCATCACCGGTGACGCCGCCACGGCCTATGCCAAGGAGGTGGTCGCGGCCGATTTCGAGGAGGCCGGCGATGCCGACGTCCTGCGCAAGATCACGGCCGATTTCGCCGCCAAGAACGTTGCCGTCACCGAGCAGGCCATTCGCGCCAAGATGAGCGAGCTGCTTGCGGTGGCCGCGGCCGAGGTGAAGGCGGGGAAATGAATCCCGCCCTCTATTTGAGCGTGATCTGAAAAGCCATCGAGCCGTTGATATTGAAGCCCTCCGCTTGCTGCGGTCCGAGTTGCCGGTTGATGCTGGTGTTAACCGACTCCAGCCGGCAATCGCGGGCGATCACCTCGCGCAACAGATCGCATTCGCGCGCCGCCATCTCATAGACCGCGCGGCGCGCGCGCTCGCGCAGCTTTTGGGCCTACTCGCTGTCCCCGCTGGGGCCAGCGACAAAGAAGTTGATCGACGTTTGCACGCGGACCGATCCTTCCTGCCGCAATGCACCGCCGCCCTGCTCGACCATGGCACGCTGGCCAAGTGACTGTGCCATGGCGGAAGCAGTCATGACCAACATGCCAAGGGCTGCCGAAACAAGGAGCGAACGAGCTTTCATGACGTTTACCTGTGGTTGAAGCAACGCCTCTCTGCTAGCTTCCAGAGATTGCGATCAGGCAAACCCTGGAGGGCAAACATCGGGACGCCGCTTCACCACTGGTTAACCGCTCCTCACCCCTCCTTGAAGCCGTATTCCGGCACATTGCCGCTGGCGCCGTAGTACTTGTACGGCAGGAACTTGCCGCTCATCGTGATCTTGACGCGATCACCCTTCGGGTTGGCGACGCGCTCCAGTGCCATGTCGAAGTCGATCGCCGACATGATGCCGTCGCCGAACTCCTCCTCGATCAGCGCTTTCCAGGCCGGGCCGTTCACCATTACCATCTCGTAGAAGCGGTAGATCAACGGATCGGTGGGCGGCATCGGCGTCCCGGTGCCGCGCATCGGCACCTCGTTGAGCATCGCAACTTCCGCCTTCGACAGGCCGAACAGCTCGCCGGCGTTCGCGGCCTGCGGCTTGGTCAGCTTCATCTGGCCGAGGATCGCGCCGACGATCAGCACCTCCGAATAGCCGCCGATCTTCTCGCAGATGTGCTTCCAGCTCCAGCCCTTCTCGCGTTTGATGTCGAGCAGCTTCTCGGTGAGGTCTTCGCGCTTCATGTCAGGTCTCCTTGGGTTAGGCACTCAATCCGGGGCTGGTCCCGGACATCCAGGTCTGCCGCGGTTCGTCGCTGCCGGCCGCGATCGACAGTCCGGGCTTGCCGATCTGCACCACCGGTACGTTGCGCGGATCGTGGCCGGGCGTCTCGGCGACGAAGGTCTTGCTGCGCGTCACCAGGAAATCGATGATGTGGTTGCGCAGGGCGTAGTAGAGCGGATGGCGGTGCAGATCGGTGCGGCCGCGGTCCCTCGGCAGCGGGTTCTCGACCACCTCGGCCAGCACGGCGCCGGGGCCGTTGGTCATCAGGAAGATCTTGTCGGCGAGGTAGATCGCCTCGTCAACGTCATGCGTAATCATAAACGCGGTCTGTCCGGTCTCCAGGCAAATGCGGCGGACCTCGTCCTGCAGCGTGCCGCGCGTCAGCGCGTCGAGCGCCGAGAACGGCTCGTCCATCAGCATCATCTTCGGCGTGATCGACAGCGCCCGCGCGATGCCGACGCGCTGCTTCATGCCGCCCGACAGTTCGGACGGACGCTTGTGCTCGGAGCCGGAGAGACCGACGAGATCGATGAAGGTCTGCGCATGCGCCCTCACTTTGGCGCGGTCCCAGTTCCGCCATTTCGAGCTGACGGCATAGGCGACGTTGCCGAGCACGGTGCGCCAGGGCAGCAGCGCATGGCTTTGGAAGATCACGGCGCGATCGAGGCTGGTGCCCGAGATCGCCTGACCGTCGACGATGACGGCGCCCTCGCTCGGCGCATCGAGGCCGGCGAGGATGTTGAGCACCGTGGTCTTGCCGCAGCCGGAATGGCCGATCACGCAGGCAAACTCGCCGCGCGTCATCGACAGCCACAGGTTCTCGAAGATGGTGGTCGTGGCGCCGCCCGCACCAGGATAGCGCTTCGCGATGCCTTCGATGGAGATGAATTTGTCGGACACCGCTGCTACTCCGGAAACGTGACCATGCGCGTGAAGCGCGCCAGGATCTGGTCGAGCAGCATGCCGATGACCCCGATCAGCAGGATCGCGATGATGACGTTGGTGATCGACAGATTATTCCACTCGTTCCAGACGAAGTAGCCGATGCCGGTGCCACCGACGAGCATCTCGGCGGCGACGATGACGAGCCAGGCGATGCCGATCGAGATGCGCATGCCGGTCAGGATCGTCGGCGCCGCGGCGGGCAGGATCACGGTGAAGGCGCGCCTGATCGTGCCTACCTCGAGCGTGCGCGCGACATTGATCCATTCCTTGCGCACGCTGGCAACGCCGAACACGGTGTTGAGCAGCATCGGCCAGATCGAGCAGATGAAGATGACGAAGATCGCGGAGACCGAGGAATCCTTGATGGTGTAGAGCGCGAGCGGCATCCAGGCCAAAGGCGAGATCGGCTTCAGCACCTGGATGAAGGGATCGAGCGCCTTGCTCAACAGCGGCGACATGCCGATCAGGAAGCCGAGCGGGATGGCGACGAGCACTGCCAGCAGATAGCCGGTGCCGACCCGCGCGATGGAATAGGCGAGCTGGATGCCGAGCCCCTTGTCGTTTGGCCCGTTATCGTAGAACGGCCGCTTGAGGTGCTCCCAGAGCTTTGCCCCGACGTCGAGCGGCCCGGGCATCGCCGATTTGCCTTGTGTGGCCGTCAGCCCCATCAGCTTGGCGTATTCCGGGCTCATCGTCGTCGTCGCCCCCGTCGAGCGCGTTGCGATATGCCAGATGCCGAGGAACGCGGCGAGCAGCACGATGGAGACGAGACCCGCGCGGAGACGGAGGGAGGATGTCATCGCGCAAGGCCTCTCCAGATGTCGTCCCGGCGAACGCCGGGACCCATACCGCGGAATTCATCGAGCGCGGCCGATAGGCGCCCCGAACAACAAATCTTCCCCAAGCGCCTCACCGTGGTGGTGGCTGCCGGCGTTCGCCGGGACGACGCTGGGGAGAGAGCGAAGACCATCACGCCCCCTTCCTGATCTTGAAGCTCGCCACATACTCCTCCGGCTTGGCCGGATCGAACGTCTTGCCCATCACCGCAAAGGATTTGTAGGCGCTTGCAGGCGGCGACAGCCCCATCTCGGTCATCAGCTTCTTGGTATCGGTGGCGAGATACACCTGCTCGGCGATGGTCTTGTAGTCGACCTCCCCCTTGATCTGGCCCCAGCGCTTCATCTGCGTCAGCATCCAGACCGCGAAGGACTGCCAGGGGAACGGATCGAAATCGACCCGCTTGGCGTCGGTCTTCACTCCGCCGAGGCCGTCGGCATAGGTGCCGGTCAGGACCTGCTCCAGCACCGTCACCGGCGCATTGATGTAGTTGGCCGGCGCGATCGCTTCCGCGATCTGCTTGCGGTTCTCCGCCTTCGACGCGTAGGCGGTCGCATCGACGATGGCGCGCGTCAGCGCCGCAAAGCTGTTCGGCGCGGTGGTGATGAATTCGCGGCTGGCGGCGAAGCTGCAACAGGGATGGCCGTCCCAGATCTCCTTCGACAGGATGTGCATGAAGCCGACGCCGTCATAGATCGCGCGCTGGCAGATGTTGTCCGGCGCGAGGAAGCCGTCGATGTTGTCGGCGCGCAAGTTCGCGACCATCTCCGGCGGCGGCACCGAGCGCAGCTGCACGTCGGTATCAGGATCGATCCCGTGCTCGGCGAGATAATAGCGCAGCAGGTAATTGTGCATGGAATAGTCGAAGGGGATCGCGAACTTCATTCCCTTCCAGTCTTTCGGGTCGCGCTTGTCCTTGTGCTTCATGGCAAGCGTGACGCCCTGCCCGTTGATGTTTTCGATCGCGGGGACGGCAAAGGGAATGGCGTTCGAGCCGAGGCCGAGCGATATCGCGATCGGCATCGGCGCCAGCATGTGCGCAGCGTCGTATTCCTTGTTGATGGTCTTGTCGCGGACTACGGCCCAGCCGGCGGTCTTGACCACTTCGACGTTGAGGCCGTGCTTCGCATAGAAGCCGAGCGGCGCCGCCATGATGATCGGCGTGGCGCATGTGATCGGAATGAAGCCGACCTTGAGGTCCTTCTTCTCCGGCGTGCCGGTCGCGGCGAAGACCTCCGTCGCCGTCTTGAGCGGGAAGAATTGCGACAGCGCCGCAAGCGCGGTCGACGCACCGGCCGATTTCAGGAAGGCGCGGCGTGCCACGTCCTGCGGAAACATCGCGCGCATCACCGCGGACGCGACGACACCCTCGTAGCGCTTGTCCTCGCTTTCGATGGGCTCGCAGCGCAGGGCCGACGCGGCCTGCTCGTGCTCGAGGGCCGAGCGGTGCTGGCCGCAAACGCAGCCCGCCTGGAGATTGCGGTCGGAATCAAACGGATCGTCGAACGTGGACATGCTGTTGCGCCCCTTTGTCACATCGCGCGGCGAACGCCGTTGTCCGCCACCTCGGCTCAAGATTCCATCGTGGCCCGGCTAAGCCTTGCGCAGCCGGACCACGATAAACATGCAGGTTCTATGCCGCCTTGCCTGTTACCTGGGCAGCCACCGGCAATCCCTGCTCGATCGGCAGCGACGGGTCGCGCGACCATTCGTTCCAGGAGCCGAAGTACATCCGCACGTCCTTCACGCCGGCGTTCTTGAGCGCCAGGAACGTGTTCGAGGCGCGCGCGCCCTTGAAGCAATACAGGTACACCGGCGTGCTCGGCGTGATGCCGACGGTGGCGCATTCCGCCAGGATCTCGTCCTTGGATTTGAAGCGCGGGCCTTCGGCGGTCGGCTTCATCATGCGGTACCATTCCAGCCACACGGCGCCGGGAATGCGGCCCTTGCGCGGGCAGAAATCCTTTCCGTAAGGAGAAGAGCTGTCGCCGATCCACTCGTCGACATCGCGCACGTCGAGGATCGCGACCCCGGGCTTGCCGACCGCGGCGAGCATGGTCTTGGCATCGATCAGGATCTCGCCCGCTTCCGGCACGATCGGGAACGAGGCCTTCACCGGGGTCGGAACGTCCTTGGTCACCGGCAAGCCCGCGGCCGCCCAGGCGTCGAAGCCGCCATGCAGCACCTTCACCTTGGGATAGCCGAGCATGGTGAGCAGATAGTACCCGCGGCAGGACTGGCCGAAGCCGGAATTCATCGACTGCTCATACACCACCGCCGTTTCCTTGCCGGACAGACCGGCGGCGCCGAAAGCGTCGGCGAACTTGGTCTTCAGCTCGCTGATGCCTTCGGGCGTCGAGGTTGCAAGATAGGTGAAGATGTCGTGCACGTTCACGGCATTGGGCAGATGTCCCGCGGCATAGGCGTCGGGATTGCGGGTGTCGATCACGACGCACGGCTCTAGCTTCAAGAGATCGGCAAGTTCGCTGGCAGAGATCAGAACGTCCGTCATTGGCAGCCTCTCCGTTGAGGTTGGGTGGTCTTCTGGGTGGACTCGTGAAGCTCAGGATTCGGCGAGCATCTTGCGCAGCTGCTTGGTGGCAGGCGTGACGATCGCGACGAAATAGGCCTCGCGCAGGCGCCGCTGCGCGCGGTGGCTTTTCAGGTAGCCGCGCGCGCCACAATGCAGCATCGCCGCATGCGCCGCCGCGACGCTGGCGTCGCCGGCGCGAAGCCGCAGCGCGATCACCTTGCGCCAGTAAGCGTCCTCCTCGTTGTAGGGATCGCGCGCCAGCGCCATGGTCTCGGCCTCGAGCTCGGCAGCGAGATCGCGGAAGTGCACCGGCTGCTGCGGCAGATAGCGGTTGATGTGACCGAGCGGATTGTCGACCTCATCCATGATGCTGATGCAGTCCTTGATCAGGCCGAGTGCCATGCCCGCCTGGAGCAGGATGAAGCCGGCGCGGATCTTCTTGACGAAGGGACCTGCGGGATCGGCCAGGATCAGATCATCCGGCACGAACACGTCGCGGAACTGCACGCCGTAAGTGCCGGTCCCGTCCATCGCGAGGAACGGCTTGCAGGGCGTCAGCGTGATCGCGGGGTCCGAGCAGTCGGCCAGAAACATGACCAGTCCCGGCTCGTCCTCGCGCTCGAAAATGGTGCCGAAATAGTGGTCGGGACCGAGATTGGAGACCCAGGGGAGCACGCCGCGGACGATGTAGCCGCCCTCGACCTTGCGCCCCTTCAATTTGAGCTTCTCGATCCCGAAGAAGCTCTTCATCGGATTGGAGAGGCCGGTGCCGCCGAGCACGCGACCGGTCGAGAAGGCATCGCCGAAACGCTTGGCCAGCTTCGCATTGGTCGAATTGGCGGCGTACCAAACCAGCGTGTCCTGACACCACTTCATGAATGCCGTGCTGCCACAGACCTCGCCGACGGCCGCCATCGCCTGGATGGCGCAGCGCAGGTCGGCGGAACCTTCGTGCGGCACGTGGTTGCCGAAGGCGCCAACCGCACCGAATTTGCGCAGCACCTCTGCCGGATAGACCGATCCGTCGTCGATGCCGGCGGCGAGCGGCGCGAGCTGCTCGCGCGCGATCCGCGCCACCTCGTCTGGAATGGACGGTGCGGGCTGATCCAAAACGTCGGCCCGCGATAAAGCCAGTGAACCCATGATCGTCTCCCGCACCTTGTCCTGGTTGCTATCAGCTAGATGCCGACCTCGAGATTGACCGGGCGGGTGAAGGTGTTGGCGACCGGCGACCACTTCTTCACATGGGCGACCAGCGCGTTGATCTCGTCCGGCGAGATGCCCTCGCATTCCATGTCGACCTTGACGCGCACGTCGGTGAAGCCGACCGGCTTGTCCGAGGTGTCGCCGGTCCCCCAGACCGCGGTGATGTTGAGATCGCCTTCGAGCTCGAGCTCGAGCTTGTTCACGATCCAGCCGCGGTGCACAGCGTTGGCGTGCAGGCCGACCGCAAGGCAGGAGCCGAGCGCCGCGAGCGAGGCTTCCGACGGATTGGGCGCGGTATCGTCGCCCAGGAGTCCCGGCGGCTCGTCGACGATGTAGGGCGGCAGGTTGCGGATGTAGTTGGCGTGGCGGAACTTGCCCTCCGCGACCGTCTTGCACTTCAAGGTCTTGATGACCTTCGGATTCGCCTTGCCATTGGCGATCAGTTGCTCGAGGCCATTCTTGTCGATGGGCGCGAGGCAACCCGTCAGCACTGTCTTCTGAACGACGGCAGTCATCAATCTTCTCCCTGGCAGAAGTGGAAATCGGCAGGATACCGAACGGTCTGTTTCCTTGCATGGAGCGTGCCAAGACCCGCCAGGATCAAAATGCGAGGGGGTTGAGCCGTTTAGCGGCCCGCCTGACAGTTGATCGGCGGCGCGCTGCACAAACGCGGTGCAAGTGAACGGTCGCTTGCGAATAATTTCAGCGCCAACCACATGCGGCTTGCTGATGCGATGCAGCTGCGATTAAGTTGCAGCTATGGCAAAGACGTCATCGAAGAAGAATTCGAATTCGCCCCACGCTGTTGCAAGCGACGACGAATCCGCGCGCGGGCGCCTGCTCAGCGCCGCATCGCATCTGTTCTGCAAGAATGGAATCAACGCCACCGGCATCGACGCGATCATCGAGGAAGCCGGCACTGCGAAGACCACGCTCTACAAGCTGTTCGGCTCCAAGACCAATCTCGTCAACGCGGTGCTGGAAAGCGAAGGCAAGCAGTGGCGCGAATGGTTCATCGGCGCCATGGAGCAAGGCGGCGGCGATGCGCAGGCGAAACTGGCGCGCATCTTTCCTGCACTGAAAAGCTGGTTCGCGGAAGAACGCTTCTACGGCTGTCCCTTCATCAACGCCGTCGGCGAGCACGACAAGGATGCGAAACAATTTCGCAACATCGCGCTAAAGCACAAGAAGATCGTGCTCGGCCATATCGAGAAGCTCGCCGGCGAGTTCGGATCGACGGAGCCTGCGGTGCTGGCTCACCAGCTCGGTCTCATCATCGACGGTGCCATCGTCGCCGCGATGATCTCGCGCGATCCGGGCGTCGCCGATACCGCCGCGCTCACGGCAGGCCCTCTGCTCGGCCAGTCCAAGCCGAAGAAGAAGCGCGCCGAGCAGCTCGAGGCAGTGTAGGCCCGTAAGGCGCCAGCAAAATGCAACCGCTCCAGCGGGCACGCGAGGATTCGGATGAACGTGTCCGCCTCGAGTGGCGCCGAAAGCGGGAGCGGTCAACCACCTGCGGCGTTCGATTCAACCGAAAGCCATTCCGCTCTAGCTGCTCGTCACCCGACGGACCGGCGGCGGCTTCCAGGTCCCGTTGATGATCGATGGCGACTTCTCGTTGGGCCAGTACATGCGCAACATCAGCACGAACTTGCCCGCTGGAGCGGGAAGCCAGTTGCTCTCCTTGTCAGGACCGGGATTGTCCTTCTGAATGTAGAGATCGACCGAGCCGTCTGGATTGGCTTTCAGCTTCTCGCGGGCACTGATGGACTGGCGGTTGATCGGATTGGCCACGAAGAAGTAGTTCTCGTCATACATCGTCAGCGACCAGAAGCCGCCGACCGGAGGAAGCTGCCCCCTCGCGAACCGCATGACGTATTTGTTGCTGCCGACATACTCTTTGCCGTCGGCGTCCTTCTGGGATGTCGGATAGCATGCATCCTGAATCCGATTGGCGCCAAGCCCGATGGCCGTGACAAGGGCACGGTTGAGATAGTTGGTGCCGTAGACGCCGGCTTCGGCGTCGAAGGCCCAGCCGTTGATATTCCTGATCGCCTTGTTGACCTTGAACTGGAGCATGATGCGATCGAACGCCACCTGCGGGACCCGCTTGGCGAAGGCAGCGTCGAACTTGCCCGCGTCAAAATCCTTGCCGGGGACAAGGCCGATCTTCGCGAACCGGGCGACCTCGGCCGCATCCGCGGCAGCCGGCGGATTGCGCTTCATCAATTGCGCGAGAAGGTTGAAATAGGCAACTGCGTCCAGGCGGTTGACCTGCTCTCGGACCGCCGTCTTCATGTCGATCGACGCATCGACCTTGCCTGCCGGAGGCGTATAGGACTTGCCGTATGCGCTGAGCGGTACGAGCTTGAACTGATCCTGTAGCGCGTGCACGGCCGCATAATCCTCCTGCGTGCCGGTGCAGTAGATGCGGCCCAGAATCCACACCATGCTTGTAGGTGATCTGTATTCCTTCACGCCGGCGGGAAGCACTCCTTTCCAGCCCGGGCCCGTGATCGCGTATGTCTGCGCCCTGGTGCCAGTGGTGCGCTTGCCCGGCACCTGGAATACATTCGTCCAGCCGTCGAGCATCGGAAAAAGGAAGTAGCGGTCCTTCATGTCCGGCATGCTCAGGACCCAGGGCTCGTCTCCCACGTCGATCCAGGCGGTCGTGTAGAGGGTATCGGCATTGGGTGCCGTGACGTCCTTGAAGCTCGCATCGGGGTATTTGCGGAGCTTGACGAACTGCCCCATCGGTCCGCGGGTACCTTCCACCGCCGCAACGTTTGTCATGACCCGGCGGGTCATTTCCATCGTCACGAGCGGGTATCCGTAGATATAGGCGTCCTGGGCGAGCCAGAAATCTTCGCCGCCCTCCAAAGCCCTGACGACTGGGCCGTCAAACTCGGCGCGTGCTGCTCGGGAAATCGCAAGCGCCGACACGGCGGCGCCGAAGGCGGCAAGTGCTTGGCGACGGCTGATTGACATGTCGAACCCTCCCTGCTGCCTCGAGCGTAACCAGCGGGGTTCCATGCTCTTTGACATGCATCAATGATGCTGGATGGCCTTGGACCGGTGTCGCTTTGCCTGCCAATCGCTGCCGTGCCCTACGGAATGTCAGAGTGTCCCGCCATCATCTCCTGCAGCCGCACGAGCTCCGCCTCGAGATCCCGCTCCACATCCGCGGCGCGAATGTCGAGCACGCGATAATCCCGCGCTTCCAGCCAAGCGCGCCGCGACGCGCGGTCTGCGGCGATGGCTTCGCTCTCGCCCGGGTTCACAAGCTCGATCGCGATCCGGTGCGGGAAGGACACGAAATCAGGAATGTGGCGGCCGACCGGGGTCTGGCGCTTGAACTGGCCGGCAAAGCGGCGGTCGCGGGTCAGCGCCTGCCAGAGCAGGCGTTCGGCATCGGTCGGGTTGCGGCGAAGCAGGCGGGCGAGACCGCGCACGGTCGAGCCGCTGTCGGGCATGCCGCCGCCCTGCCCGTGCTCGGCCAGCAGCGCGCGCAGGCGGGTCGCCTGCTCGCCGTCGAGCACGCCGCCCTTGGCCGGCCCCTTGCGCCCTTCCGCGATCGCCATCACCACGCCGTGCAACGTGTGCATGTCCTGCTTGGTCGGCTCCATGCGGGTGAAGATGTTGCGCAGGTTGACCAGCATGGTGTCGCGCTTCTCGGCGGGCCGCAGGAATTCGACCTTGTCGAGTTCGCGCACGAGGTTGTCGAAGAAGGCCTGCATCTGGTGCTGCGAGGCGCGCTCGGAGCGCTCCGGCATGGCGTGCGGCAGCGCGCCCGAGGTGGCCCGCTTGAACCATTCATAGCCGACCAGCAGCACGGCCTGGGCGAGATTGAGCGAGGCAAAGCCCGGATTGACCGGGAAGGTGATGATCCGGTTGGAGAGCCCGACCTCCTCGTTGGTCAGCCCCCAGCGCTCCCTGCCGAACAGGATGCCGGCCTTGCCGCCGCCGGCGACGTGCCCCGCGATCTCGCTGGCTGCGGCTTCCGGCCCCACCACGGGCTTGGCCTGGTCGTGGGGGCGCGCGGTGGTGGCGAACAGGAGGTCGAGGTCGGCGACCGCCTGCTCCACCGTGTCGAACAGTTCGACCTTTTCCAGAATGTGGTCGGCGCCGGCCGCGGCGCGCTGGGCCGCGATGTTGGGCCAGCCGTCCCTGGGATTGACGATGCGCAAGGCGCCAAGCGCAAAATTGCCCATGGCGCGCGCGGCCATGCCGATGTTCTCGCCCAGCTGCGGCTCGACCAGGATGACGATGGGACCGTCGAGGGAAAGGCCCGCCTTGCTCTTGTCAGTCCCCGACATCTCGTTTCGCTTTCACACTGTCTCTCAAGGCCCTGGCAAGGCACTGCAAGGAATGGATTCAGGGCGGCCCTTCGCCATGCCCCGCCTGTCGTTTGCCTGTCCTGACGAAATTCTCAAGGGAAATAACGACTTGGATTCGACTTTTGAATCTCGCCGGGAACGCGAGCCCAGCCCGGCTGTGGGCGGCTGGCCGCTCCCCGCCTGCGGAAGCTGGATGAGCTAAAAGTGCATGATCCCTTGGCTTTCGCCCGCCGCGCGGCGATGCTAAGAGGCGGCGGATATTCCCGTGGCGCGCCACGAGCGCCGTTCCCAAGAGGCTTTCCCGATCATGGCAAAAATCAAGGTATCCAATCCCGTCGTCGAGCTCGATGGCGACGAGATGACCCGGATCATCTGGCAGTACATCAAGGACAAGCTGATCAACCCGTTCCTGGATGTCGAGCTGCTCTATTTCGACCTGGGCATGGAATACCGCGACCACACCAACGATCAGGTCACGATCGACGCTGCCGAGGCGATCAAGAAGGTCGGCGTCGGCGTGAAGTGCGCCACCATCACCCCGGATGAGGCCCGGGTGAAGGAGTTCAACCTCAAGCAGATGTGGAAGTCGCCGAACGGCACCATCCGCAACATCCTCGGCGGCGTGATCTTCCGCGAGCCGATCATCTGCAAGAACGTGCCGCGCCTGGTTCCCGGGTGGACCAAGCCGATCATCATCGGCCGCCATGCCTACGGCGACCAGTACCGCGCCACCGACATCAAGTTCCCGGGCAAGGGCACGCTCTCGCTGAAGTTCGTCGGCGAGGACGGCACCGTGATCGAGAAGGAAGTGTTCAAGGCTCCCGGCGCCGGCGTCGCCATGGAGATGTACAATCTCGACGATTCCATCATCGACTTCGCCCGCGCCTCGTTCAATTACGGCCTGCTCCGCAATTACCCGGTGTACCTGTCGACCAAGAACACGATCCTCAAGGTCTATGACGGCCGCTTCAAGGACATCTTCCAGGAGATCTTCGACAAGGAGTTCAAGAAGGATTTCGACGCCAAGGGGCTGACCTACGAGCACCGCCTGATCGACGACATGGTGGCCTCGGCGCTGAAATGGTCCGGCGGCTACGTCTGGGCCTGCAAGAACTACGACGGCGACGTGCAGTCCGACACCGTCGCGCAGGGCTACGGCTCGCTCGGCCTGATGACCTCGGTCCTCCTCACCCCCGACGGCAAGACCGTGGAAGCGGAAGCTGCCCATGGGACGGTGACCCGCCACTACCGCGAGCACCAGAAGGGCAAGGAGACCTCGACCAACTCGATCGCCTCGATCTTCGCCTGGACGCGCGGCCTCGCCCACCGCGCCAAGCTCGACAACAATGCCGAGCTGGCGAAATTCGCGAACACGCTCGAGAAGGTCTGCGTCGACACCGTCGAGTCCGGCTACATGACCAAGGACCTCGCGCTCCTGGTCGGCGCCGACCAGCGCTGGCTCTCGACCACCGGCTTCCTCGACAAGGTCGCCGAGAACCTGACCAAGGAACTGGCGGCTTAAGCCGTCCGCATTCGCCCGACCGGGCCAGAGATCATGACGGGCCGCGCCCATGCGCGGCCCGTTTGCTTCTGGTACCGCTCAGCGGCCGGTACCTTCATTCTCCGCCTGTGCGAGCTCGGCGAGCGCCAGATCGCCGGTATCGGCGAGCCTCGCCTTGGCGGTGGTGTGGACATGATCGGCGAGCGTCGGCATGCGCGCGATCAACGCGTGAAAATCCTGGGCGTCGAGCACGAGCAGCCGCGTCTTGCGCGTCGCCGTCACCGTGCCGCTGCGCTTCGTCTTGTGCAGCAGCGCGATCTCGCCGAAGAAGGTGCCGTCGGCAAGGCGCACCTGCTGGCTCGGCAGCGCGATCTCGACCTCGCCGGCGGTGATGAAATACATCGACAAGGCGACGTCTCCGCGCCGCACCAGGACCTCGCCCTGCTCGATGGTGCGCGCCCGCAACAGCCGCATGATGTCGGCGATCTCCGCCGCCGACAAGTGCGAGAACAGGGGCACCCGCGCCAGCATGCCCCAGGTCACCACGAAATCGCGCCGCTTCACTTCTTCGGCGAACGCGGTCGAGATGATCGCGACCGGCAGCGCGATCATGGCAAGACCCGCGATGATGGCGAAGGTCGAGACGAACTTGCCGAGCGGCGTCACCGGCACGACGTCGCCATAGCCTACGGTGCCGAGCGTGACGATCGCCCACCACATCGCCTGCGGGATGGTGCCGAGCTTGTCCGGCTGCACGTCGCGCTCGATGGCATAGAGCAGCGAGGCGAAGGTCAGCACCGCGCCGACCAGGATGACGATGCAGCCGATCAGCGCGCGCCGCTCGGCGTGCACGGCGGCCAGCAGCGAGCGCATCGCCGGCGAATAGCGGATCAGCTTGAAGAACGGCAGCACGCCGAGGGCTGCCAGCGTCGCATGCTCGCCGGTGGCGAGCACGATCGCGGCGGGCAGGAACGCCATGAGATCGATGATGCCGAGCGCCGACAAGGCATAGCCGACGCGGTCGGACAGCGCGGAGCCGTCGCGCTGCGTGTGGCCAGCGACGGTCCATAGCCGCGCGGCATATTCCAGCGCGAACACGACCACGGACAGGATGGTGATGCCTGCGAACAGCTTGCCGAACCGGTCATCGAGCTCCGGCACCGAGGCGAGGACCATCGCGGCCACGTTGAGCACGATGATGCCGATGATGATTTGGATGAAGCGCGCCCCGGCCGAATAGGCCAGGGGATCGTGCTCCAACAGTTCGTAGAGGCGATCCCGTAAGTTGGGATCGCGAAGCCCACGTCCTCGCGGAACGGGGCGCATGGCGCCTTACGCGCTCGCCATCGCTTTTTCGATGGCGCTCAAGGCCTCGGATGCCTTGGCGCCGTCGGGGCCGCCGGCCTGGGCCATGTCGGGCCGGCCGCCGCCGCCCTTGCCGCCGAGCGCTTCGGAGGCGATGCGCACGAGGTTCACGGCGTTGAAGCGCGCGGTGAGGTCCTGGGTGACGCCGACCACGACGCCGGCCTTGCCGTCCTCGGTGACGCCGACGATGGCGACGACGCCGGAGCCGATCTGCTTCTTGCCGTCGTCGGCGAGGCTCTTGAGATCCTTCATCTCGATGCCCTCGACCGCGCGCGCCATCAGCTTGACGTCGCCGACCTCGCGCACGCCCGATGCTGCGCCGTTGCCGGCGGAGGCGCCGCCGCCCATCGCCAGCTTCTTGCGGGCGTCGGAGAGCTCGCGCTCGAGCTTCTTGCGCTCCTCCATCAGCGCGGCGATCCGTGATGGAACGTCGTCGAGCGAGGTGCGCAGCTCGTTCGCCGCGGTCTTCGCCAGAGATATGGTGTCGTTGGCGTGCCTGCGCGCGTAATTCCCGGTCAGCGCCTCGATGCGGCGCACGCCGGAAGCGACCGCGCTCTCGCCCGTCAGCGTGATCAGGCCGATGTCGCCGGTGCGCTTCACGTGAGTGCCGCCGCAGAGCTCGACCGACCAGCCGAGCGCATTGGCGCCGCGCTCGCGCGCGGTCCTGCCCATCGAGACGACGCGAACCTCGTCGCCGTATTTCTCGCCGAACAGGGCGCGCGCGCCGGCCTCGCGGGCCTCGTCCACGCCCATGATGCGCGTGGTGACCTCGTCGTTTTCCAGCACCACGTCGTTGGCGATGTCCTCGACACGGGACAGCTCCTCGGCCGTGATCGGCTTGGGATGCACGAAGTCGAAGCGCAGCCGGTCCGGCGCGACCATCGAGCCGCGCTGGGCGATGTGGTCGCCGAGCACCTGGCGCAGCGCTTCGTGGATGATGTGGGTTGCGGAGTGATGCGCCCGGATCGTCGAGCGCCGTGCGTGATCCACCTCGAGCTGCAGCGCAGTGCCGAGCTTCACTTCGCCGCTCTCGACCGTGCCGATGTGAACGATGAGATCGCCCAGCTTCTTCTGCGTGTCGGTGACGCGGATCTTGATGCCGCCCTCGCCCGAGAGCACGCCGGTGTCGCCGACCTGGCCGCCGGACTCCGCATAGAAAGGTGTCTGGTTCAGCACGATTGCACCGGTCTCGCCGGCCTTGAGGCTCGCGACCTCAGCGCCGTCCTTGACCAGCGCGGAGACCACGCCTTCGGCGCTCTCGGTCTCGTAGCCCAGGAACTCTGTCGCACCCAGCTTCTCGCGCAGCGGGAACCAGATCGCCTCGGACGCAGCTTCCCCAGAACCCTTCCACGATTCGCGCGCCTTGGCCTTCTGCCGCTCCATCGCGTCGGTGAACGCCGCCTGATCGACACCGATGCCGCGCGATTTCAGCGCGTCCTGCGTCAGGTCCAGCGGAAAGCCGTAGGTGTCGTAGAGCGTGAAGGCGACGTCGCCGTCGAACATGTCGCCCTTCTTCAGGCCGGCGCTCTTCTCGTCGAGGATGGCGAGGCCGCGCGTCAGCGTCCTGCGGAAGCGGGTCTCCTCCAGCCGCAGCGTTTCCTCGATCAGCTTCTCCGCGCGCATCAGCTCGGGATAGGCCTGGCCCATCTCGCGCACCAGCGCCCAGACCAGCCGGTGCATCAAGGGCTCCTTGGCGCCCAGCAGCTGCGCATGGCGCATCGCGCGGCGCATGATCCGGCGCAGCACATAGCCGCGGCCTTCGTTCGATGGCAGCACGCCATCCGAGACAAGGAAGGCCGAGGAGCGCAGATGGTCGGCGATGACGCGGAACGAGGCCACGGTCTGCTCGTTCGGCCCGGTGCCGAGCGCGGACGACGTCGCATCAATCAGGTTGCGGAACAGGTCGGTCTCGAACACGCTCTCGACGCCCTGGAGGATGCAGGCCATGCGCTCCAGGCCCATGCCGGTGTCGATCGAGGGACGTGGCAAGCCCACGCGCTCCTCCTTCGTCACCTGCTCGTATTGCATGAACACGAGGTTCCAGAATTCGAGGAAGCGGTCGCCGTCCTCTTCCGGCGAGCCCGGAGGCCCGCCCCAGATGTGCTCGCCGCGGTCGATGAAGATCTCCGAGCACGGGCCGCACGGGCCGGTGTCGCCCATCGCCCAGAAATTGTCCGAGGTCGGAATCCGGATGATGCGGTCCTCGGAGAAGCCTGCGATCTTCTTCCACAGGCCCGCCGCCTCGTCGTCGGTGTGATAGACCGTGACCAGCAGCTTGTCCTTCTTCAGCCCGAACTCGGTCGTGATCAGCTTCCAGGCCAGCTCGATCGCGCGCTCCTTGAAATAATCGCCGAACGAGAAATTGCCGAGCATCTCGAAGAAGGTGAGGTGGCGCGCGGTGTAGCCGACATTGTCGAGGTCGTTGTGCTTGCCGCCGGCGCGCACGCACTTCTGCGAGGTGGTGGCGCGCTGATAGGGCCGCTTCTCGACGCCGGTGAAGACGTTCTTGAACTGCACCATGCCCGCATTGGTGAACATCAAGGTGGGGTCGTTGCGCGGCACGAGTGGCGAGGACGGCACGATCTCGTGGCCGTTCTCGGCGAAGAAGTTCAGAAAGGTCGACCTGATCTCGTTGACGCCGCTCATGTTCATCCAATCGGGTGTGCTTGGACCCGCTGTCCTGCCGTCCAAACCTGACGTTTCGGCTGATATCTGCGGGCCAAAGCGCTTTTAGACAAGGCCAGCTTCGCTGTCCAGAAACTGTGCAGAGAGATCAGAGGGTTGCTGCAGGCGCGCAATCCCGTTGAAAGACGCGCGTGTCGCGTTGACAGGCTTGGCCGGCTTGTGGTCTCTACCCATCTGTATCGTACGGCCACGTCGGGAGAGATCGGCTTTAGGCAGCCGGCGCCGAAGGAGCAACCGCCCCGGAAACTCTCAGGCAAAAGGACCGCGTGGCTTTGACAGCATCTGGAAAGAGGCGCCGACGGGCATAAGGCCCGGACTGCGTCCGCCGACGGGATAATACTCTCAGGCACAGCGACAGATGGGGCTTCGACCGGTGTCCTCAGGGAATCCTCCCGGGGGAACCGCCGAGGGCCCCTGTGATGCTAGCGCACGACCAAGACTCCCTGAAGCGTACCCCCCTCTACGATCTCCACGTGTCCCTGGGCGGCAAGATGGTGCCGTTCGCCGGCTATGACATGCCGGTGCAGTACCCCGCGGGCGTGCTGAAGGAGCACCTCCATACCCGCAGCAAAGCCGGCCTGTTCGACGTCTCCCACATGGGCCAGATCGCGCTCCGGCCGAAGTCGGGCAAGGTGGAGGATGCCGCCCGCGCCCTGGAGCGGCTGGTGCCGCAGGACATCGTGGCGATCCCGCCCGGACGCCAGCGCTACGCCCAGTTCACCAATGCGGATGGCGGCATTCTGGACGATCTCATGGTCGCCAATTTCGGCGATCACCTGTTCCTGGTCGTCAACGCCGCCTGCAAGGAGCCGGACGAGGCGCATCTGCGCGCGCATCTCTCCGGTGACTGCGTCATCGATTCGCTTGCCGACCGCGCGCTGATCGCGCTGCAGGGGCCAAAGGCGGAGTCAGCGCTGGCGAAATTGTGTGCAGCGGCTCCTGCCATGACGTTCATGGACGCAGGCCCGCACGAGGTCGCCGGCATCAAGTGTTTCGTCTCGCGGTCCGGCTACACCGGCGAAGACGGGTTCGAGATTTCGGTCCCCGCTGCGGACGCCGAGCGGCTCGCTCGAACGCTGCTCGACGATCCCGACGTGCTGCCCATCGGCCTCGGGGCTCGCGACAGCCTGCGGCTGGAGGCCGGGCTCTGCCTCTACGGCCACGACATCGACACCGCGACCACGCCGGTCGAAGCCGCGCTGGAATGGTCGGTGCAGAAGAGCCGCCGCTCCGGCGGCGCGCGGGCCGGCGGCTTTCCGGGTGCGGAAAGAATCCTCGCCCATTTCGATCAGGGCGCGTCCCGACGCCGCGTCGGCCTCCGTGCCGAAGGCCGCGCGCCGGTGCGCGAAGGCGCGCTGCTGTTTGCGAATGACGCCGGCGGCGAGCCGATCGGCAAGGTCACTTCGGGCGGCTTCGGCCCGAGCCTGAATGCGCCGGTCGCAATGGGCTACGTTCCCGTGGGCCTCGCCGCGCTTGGCACGAAACTGTTCGCCGAGGTGCGCGGCCAGCGCCTTCCCGTGCAGGTCGCGGCCATGCCCTTCGTGAAAAACACCTACAAACGCTGAGGATCAACAATGACCACGACGCTGTACACCTCCGACCACGAATGGCTCGCGATCGACGGCGATATCGCCACCGTCGGCATCACCGACTATGCGCAGCAGCAGCTCGGCGACGTCGTGTTCGTCGAATTGCCCAAGGTCGGCCGCGCGCTGAAGAAGGCCGAAGCCGCCGCCGTCGTGGAGTCGGTCAAGGCCGCGTCCGACGTCTACGCGCCCGTAACGGGTGAGGTGCTGGAGGCCAACGAGGCGCTCGCCGCCGAGCCGGCGCTGGTGAACTCGGACGCGCAGGGCAAGGCCTGGTTCTTCAAGATCAGGATCGCCGACAAGGGCGAGCTCGGCGGCCTCATGGACGAAGCCGCCTACAAGGCGCACACGGCGTAAGGACGATGGAGCAAGCGATGACCGCGCACCGCAAGACCAACGGCGACACCGCCGCCAGTTTCGTTCGCCGCCACATCGGCCCATCGGCGCGCGATGTCACCGCCATGCTTGAGACAGTCAGTGCCAAGAGCGTCGATGCGCTGATGGCGGAAACGCTGCCGGCCTCGATCCGGCAGGCCGCCCCGCTCGATCTCGGCAAGCCGCTCAGCGAGACCGAGGCGATCGCGCACATGACCGAGCTTGCGCGCCGGAACCAGGTCTTCACCTCGCTGATCGGCCAGGGCTATTCCGGCACCATCCTGCCCGCGGTGATCCAGCGCAACATCCTGGAGAACCCGGCCTGGTACACCGCCTACACGCCCTACCAGCCCGAGATCAGCCAGGGCCGGCTGGAAGCGCTGCTCAACTTCCAGACCATGATCTGCGACCTTACCGGGCTCGACGTCGCCAACGCCTCGCTGCTCGACGAAGCCACTGCAGCGGCCGAAGCCATGGCGCTGGCGGAGCGGCACTCGCCCGTGAAGGCGAAGGCGTTCTTCGTCGACAAGGACGTGCATCCGCAGACGCTGGCCGTGATGCGCACCCGCGCCGAGCCGCTGGGCTGGCAGTTGATCGTCGGCGATCCCCTCACTGACCTCGACAAGGCCGACGTGCTCGGCGCACTGCTGCAATATCCGGGCTCTTCCGGCGCATTGCGCGATCTCAGGCCGGCGATCGCCACGCTGAAGGCCAAGGGCGCGCTGGCGATCGTTGCCGCCGACCTGCTGGCGCTGACGCTGCTGGCTTCGCCCGGCGAGCTCGGTGCCGACATCGCGATCGGCTCGGCGCAGCGTTTTGGCGTGCCGATGGGCTATGGCGGACCGCACGCGGCCTATATGGCCGTGCGCGATGCACTGAAGCGGTCGCTGCCCGGCCGCATCGTCGGCCTCTCCGTCGATTCCCGCGGCGCGCCGGCGTACCGGCTGGCGCTGCAGACCCGCGAGCAGCACATCCGCCGCGAGAAGGCGACCTCCAACATCTGCACCGCGCAGGTGCTGCTCGCCGTGATCGCTTCGATGTATGCGGTCTATCACGGCCCGGAGGGCCTCATCCAGATCGCACGCACCGTGCACCGCCGCACCGCCGTGCTCGCGAGCGGCCTGCGCAAGCTCGGCTTTGCGCCGCAGTCCGACAACTTCTTCGACACGCTCAGCGTCGACGCCGGCGCCAAGCGCGCCGAGATCGTCGCGCGCGCGGCGAGCGAAAGGATCAATCTCGGCGTCAGTGACAGCGCCCTGCGGATCGCGCTCGACGAGACCACCACGCCGGCGACGGTGGAAGCGGTCTGGCGCGCCTTCGGCGGCACCCTCGCCTATGCCGAGATCGACGCCGAGACGCGCGAGGCGCTGCCGGACGATTTGAAGCGCACCACCGCTTTCCTCACCCATCCCGTGTTCCACGCGCATCGCTCGGAGACCGAGATGCTGCGCTACATGCGCAAGCTCAGCGACCGCGACCTCGCGCTCGACCGCGCCATGATCCCGCTGGGATCCTGCACGATGAAGCTGAACGCGACCACCGAGATGATGCCGCTGACCTGGCCCGAATTCGCCTCGCTGCACCCGTTCGTGCCGCGCGAACAGGCCGCCGGCTATCACGCGCTGTTCGCCCGGCTGGAGAAATGGCTGTGCGACATCACCGGCTACGACGCGATCTCGCTGCAGCCGAACTCGGGCGCGCAAGGCGAATATGCCGGGCTTTTGGCGATCCGTGGCTACCATGCCGCGCGCGGACAGGGCCACCGCAGGATCTGCCTGATCCCCTCCTCCGCCCACGGCACGAATCCGGCCTCCGCCGCGATGGTCGGCATGGACGTGGTGGTGGTGTCTTGCGAGAAGAACGGCGACGTCGATGTCAATGATCTCCGCGCCAAGGCGGAGAAGCATTCCAACGATCTCGCGGCGGTCATGATCACCTATCCCTCGACCCATGGCGTGTTCGAGGAGCATATCCGCGAGATCTGCGACATCGTGCACGCCCATGGCGGCCAGGTCTATCTGGACGGTGCCAACCTCAACGCACAGGTCGGCCTGAGCAGGCCCGGCGATTACGGCGCCGACGTCAGCCATCTCAACCTGCACAAGACGTTCTGCATTCCGCATGGCGGCGGCGGCCCCGGCATGGGCCCGATCGGCGTCAAGGCGCACCTGGCGCCGTTCCTGCCGGGTCATCCGGTGACGAATGCTGAAGCGCCAGTCGGGCCGGTCTCGGCCGCGCCGTTCGGCTCGGCCTCGATCCTGACCATCTCCTACATCTACATCCTGATGATGGGCGGCGAAGGCTTGAAGCGCGCCACCGAGATCGCGATCCTCAACGCCAATTACATCGCGGCCCGCCTCGATCCGCACTTCCCGGTGCTCTACAAGAACGCCAAGGGCCGTGTCGCGCACGAGTGCATCGTCGATCCGCGTCCGCTGAAGACGACATCAGGCGTTACCGTCGACGACATCGCAAAGCGCCTGATCGACTACGGCTTCCACGCGCCGACCATGAGCTTCCCGGTGCCGGGCACGCTGATGATCGAGCCGACCGAGTCGGAATCCAAGGCGGAGCTGGACCGCTTCTGCGACGCCATGATCGCGATCCGGAAGGAGATCGCCGAGGTCGAGGCCGGCCGCTTCAAGATCGAAGCCTCGCCGCTGCGCCACGCTCCCCACACCGTGCACGACATCGCGGATGATGATTGGAATCGCGCCTACACCCGCAGCGAAGGCTGCTTCCCAGCGGGCACGTCACGGACCGACAAGTACTGGAGCCCCGTGGGCCGCGTCGACAACGTCTACGGCGATCGTAACCTCGTGTGCTCCTGCCCTCCGGTCAGCGATTACGCAGAAGCCGCGGAGTAGGATTGTAGGGTGGGTTAGCCGCGCGGCTGCGCAACGCGCAGTCGACGAGGCGTAACCCGCCACGTCTGCTTTCGCCGAGATGAACAGTGGTGGATGACGCTGCGGCTAATCCACCCTACGGATCCGCCCTAGGGCGCCACCAACAGCCGGCTTTTGCGATCCCATCGCCAGAGCTTTTCGTTGGTGAGCTCCGTCCCGCCCCACCACCGATAGATTCGGTTGTGCCGCCACATGTCGTCTTCTCGGGCGAGCAGTGATCGCCCGAGTTCAGTCAGCGTGAGTTTCCATTCGCTCCTGCCGAAATAGCGATCCTCATTGTCGAACGCCGGATCGCCTAACAAGAGCGGCGGCGCCGAATACGCCCCTAGTTCGAGCAAAGCGTCATAGGCGTCGTTTTCGTCGAATACATCGCGAAGCCATCGCGCATCTTCGACAAGCCTTGGATCGGTTTGCCCGCCGTTCACAGAATCCAGCAGATCCATTTCAGTGGCACCGAGTCCCGTCACGCTGTCCGGAAGCTCTTCCAGCACCGCGATGAGCGCCGATCGAAGTCTCGGCAAGATCATCAGGTCCGTCATCAGCAGATCGAAGCAGGTTTGTGGCGTGTCAGCCCGATAGGCTCGCCAGGCGCGGCTTGCCGTCGCCAAGTGGTTCTCGGTCACCTTGAAGGCCGGCAGCCTCCATTTTGCGACAGACTCCGGATCATAGTTCGAAATGGTGTCGTCCGCATGCACAAGGCTCAGCTTGGTCGTGATCTCCTTATATGGACGAAGCAAGTCCAGCAGCCAGACGAGCACCAGCTGATCATTGGGCTGGGGATCAACCCATATGTCAATCGAGTCGAACTTCGCGCACAGCTCGAAGAAACCGATATCGCGCGTGCTGAAACCGTCGAGCGCACCGCTACAAACGTCATCGAGCCAGTGATCGCCGGAATTGCGGTGCTTTTCCGATCGGCGCTCCAGCCCCATCAGAAGCTGCTCGTCCGAAGGCAATTTCCTCCAGACAAAACGCGGACAGAACCCAAGCGCGACGTTCGCCAGGCCGGACTGGCGAAGCACGTCTTCCGCACGATCGTTGGTCGCTAGGATCAGATGTGACAAGATCGCTCCTTAAAATTGATGAGCCATACGGGTGAGCACGCGTTAGCCAGGCGCAATCAACAGCCGGCCTTTGCGATCCCACCGCCAGAGCCGATCGCTGACGAGAAGCGTCCCGCCCCACCAGCGGCGGATGGGATTATGATGGCGGAAATCCTCGCCTGCCAGCACCGCCCTCCCCAGATCCATGAGCGACAAGCGGGATTGCTTGTATCGCACGAGAAGAAGAGCATCCTCATGCATGTCGAGCGTGAATTGCCCCTCCTCCAGCCCGGAGACGGCCGGCACCGGGCAGCGCGCTAGTCCATCGAGCAGCGCGCCAACTTCCCAGTAATCGAAGACGCGACGCTCGTTAGGCTTCTGATGTCCCGGGAACACGTCAAAGGGCTGCACCCCACCCGGAGCAATCAATTCCAGTATCCGCGTTTCTGTGGCCCCAAGGCCGCTGCTCACGTTTGGAAGCTCTTCGAGCAGCGCGACGACGCAACGCTCCAGCTGCGGAAGCAAGCGCAAATCCGTTTCGAGTAGGCCGAACCAAGCCTGCGGCGTCGGCGCACGATAAGCTCGCCACGCGCGGCCGGCCAGTTCAACGTGATCTTGCGTGAGCTTGACCATCGGCGGGTTCAGCTTCGCAAGGCCTGCGGGACTGAGGCCGCTCACGGCGATGTCCAGCGAACGCATCACGAGTTTGGACATCGCCGCTCTATCGCTGCCGCAACGGTCGAGCAGCCAGAGCAAGATCAATTGCGCATCTGGCTTCTGGCTCCATCCACCGTTCGACCGAGTCATATTCTGACAACAGCTCGATCAGTCCGCGCCCCCTAAGGCCCGAACTTTCGAGGCGCCAGGAGGGCGTATCGTCCAGCCAATGAAGACCCGATGGGTGCATCGTATGCGGCGCAAGGAATGCATTGAGCTCCGCAGTGGATGGCAGCGATCCCCAGACAAGCAGGCGCTCGATCGCAATCACGAGGTCGGCAAGGCCCGCCACCTGTAACGCGCCGGCGGCGGACGAATCTGTCGTCACAATAAGCCGGTCACGTCGGCCTCCTCAGCGCTTCGTCAGGACAGGACCGTAGCGCCACAGCCGATCGTTGGTCAGATGCGTGCCGCCCCACCAGCGGTCGATCGGATTATGACGGCTGAAGTCTTCCTGATGGGCCAGGACAGCCTTACCGAATTCGGTCAGCGACGACCGGCTGCGGAGGTAAACCTTGTGCCGGGCTCCGAGATTGCCAAGGTCGATGGCGCGTAATTCTTCGCCCAGCCCGGCCACAGCTGGCTTGGGGCCGAGGGCGAGGCCTTCGAGCAAATATCCCGGCTCGACCTCACCCCAGACGTAAGTGCCCCGTAGCGAGCGTAGGTGAAACAACGGATTCGTGTTTGCAAACCAGTCGAGCATCTCCAGAAATCGCATCTCGGTTGCGCCTAGCCCTGTCAAGGGAGACGGGAGCTCTGCCAGAAGCTGAAGCAACGCTGGCCGCAGCACCAGCAAGGCACCCAGATCGCGGTGAAGCAGATCGATACAGGCCTCGGGCGTCGGCGCCCGGTAGGACAACCACGCCAACCGGGCGATCTCGAACTCCTTCGCACCGAAGTTCCCGATGGGAATATGGCGTTCGCCCTCAGCGAAATCATAATCGGGACCGAATATGAGGTCGGAGTCCAGCAATCGCACCCCGAACTTCTGTGCCAGCACAGGAAAACTGCCGAGGTGATCGAGCAACCAGACCAATTGCAGCTGGTCGCGGGGATTCGCTCCGAACCAGAATTCGATCTCGTCGTACGGCTCGCAAAACTCGCCAGCGATAATTTGCGACCCTTGGCGCCCCGTGGCCAGCGGACCCAATCCGACCAATGATCAGCCGGGCCAAGGTCTGCGGTGTAGGCGCCAAATAAGCCGAGAGCTTTTCCGCCGGCGGGAGCGGTCCCCACTCAAATGGAACGGGATGACGATCTCGGCCAACCCCGATCGAGCGAGATCACTCCCGCCACCGCAGCCGGTCAAGATCAGCCGCTTCATCGCACCACCTGATCAACGCAACGCAGAAACGAAACGGGCACCGAAGACGTCGGCAACTCAACGTCCTCAGTGCCCGCTCCTCGCGAAAAACTCTTCGCTGGTCGAGGCCTACTCTTCCGCCGGCTCCTCGCCATCGGCGTCACGCTCGGGCGTGCCGGCCAGGATCTGCTCGGCGATCAGGCCGGAGTTCTGGCGGATCGCGGTCTCGATCTTGGCGGTGATGTCGGGATTGCCCTTCAAGAACGCCTTGGCGTTCTCGCGGCCCTGACCGAGGCGCTGGCTGTCATAGGAGAACCAGGCGCCGGACTTCTCGACGATGCCGGCCTTGACGCCGAGATCGAGGATCTCCCCCATCTTGGAGACGCCCTCGCCGTACATGATGTCGAACTCGATCTGCTTGAAGGGCGGCGCCAGCTTGTTCTTCACCACCTTGACGCGCGTGGTGTTGCCGACCACCTCGTCACGCTCCTTGATCGCGCCGATGCGGCGGATGTCGAGGCGGACTGAGGCGTAGAATTTCAGCGCATTGCCGCCGGTGGTCGTTTCAGGCGAGCCGTACATCACGCCGATCTTCATGCGGATCTGGTTGATGAAGATCACCATCGTGTTGGACTTGTTGATGGAGGCCGTGAGCTTGCGCAGCGCCTGGCTCATCAAGCGGGCCTGCAGGCCCGGCAGCGCATCGCCCATCTCGCCCTCGAGCTCGGCCTTCGGCACCAGCGCCGCGACCGAATCGACCACGAGAACGTCGACGGCACCGGAGCGCACCAAGGTGTCGCAGATCTCCAGCGCCTGCTCGCCGGTGTCGGGCTGCGAGATCAGCAGCTCGTCGATGTTGACGCCCAGCTTGCGGGCATAGACCGGGTCGAGCGCGTGCTCGGCGTCGATGAAGGCGCAAATGCCGCCCTTCTTCTGCGCCTCCGCCACCGTATGCAGCGCCAGCGTCGTCTTGCCCGACGATTCCGGCCCGTAGATCTCGACGACACGCCCCTTGGGCAGGCCGCCGATGCCGAGCGCGATATCAAGCCCGAGGGAGCCGGAGGACACCGCCTCGATGTCCATGGACCGGTCGTTCTTGCCCAGCTTCATCACCGAGCCCTTGCCGAACTGCCGCTCGATCTGAGAGAGCGCGGCGGCCAGAGCTTTACTCTTGTCCATGGAAGATCCTTCGACGATACGCAGGGCAGTTGCGGACATTGGGTCGTGCTCCTTATGGCGAGGATTCGCGTGAGGGACAAACGATTGCGAGGCAGCTCGGCGATAAAGGCAATGTACCCTATCTGTTCTATGTTCGCAATATGTTCTTTTGCGGATTTGGGCGGTCGGCCTCGCTCCACGTTTGATGCGCCTCAACGGCGCGCGGACGAGATGCCGTCAGAATTCCGATCCGACGGCACCGAACCTTTTCGCGGTCTCCGGCCTTCTCTGGTCATGGACCGCAACTCTGGGGACCATGACCATGACGGAAACCACGCACGGCGCTGCCATGTGGCGCCATCAGCTGCTCGAGGCGGCGCACGAGGAGATGGCGAAGTTCGAGCGACAGGAGAACGAGTTCCGCAGGAAGGATCGCCAGGAGCGTGCCGCCGAGCTCCACCTTCCCCTGAACGAGGTCAGGATTCACTGAGAAGCAAGGACCCGGCTTCGGAACTGGCCATCGCCGGGCTTGAGGGGCGCAACGAAGGCTTGAGGTATCTGAACACCATGTTCAAGCCATTGGCGGACCAAGCAAATTGCCGGGCAGCCTACTGTGCATGGGGTTGTTTTGCAGTTTTGACAGACAGGATGTGACTGCGCCTGCCATCGGAAGGCACGAACTCCGGCCCGGCCGCGCACCCGCTACAGCACCGCCAGCAGCACCAGGCCGATCACCAGCACCACGAAGCCAACCGCCGTCGCGGCGGCGAATGACCGCTCTACGTTATCCATGACGCCACCCCGTTCTCGGCGCGCCACGTTTCCCCCATGGCACTGCCGACGGATCAGATCTTGCCGACGGGTATGTCCGCAGTGGCGCGAGCGGATGTCGAAATTGGGACGGGTGCGGGGCCAGTCTGCGGCCCTTCAATCGCGACCTCGGCGGATTACGCCAGCCGTCGCGCGGGTAGACGCGTCAGGCTGTCGTCAGCCGAGCCAGCCGGAGTAGCTCCGCTCAGGTGTTGCAGCCCAGCACCCCAGCCTCCAATGACTCTCGGCCACGCTTGGCGCTCCCAGGCGAGACTTTTTTCATGCCTCCCGGCCGACCCGCGGATCCCGCTCCCCCTGCGTCAGGCGCAGTGAGAAGGCGCGAATCGCGGGTGCCGCCAGCAGCACGATCGGCAGCATCGTCGCCCATGCGATCAGCCACGACACCATCCAGTGCCGAACGAAGCTCATCGGGCTGGCCGCGGGAAAGCTGGCGATCCCCGCCGCGATCAGCGAGGTCAATCCGGACTGGATGATGCCAAAGACGAAATGTGAATAACGGCGGGGAATGCCGAGCATGGGACGTCCATGGTTGCGTGCCGCCATCAGAGAAGCAAGGCACATGCCGTCTGGAGCGATCTGGAACCTTGGCCGGAACCGCCTCAGAGTTCAACGGTGTCCGCAAGCAGCCCGTGCGATGTTCAGGAACTTTGTTCATGGTCGGAGAACCACGGAGTTCGAGCGGAGGCTCGCGTTCGGATCAAGCCTCGGTCAATCCGCGCTGGGCAGCCGCCGCATGGTGAACTCGATGTCGCCGCCGGGCAGCTCGCGCCAAGTCTCGACGGCGCTCATATAGCCGGCCTTGGGGTAGCGGGCGAAGAAGGCCTGCGCCCTTTCCCGCGCCGCTGCGCGCGGCAGCGTGAAGGTCTCGCGCAGATAGCCGTCGCCGGCCATCTGGCCCGGCTTGCCCACCAGCTTGCGCCGGCGCGCCATCCGCTCGGCGAGATCCCGCGGCCGATCGGCCATCTTCCGCTACTCCTCGACGCAATACGCTCAACCAAATGTAGGCGCGGGCCGAACGAAGAGGAGTCCTGTCCGAAGGGGCGTTGCGCCCTCCGAACGGGTTTCGCGGTCAGTTGGCAGCCGTGCCGCTCTTTGTCTTCTTCGGCGCGCTGGTTGCGGCCGAGGCCTTCGGCGCCGGCTGCTTCGGCGGATCGGAGCGCATGCCGCCCCAGGGATCGTTCGATCCCTTGGAATCCGGGATCTTCTTCAGCGTTTCCTTGTAGGCCCTGTCACGCTCGGCTTCGGCGGCCTTTTCCTCCGGGGTCTTGCTCGGGGCATCCTGCAGCAAATTGAGATTGGGCATTTGCGCGTAGGCCGGTCCCGCCAACACGGCCAGCACCGCGGCCAAACGGAAAAGCTTCATCATCCACTCCTTGATCATCCATGAGGCGCGGACCGCCCCGCCCGTGTCATCCTTGCTTCGGCCCGGCTGCGTCCAAGGGGCCGCTCAAGGCAACGTGTGCCGCTAGAGCCGATCCGATCTGCACGATTTGGGCGCATGCAGCCAATCGTCCCACACCGGCCCGCATTTGGTGCACCCGCCCAGCGCGAAACCGAGCGCGGCCATGCAAAAGACGAGGACACACCGACGCAACATCTTCCACCCGTACCCAAGCAAGGCATCATACCGGGCCAACTCGGGCATTTTCAAGCCGAGGGGACCGGCGCAAGCCGGGTGACTTTGCCGCGGCGATGAGCGCACAATGAGGCGAAACATCCGGCAACACGGGAGAGCGCAACAGCAATGCAAATGCAGCCACAGGCCGAGTTCGGCATCGCAGACGCCCGACGCATCCTCGGCGAGGTTTTTGCGCCCTGGGTCCAGGACCTCAACCTCGCCGTCGAGCGCATCGAGCATGCGCAGCCGGCGGACCTCCCGGACTGGCAGCCGGGCGCGCTGCTGCGCATGCCGTTCTCGGAGCGGCTGTGCCGGCACGGCGGCGTGGTCTGCGGTCAGGCCCTGATGGCGCTTGCCGACACCGCCATGGTGATCGCGATCCTCGCTGCCAATCGCGGCTACCGCCCGATGACCACGGTCGACCAGACCACGCATTTCATGCGCGCGGTCTCCTCGTCCGATGTGCTTGCGGATGCGCGCGTGGTGCGGCTCGGGCGCACCATGAGCTTCGGCCGCGTGACGCTGCTCTCGGCTGCCGACAGCAAGCCGGTCGCGATGGTGTCGAGCGCGTTCGCGATGCTGCCGGGGTGAAACGCGACCTGAAAAGAAAAGAGCCGCCGGCAAGCGCAGCGCGGCTCTCGGCACTCATGTCGGGATGGGAAACGCGATCGCGGACGCGCTTGGCATCGTCGCGGCGGCGATCTTACTTGCCGAGGATCTCGTCGGCCGCGGTGACGATGCTGGCGTTCGGATTCTTTGCGCAATAGGCGCCGAACTTCTTGGCGTTGTCGATGAACTCGTCGGTGTCGATGATCGCGTTGTCCTCGTCGCCCTTGTACCAGCCGTCCATCCAGGTCAGCACGACCTGGATGTTGTCTTCACCGCTTTCGAGGAACTGCTTGCAGCTCATGGTCGCGAGGTCCCACTTGACCGCGTGGGCGGGCATCGATGACAGCGAGAACGCTGCAGCGAACAAGATCGAAAGCAAAATTTTCATCAGTATCTCCATCGGCGTGTGACGCCATAAAAAAGGGCTCGCAGGCAGGTTCGCAAAGCGACCCTCCGCTTCAACGTCGTAAACAAAGTCTGAAGGCTTGTGCAAGTAGCGCCAGTATTGAATTTAGTTGAACGCAATTTCCATGCACTACTTCACACTCATCAACATGGATCGACGCGGGATGATCGAGAAGCGTTCAGCACAACGTCACCGTGTTTTCAAGGGTGGAACGATCACCTTCGAAAACAGCGGCATCTCTTGCACGGTGCGAAACATGTCGGCGGACGGCGCGGCGATCGACCTCGACGCCTCCGTCATGCTGCCGCCATCGTTCACGCTTGCGATCGTGCGCGACGGTTTCGTACGGCATTGCCGCACGGTTTGGCGCAACGACAGGCGCATCGGCCTCGCCTTTGTGCAATAGTCGCGTGATGTAAACGAGCGTTCGCATCACATGCACACCACGATCACGATTGCTTGCCGCGGCGACGCCAGCGCAGGCTTGCGATCGCGAGCACGACGATCCCGATCCCGATCACCGAGGATGCCGCAAGGAAGCGTCCACCAGGACGATCGATGGTACGCGACCATAATGTCGGCCCCTCGCCTGGCCGCGCCAGGCGGAACGCCACCAAGCTGTCGCCGATCGAGGTACCTGCCTCGGAGTGGCCGCCGGCGCCGATCGCAACATATTGCTCGCCCTTCCAGAAATAGGTCATGGGATTGGCAACACCGGGCACCGGCAGCCGACCCTGCCACAGCTCCTTGCCGCTGCGCCCGTCGAAGGCACGTAAATAAGCGTCCATCGCTCCGGTGAAGACGAGACCGCCGGCGGTGACAGCAAGCCCGTTGACGAGCGGCGCGCCCCAGGGCAACGGCACGCCGAGCGGGGCCAGATCCTCGGTGGTGCCGACCGTCGCCCGCCAGAGGATTTTTCCTGCCCGAACATCGACCGCGACCATCTCACCCCATGGCGGCTTGTTGCAGAGCAGCCCAAGCGGCGACGTCACCAACGCACGCGACATCGCGAACGGCGCGCCACGCTGCTGGCCGAAATCGTGACCGGGCGGCGGATTGAATCCGGCCGCCTCGGCGCGCGGGATCAGCTTGATGAGGTGAACGGCGCGACTGGTGTTGGCATAAAGGATCTGGTTGACCGGGTCGAAGGCCGCGCTGCCCCAGTTCACCCCGCCACCGGTGAACGGAAACACCAGAGTGCCTTGCCTCGAGGGCGGCGTGAACAGGCCCTCATTGCGTGCTTCCGCGAACTGACGTTCGCAAGACGAACGGCCGATGCCGGGCATCAGAGATAGCGCATCATCGGGCGAGATCGTCTGCGATGTCAGTGCCGGCACATGTGTCGGGAATGGCTGCGTCGGGGACAGCGCCTCTCCTTCAGCGCCGCCCTGCGGCACCGGGCGTTCCTCGACCGGCCACACCGGCTTTCCGGTGTCACGATCGAGCACGAAGACAAAGCCCTGCTTGGTCGGTTGGATCACGACATCGCGCTGCCCTTCGCCGGTATCGATGCGCGTGAGCGTCGGCTGCGCGGCCAGATCATAGTCCCAAACATCGTGATGCACCGTCTGGAAGGCCCATACGAGTTCGCCGGTCGCGATGCGCAATGCGACCACCGAATTGGCGTGCTCGTTGCTGCCAGGCCGCTTGCCGCCCCAGAAGTCCGGCGATGGCGACGAGGTCGGCAGGAAGACGAGTCCGCGCGCGTCATCGACTGACATCGGCGCCCAGACGTTGGCGTGACCGGCTTCGATGCCGTCGCGCTTGAGCGGGTCGAAGGTCCAGCGTGGCTGGCCATTGCGCGCGTCGAACGCACGCACCATGCCGCTCGGCGCATCGACGCGGCGATTGTCGCCGATCGCGGAGCCGACCACGACCACACCGCGGCCAACCGCTGGCGGCGAAGTGACCTGGAATTCACCAGGCCAATCCAGCGGCATGCCGATCTCGAGTTTGACCTCACCGCCGTTGCCGAAATCGGCACAGGGAATTCCAGTCTTCGCGTCGAGCGCGATCAGGCGAACGTCGTTGGTGCCCATGAAGATGCGCGAGCGGCAGGCGGCCTCCGGGGGCGCCGTGTCATCGACCCAATAAGTGACGCCGCGGCAGACATGGCGATTGGCCGGACGCTGGTTGACCGCGATCTTCGGATCGAAGCGCCATTTCTGTACCCCTGTTCCGGGATCGAGCGCGATCACCTCGTTGAAGGGCGAGCAGAAGATGAGGCTGTCCTCGACGAACAGCGGCGTCGCCTGGAATTTGGTTCGCCGCACCACCTCGGGCGGGCGCGCGGTGAGATCGCCGGTGCGATATTCGAAAGCGCGGACGAGCTGACCGACATTGTCCGGCGTGATCTGTCGCAACGACGAGAAGCGCGAGCCGCCGACGTCGCCGCCCCAGCTCTGCCAGGCGAAGCATGGCGAGGCTGCAAACAATACGAACGCAGCGAATGGAGCCGCGAAAAGCTGACGCGCTCGCAACGGCCGCCTCGCTCTATCTCGATTTCTTGGCGGGGTCGCTTGGCCGGGCGCCGCCCCACGGATCGTATTTATCCTTGGGCTCGGGGATGCGTTCGAGCGCGGCCTTGTAAGCCTTTTCGTCGACCTTGGGTGCATGGTCGGCGGGCTTGGCTCCGTCATTGGGCTGGCGCCGGCCTTGCGCCTCCGCCGATCCAGCCGCCAGCGCCAGCGCCGCTGCCGCTATGACCAAAATCCTCATCGATGCAATCCCCCTCGTGTGGGGTACAAACTAGCCCGCGATCGCGGAATAGCAAACGCCGCGCGTTCCTGGCCTCAGCAAATCTTGATCGGCCGGGACTTCGCCGGATCGCGTTCGTGCCTATCTGTTGGCCCGCAGGGGATCCTCACGGATGTTACGGATTATTGCTCATGCGGCGCTGTTCGCCGGAGCGCTCGCGCTCGGGGCCTGCGGCTTTGCCGACAGCCGCGCACCGGTGCCTGAGTTCATGCGCATGAAGGAGCCCGAGCAGCCGCCGCCCGAAACGCCACCCGACGTCAAGCGCGTGGTGCGCGAGCAGATCGACGTCGTCTTTCTCCCAACGTCCTATCCGCGCGAGGTGCACGTCGCCCCACCCCATCGTGAGCTGCGAGGACTCGGCTGGACGGCATGCGTCCGCGCACAGCTCACCTCCGCGACGGGCGCGCCGCTCGGCGCCCAGACCTACCTGGTGTCCATCAATGGCGGAAAGGTCGTGGACCGCCGGCGGGCGGAAGCCGACGACATCTGCGGCACGGAGACTTACGAGCCGATCTAGGAACCCGTTCTGCAGCGCGTTGCGGTTCCGGGAAAAACAAGCAGCGCGGCCGGGAGCGATCACTGCTTCCTCTTCTTGTTACCGCGGAGGGCAGTCTCGGAGGAGGACACGATGAGGACGTTTACGATTGCGCTGTTGGCTGGCGTCGGTGCTTTGGCAGCCGCGTCGAGTGCGAAGGCTTCCGATATCTATACAACCAGCGAGTACACCAATCCGGATCTTGTCCAGCAAGTGCGGATGGTCTGTGATGACGACGGTCGCTGCTATCGCAAGCGCAGCGGTTCGCGCGTGATCGTGCGCGACTCCTATAACTACATGCCGCGCGACCGCTATTATGAGCGGCGGACGTATCATCGCCACCGGCATGACGGGCCGCGCGCCGGCGTGGGCATTCGCGCCCCTGGCGTCAGCGTCGGTGTGGGCGTCGGCGACCGCTGGTAAATCAATGACGGATTGATAGGCGGGACCGGACGAGACGACTCGGCCGGTCCCGTTCCTATGACCGCCGTTATAGAGCGGCTGATTGCTGCTGGAACTGCTCGTAGGCCGCAATGGCATCCGCAGCGTACATCAAAGACGGCCCGCCACCCATGTAGACGGTCATGCCGAGCGTCTCCTCGATCTCTTCGCGCGTTGCGCCCAGCTTGACGAGCGCCTCGGTGTGAAAGCCGATGCAGCCGTCGCAGTGTGCGGCGACACCGAGCGCCAAGGCGATGAGCTCCTTGGTCTTCTTGTCGAGCGCGCCGTCACGCGTGGCGGCCTGGGCCAGCGCGGCAAATCCTTTCATGGTGTCGGGAATGTCGCTCCGCAGCTTCTTCAGATTGGCCGAGATGTTCCGGGTGATGTCGACGTAGTTCTTGTCCATCGGATCCTCGTTAGCTGGATTTGGCTGTGGTCGGAGCCTCGCGCGGCGCACGCAAGGCGATGTAGATCGCGGGAATCACCAGCACGGTGAGCAGCGTTGACGACGCAAGCCCGAACAGGAGCGAGATCGCCAATCCCTGAAAAATCGGATCGAGCAGGATGGTTGCCGCCCCGATCATGGCCGCAAGCGCAGTCAGCAGGATCGGCTTGAAGCGGACTGCTCCCGCCTCCAGCACGACATCGCGGAGCGATTTGCCCCCGGCGCCGCTATGCCGGATGAAGTCCACCAGCAGAATCGAATTGCGGACGATGATGCCGGCCAGCGCTATGAAGCCGATCATCGAGGTGGCGGTGAACGGCGCCCCCAGGAGCCAGTGCCCGATCAGGATGCCGATCAGCGTCAGCGGAATCGGCGTCAGGATCACGAGCGGCAGGCGGAAGCTCCTGAACTGGGCCACGACCAGCACATAGATGCCGAGGATCGCTGCACCGAAGGCCGCGCCCATGTCGCGGAAAGTCACCCAGGTGATTTCCCATTCGCCGTCCCATAGCAGCGTCGGACGCGACTCGTCAGACGGCTGGCCGTGCAGGCTGATCGCGGGCTTCGGCAGCTTGCCCCAATCATGCGCCTCGACGCGATCGGCAACCGCGAGCATGCCGTAAAGCGGAGCCTCGAAGCGTCCGGCGAGCTCGGCCATCACCATGTCGGCGAAGCGGCCGTCGCGGCGGAAGATCGTGGGCGAGCCCTCCTCCACGGTCGCCTTCACGACCTGACCGAGTTCGACCACCGTCTTGCTGCCGGGCAACGTATTGGCTGGCACCGGCGTTGAGGCGAGAGCCTCGTCCCAGACCAGATCGCGCTTCCCGAGGCGCACGGCGATCTCGATCGGGTTGCGGTCCTCGCCTCGATGCGAGTAGCCGATCGAGGTGCCGCCGAAGAGCGTCTGGATCGTGTCGTAGACATCGCGCTGCTCGACGCCGAAGAACTCGAGCCTGTCCTGGTCGATCGAGAGCCGCAGTCGCGGCCGCTTCTCGCCGATGGAATCATCGATATCGACGATGAACGGCACTTCGGCGAAAATCTTCTTGAGCTCGGCCGTGACTGCCCGGCGCGTGGTCGCATCCGGACCGTAGACCTCGGCGAGCAGCGTCGAAAGAACCGGCGGCCCGGGGGGCACTTCGACCACCTTGATGCTGGTGCCCGGGGGCGGACCGAGCGCCTTCAGCTTCTCGCGCAGCTCGAGCGCGATTTCGTGGCTCGCACGCTTGCGCTCGCCGCGCGGCGCCAAATTGACCTGCACCTCGCCGAGCTCGGGCCTCTCCCGCAAGTAATAGTGCCGCACCAGGCCGTTGAAATTGAAGGGAGCCGGGGTGCCGGCATAGGATTGCACCGAGGTCACCTCAGGCAGTTGCCGCGCGATCTCTGCAGCGCCGAACAGCGTACGCTCGGTCGCCTCCAGACTTGCCCTTTCCGGCAGGTCGACGACCACCGCAATCTCGGACTTGTTGTCGAACGGCAGCAGCTTGACCGTCACCGACTTGGTCGCAAAAAGCGTCATCGACAACAGCGTCGCGATGCCGACACCGAGCAGGAACAGCCAGGCCGACCGCTTGCTCCGCACGATCGGTGCGGCGAAGCGCCGGTACAGCCGGCCGAGCCGGCCCTCATCGTGCTCCGCATGCGCCGGAGCCGTATCGCCTTTCGGCGCGAGCTTGAGCATCAGCCAGGGCGCGACCACCATCGCGACGAAGAACGAGAACAGCATGGCGGCCGACGCGTTGGCCGGGATCGGAGCCATATAGGGCCCCATCAGCCCCGACACGAACAGCATGGGCAACAGCGCCGCGACTACGGTCAACGTCGCAACGATGGTGGGGTTGCCGACCTCGGCCACCGCCTCGATGGTCGCCTGCAAGCGCGGTCGGCCGTCACGCATGGCCCAGTGGCGCGCGATGTTCTCGACGACGACGATGGCGTCGTCGACGAGAATGCCGATCGAGAAGATCAGCGCGAACAGGCTGACGCGGTTGATGGTGTAGCCCATCAAATTGGCGGCGAACATCGTGAGCAGGATCGTCGTGGGAATCACGACGAAGGTCACCAGCGCCTCGCGCCAGCCGATCGCGATCGCGATCAGGACGACGATCGAGATCGTCGCAAGGGCAAGGTGGAACAACAGCTCGTTTGCCTTCTCGTTGGCCGTCTCGCCATAGTCGCGCGTCACGGTCACCTGGACATCCTCGGGAATGAGGCGGGCCTTCAATTCCTGCAGCCGGTGGGCGATATTCTCGGATACGACGACGGCATTGGCGCCGGCCCGCTTGGCCAGCGCCAGGCTGACGGCGGGCGTCCGCGCCCACTGTCCGGCGGTATCGCGCGATTCCGTCCAGACGCGATGCTCAATCGTGCTCGGGCCAACGACGACGGAGGCGACGTCCTTGACGTAGACCGGCCGGCCGTCGCGGCTCGTGATGAGCAATAGTCCGATGTCGGGAATGCCGGAGAGCGTCTGGCCCGCCGCGACGCTCCGCACGGTGCCGGCATCGTGGACCTGTCCCGCCAGGAACGAGCGGTTGGCATCCTTGACCTTGGCGACGAGTTGCTGAAGCGTGATGCCGAACAGCGACAGCTTCTCCGGATCGGGCTCGACCCGGATCTGCTGCGCCGCCCCGCCCGATATGTAGGTCAGGCCGATGTCGTCGACCTTCATCAACTCCGAGCGCAGTTTGTCGGCGAGCTCGTAGAGATCCTTGTCGGTCCAGCGGCTGGCCGCCTCCGGCTTCGGCGACAGCGTCAACACCGTCACCGCGACGTCATTGATACCTCGTCCTACGATCAGCGGCTCCGGGATGCCGACGGGAATGCGATCCATATTGGCGCGGATCTTCTCGTGCACCCGCAGGATGGCATCTTCGAACTTGGTGCCGACCAGGAAGCGCGCGGTCACCATGACGCGGTCGTCCTCGGTCTGGCTATACACGTGCTCGACGCCGTCAATGCCCTTGACGATCGATTCCAATGGCTTGCTCACAAGCTCCACGGCGTCCGGTCCGCGCAGGCCGTCGGCATTGACACGGATGTCCACCATGGGAACGCTGATCTGCGGCTCCTCCTCACGGGGAATGATCACCACCGCGATCAGCCCCACGACGAGCGACGCGAGCAGAAACAGCGGCGTCAGCGGGGATGCGATCGTCGCTCTGGTCAACCGTCCTGACAGTCCGAGATTCATGGCAGCACCAACTGGTCGCCGGCAGAAATGCCGGACAGGATCTCGAGTCCGTCGGGAAGCGCCGGCGTCGGCAATTCGCGACCACGCTGCACCGGCACGTCTATCGTTCCTTTATCCTTCTGAAGCCGAACATAATCGATGCCGAATCGCGTCGTCACATAGCTGGAGGGAATGACGAACGCTGCTCGCGTGCCGCCGGAGATCCAGACCCGCAAGCGGTCACCGACGAAATATTCACCGAGGCCCTCGACAGTCGCATCCGCAATGACGCGCCCCTCCTCGATCTGAGGATAAACGAGATCAATGACTCCGGACTTGGCGACCTCTCCGACGAACTCCGCGCCGTCGACGCGGATCCGATCCCCCGCCTTGAGGAAGCGCGCATGCCGTTCGGGCACGCGGAGCCGCAGCTTGAAATTCTGCTGGGCGACGGTGACGATGGGATCACCCGCGAGCACGACGGATCCCACCGTGATCAGCCGCTTCAGCACGCGACCATCCGCCGGCGCAAGCACCTGGCCCTGGTTGAGCTGCTCGTTGATCACCGCACGTTCAGCGGTCTTGGCCCGGAGGCCGTTCTCGGCGACGTTCAGCGCAGTTCGCTGCTCGTCGAGCTTGATCCGCGGCAGAATACCACGCTCGACCAAACCTTCGGTCCGGCTGAAGTCGAGCTGCGCCTGGTTCGCCTGTGCCTGCAGCGCCTCGATCTGGGCGTCGAGCGATTTCATTTGCAGCACGAGCTTGTCGTCGCCGATCGTGGCGATCGCCTGACCAGCGGCAACGCGATCGCCCTCCCTGACCTTGAGCTGGACAACCGTGCCGCCGATGCGTCCGCGCGCTGGCACCACGCTGACGCTTTCGACCGTGGCGAATACGGCCTTTTCGTCGGCGATCGATTGCTGCGTGACCACGAGCGTTTCGGCCGCACTCGCCAGTGTTGCAGGCAGCCCGATGGCCGCGAAGGCTGCCAGCAAGCCCAATGATCTCGCCAGACATCGCATGGGATAGTTCCGTATCATGATCCAAGCACCATCACGCTGCTACACACAGCTCATTTCATCTGCTTCGGAAGGGGGCGTGTTGATCCTGCTCAAGGCGCCCTCACTCGAACTCTTCTAGATTTCATCTGGTCCTTGCGGACTTCGGCGCGCAAAATGCCTGAAAGAGCGTCTTCAGCACCTTGCGCGCCGGCTCGCTCGCGATCGAATAGAAGATCGTCTGGGCCTCACGCCGGGCGGACACCAGGCCATCCTTGCGAAGGAGCGCAAGATGTTGGGAGACTGTGGAGTCCCGCAAGTTCAGGAACTCGGCGAGCTCGCCGACCGAGCGTTCGCCATCGATCAACTGGCAGATGAGGAGCAGGCGATGCCGGTTGGCGAGCGCCTTCAGCAACTCGCTCGCCTGATCCGCAGCCCGCTCCATGATTTCAGCATTCATCTTCATACTTGCGTATATATGAAAATACGAATATATAGTCAAGCGCTGCACGACAGCCGGAACCGAATTGGCGGAGCAGCTTGGTCCAACGGAGGAAACCCATGGCGGAAGTTGTCGTAATCGGAGCCGGTCTGAGCGGAACGCTGATGGCCTATGAATTGCTGCCACAGTTGAGGAAGGAAGATCGCCTTAGCGTCATCGCGCAAGGGTCCGTCTATCATTTCGTCCCATCGAACCCCTGGGTCGCAGTCGGCTGGCGCAAGCGTGAGGAGATCGAGATCGACCTCGCGGACATCATGAAACGCAAGGGCGTGCGACTGCTGACGCAGGGCGCAAGGCGCGTCCACCCGACCGAGAACAGTGTCGAGCTCGGCGACGGCACGTCGATCAACTATGACTATCTGGTCGTCGCAACCGGTCCCGAATTGGCTTTCGACGAGATTCCGGGTCTGGGGCCGCAAGGCCATACTCAGTCGATCTGCCACGTCGATCATGCCGCACATGCCCGTGAAGCCTTCGAGAAGCTTGCGGCGAATCCCGGACCGGTCGTGATCGGCGCCGTGCAGGGCGCCTCCTGTTTCGGGCCAGCCTACGAATTCCTCTTCATTCTGGAAACTGAGCTGCGCCGGCGAAAATTGCGCGACCGGGTTCCGATGACGTTCGTCACTTCGGAGCCGTATATCGGACATCTCGGCCTCGACGGCGTCGGAGACACCAAAGGGCTTCTGGAAAGCGAGATGCGCGAGAAGCACATCAAGTGGATCACCAACGCCCGCGTCGACAACGTCGCGCCCGGCTTGATGTCGGTGGAAGAGTTCGCCGACGACGGCACGTCTCGCAAGGCCCACGAGCTGCCTTTCGCTTATTCGATGATGCTGCCCGCCTTTCGCGGCGTCGAAGCAGTGCGCGGTATCGAAAAACTGACCAACCCGCGCGGCTTCGTCATCGTCGACAAGCATCAGCAGAATCCCACCTACCCCAACGTCTTCGCGGTCGGTGTCTGCGTCGCGATCGCACCAGTCGGCGCGACACCGGTGCCGGTCGGCGTCCCAAAGACCGGCTTCATGATCGAATCCATGGTGACGGCGACTGCGATGAACATCGGTGCCCTGCTTCGCGGCAAGGCGCCGACAGCCCAGCCGACCTGGAACGCGATCTGCCTCGCCGACTTCGGCGACTCCGGTGTCGCGTTCCTGGCGCAGCCGCAGATCCCGCCGCGAAACGTCAACTGGTCGTCCAAGGGCGAATGGGTGCACCTCGCCAAGGTCGCTTTCGAGAAATACTTCCTGCGCAAGATGCGGCGCGGCGAGAGCGAGCCGTTCTACGAGCGCTTCGTTCTCGACAAGCTGAACATCGCCAAGCTCAAGGAGGTCCGAACCGGCACATGAGCACGACACGCCAGATCGTCTGCGGCAGTTGCGGGCGCATCAACCGTCTGCCCGCCGAACGCGCGCCGCAAGGTGCGCGTTGCGGCGCCTGTCACCAGCCGATGTTCACCGGCCATCCGGTCGAGGTGGACGAGGAAGCCTTCAGCCGACACGTCGCCAACAACGACATTCCCGTGCTGGTCGATGTCTGGGCACCATGGTGCGGCCCGTGCCGCGCCATGGCGCCGATGTTCGAACGGGCCGCGCAGCAGCTGGAGCCGAAAGTCCGGCTGTTGAAGCTTAACTCCGACAACGCCCCCTCATTGTCCTCGCGCCTCAACATCAGCGGCATCCCCACCCTGCTGCTGATGCGCGGCGGCCGCGAGATCGCCCGCCATTCCGGCGCGATGGATGCCCGCAGCATCGTCGCCTGGACCGAAGCCGGTCTCACCCGTTCTTAACTCGCCAACAAAAGGAGTCTGCCATGAATGTCGACAAAGCCGTTCTCGCCTTCGCGGGATGCGTCGTCCTGCTCGGTCTCGCACTGGGCACCTATGTGAATGCGTACTGGTACCTGCTGACGGCCTTTGCCGGGCTCAACATGCTGCAGGCTGCGTTCACCGGCTTCTGCCCGGCCGCGATCATCTTCAAGAAGCTGGGCCTGGGTAGCGGCTGCGCGTTCTCCTGAACGCGTCTGGATGCAGCCTGTGATGCGGGGGAATTTGCCATGACCGATGACACCTTCATCGAAGGACCTCTCTACGAGAAGCGAAGGAAGGTCTATCCGCAATCGGTGCATGGCCCTTTCCGCCGCATCAAATGGGCAATCCTCTGCATCACGCTCGGGACCTATTATCTCCTGCCGTTCGTGCGCTGGGATCGTGGACCCGGCCTGCCTGACCAGGCCGTGCTGATCGACTTCCCGCACCGGCGCTTCTACTTCTTCTTCATCGAGCTCTGGCCACAGGAGGTCTACTATTTCACCGGCCTCCTGATCCTCGCGGCCATGACGCTCTTCCTGATGAATGCGGTCGCGGGGCGGCTGTGGTGCGGCTACATGTGTCCGCAGACCGTCTGGACCGACCTGTTTTATGCGGTCGAGCGTTGGGTCGAAGGCGACCGGCGCGAGCGCATGCAAGGCGACAAGCACTATTGGACCTTCACCCACCTCCGCAAGGTCGCGCTCAAGCACTTCCTCTGGATCATGATCGCTTGGTGGACCGGTGGCGCCTGGGTGCTCTATTTCGCCGACGCGCCGACGCTGGTGAAGGAGCTCGCGACCTTCCAGGCCCCGTTCCTCGCTTACCTCTGGATCGGCATCCTGACCGCCACGACCTATGTCTTCGCCGGTCATGCCCGCGAACAGATGTGCATCTATATGTGCCCGTGGCCGCGGATTCAGGCGGCGTTGACCGATGAATGGGCGCTCAACGTCACCTATCGCCGCGACCGCGGCGAGCCGCGCATGTCGGTGAAGAAGGCGGATGCCGCCCGCGCCCACGGCGCACCCGCCGGCGATTGCGTCGACTGCCATCAGTGCATCAATGTCTGCCCGACCGGCGTGGACATCCGCAACGGTATCCAGCTCGGCTGCATCCAGTGCGGCCTGTGCATCGACGCCTGCGACAACGTGATGCGCGAGATCGGCCGCCCTCAAGGCCTGATCGGCTACGACACCGACATCAACATGCAGCGTCGCCGCGATGGCAAGCCGCCGATTTACCGCATCATCAGGCCGCGCACGGTGATCTACGCGGCCGTGATCGCCATCGTCGGCAGCATCATGCTCTACACGCTCGCGACCCGCGCCACGATGGATGTCAACGTGCTGCACGACCGCAATCCCCTCTTCGTCCAGCTCGCGGATGGCGGGGTGCGCAACGATTACACCGTGCGCATTCTCAACAAGGGCGCGCAGCGATCGTTCACGCTCGAGGTCTCGGGACTGCCCGGTGCAACCATTCGCGTCGCCGGGATCGAGGCTGCCCCCGGCGGCAAGCCGGTCATCGAGGTCGGACAGGATCAGACCCGTGAGGTCCGAATGTCGCTGCACGTCGGCCCTGCCGACTTGCCGAAGACCTCGCGCGACATCGAGATCGCGATCGCCGAGACCGCCGGTGGCGGACGTGCAAGCGCCCGCGACCATTTCGTGCCGGGCGATCAATAACGCCGCACTGCATCCGGCGGCGTGCCGCCGGATGCTCAACAGGACGTTAATATTACCGTTCGAATTGAAGCCGCGTCCCAACGGTATTTTCCAATCTTTGCGCTAAGCATGGCGGCGTGACGCGGCACGCGTCCGCATGATTGGGGACGGCGGGACATGGTCGACATCGCGCAGCAGGCGGCGATCCACCCGGCATCGGCAAGCAATGCCGGGGCCGCGCGCGCGCCCGTTCCGCTGACGACGATCGACCCCGGCCAGTGGCGTGCGCTGGCGCAGCGCGCGATCGAACCGAACGCATATTACCTGCCCGCCTGGGAGTTCGCCGTCAGCGCATCTGCCCGCGGCCGCGCCGAGGCCTCGGCACTGAGCGCGTTCGACGCATCTTCAACGCGGCTGATCGGGCTGATGCCGGTGATCTCGCTCTGGCGGGCCCGGAAGATCCCCCTGCCGGCACTGGTGAGCGCGCATCCCTACGGCACGCTCTGCAGCCCGCTGATCGACCGCGACCTGCCAATCGAAGCGGCCGCGTCTCTCCTGCAACAGGCGCGCGAGGCCGGAGCGCATGCGCTCGTGCTGACCGACGTCGCTCTCGACGGCGCGGCGATGAACGCGCTCAGGCAGATTCTAAGCCGCACCGGCCTCAAGCCGCGCATCCTCTCCTGTTACGTCCGCGCCAGCCTCGATGCGGCGCAGGAAGGCGAGACGCTGCTACGGGAGGCGCTCGGCTCCAGGAAGCTCAAGGAGCTGCGCCGCCAGCGCCACCGCCTGGAGGAGCATGGGCCGGTCATGTTCGAAGTCGCGCGCAAGCCCGACGAGATCAGGCCGGCGCTCGAAGCATTCTTGCAGCTCGAGGCCAGCGGCTGGAAGGGCAGGCGCGGCACCGCGCTGGTCCAGCATGCCGGCGATGCGACCTTCATCCGCCGCGCGGTTCCGGCGCTGGCAGAGACCGCGCAATGCGAGGTCGTCACGCTTCGCGCCGGCACGACGCCGGTTGCCGCCGGCATCGTGTTGCGTCATCAGGATCGCGCCTTTTTCTTCAAGCTCGGCATCGACGAGCGCTTTGCAAGACATTCGCCGGGCGTGCAGCTCACGCTCGACCTCACCCGCCACCTCTGCGCCGATCCCGCCATCTCCAGCGCGGACTCGACGGCGAACGCCGATCACCCCATGATCAACCCGATCTGGCGGGGGCGCTTCGCGATCGGCGATGTGCTGATCCCGCTGCGACGGCACGATCCCATGGTGGCACTCATTCATGGGGCGCTCTCGGCGCACGGCGCCGTCTATGCGACAGCGCGCCGAATGGTTCGCCTGCTCCGCAAATAGAACAGCTACTCCGCCGCCTCCGCGTTGATCTCCGCCGAAACCTGCCGGATGGCACGCGCGAGCAGGTTGGGATCCTGCGCGCCGGAGACGGCATATTTCTGCGCGAAGACATAAGTCGGCACGCCGGAGATGCCTTTCTCGGCGGCCTCCTGCGCGTCGGCCGAAACGCGCGCGACGTCCGCGTCAGTGGCGAGGCGCTGGCGCACGTCGTCGGCATCGAGACCGACATCGGCGGCTGCCCGCACGAGCACGTTCACATCGGTGAGATCGCCGCCGTCGCGGAAGTACAGCTCCATGAGGCGCTGCTTCATCTCGGGCGCCTTGCCGATGGCTTCCGCCCACAGGATCAGGCGATGGCAATCGGTCGTGTTGGGCTGGCGCGCCACCAGCTCGGGCTTGTAGACGAGGCCCTCCTCGCTTGCGGCCGCGACGACGCGCCCGGCAATGCCCTTATAGGCCTCGACCGAGCCGAACTTCTGGGTGAGATAGGCCTCGCGGCTGATGCCCTCGCGAGGCACCCAGGGATTGAGGAAGAAGGGCCGGAAGCTGAGCTTGACCGGCACGTCGGGCACGAGCGCCAGCGCGCTCTCGATGCGGTGCTTGCCGATATAGCACCAGGGGCACACCACATCGGAGACGACGTCGATCTGGAGCGGTTTCAGCGTGCTCATGTCAGGCGCCTCCTTCGGGCGGTACCAGGTTGGCCCAAGATAAGCCGAACCCGCCCCGAGGCAAGAGCGCTAGGTCATGGCCGCCATCTGCTTCAGTCGCTCCGCGGTGCGCTCGTCCGCCGGGAAGAAGGTCTCCAGCGCCAGCTCCGACAGCGTGATGTCGACGGGCGTGCCGAACACCATGGTGGTGGAGAAGAAGCTGAGGATCTCTCCGCCATGGCGCAGCTTGAAGGGAATCGCGACGTTGTCGCTCGACAGCGGCGCGGATCGGGCCGGAATGGGATAGCTCCTGAGGTCATTGTAGAGCTTGATCAATTCAGGATCGGCGGTTGCCTCGCATTGCCGGTGCAGCCGCTCGAGCAGATGCCCGCACCATTCTGCGAGATTGACCGTGCGCGCTGCCAGGGCCTGCGGATGAAAGGCGAGCCGCAGCACATTGAGGGGCTGGCCGAGCAGATGCTGCGGAATGCCATCAAGCAGCGGCGCCACCATCCGATTGGCGGACACCAGGTTCCAGTGCCTGTCCACCGCAAGCGCGGGGTTGGGCTCATGTGCTTTGAGGACGAGGTCGATCGCCTGGCGGGCTGACTTCAATGCAGGATCCTCCAGCGTACGCTGCGGGAACGCGGGCGCATAGCCAGCGGCGACCAGCAGGACGTTCCGTTCGCGCAGGGGCACGTCGAGGCGCTCGGCGAGTCTGAGCACCATCTCGCGCGACGGCGCAGCGCGCCCGGTCTCGACGAAGCTCAGGTGCCGTGCCGAGATCTCCGCTTCGCCCGCAAGATCGAGCTGGCTCATGCGGCGGCGCTGCCGCCATTCGCGCAAATGGTCGCCGATGTGGACCGGCTGGCTGCGCTCGGTTCGTGCGGTGGAAGCGTGTGCGTTCATGGTCCGAAACCTATCACGCGGATTTCGGCCCTTCCATTACCCGCAAGGTAATCGAATCGGGGCGCAGACGCGCGCATTTTCGGTCGAACAGGAGAGATGACCATGATCGCACTGCTGCTCTACCGGACCGTTGCAGACCACGTCCTGCCCTGGGCCTTGGCGTTCGGAACCCGGATGCTGGCGCGCAGCCTCAACATGCCCGAGCCGCTGGTGCATTCGACCGGCGACTATGTCGTTGCCCAGGTCATCGCCTTCGAGCACGGCGTCGGCAGGAGTCTCTGCCCGCTCCGCCTCGCCCGCCTGCTGCGCGCCTGGTGGCGCGGTCGGCTCTGAGTTCACCCTAGCCCAACAAAGGAGACCTACGATGATCGAAGCTTCCACCTTCCTGCGCCGCGCGCTTCTTGCCGATGCCATCTTCAGCGGCGTCGCCGCCCTCGGCTTCACCTTCGGTGCAAGCGCGTTCGCAAGACTGTTCAATCTGCCGGACATGCTGCTGCTCGAAGCCGGCCTGTTCCTGATCGCCTACACCGGGCTGGTCGGCTGGCTCGCGTCGCGCGCCTCCGTGGCGAGGGCGCTCGTGCTGCTGGTCGTGATCGGCAACGCGGCATGGACGGTCGGCAGCATCGCGCTGCTCCTTTCGGGCGCGGTGTCGCCGAACCTCGCAGGCGAGCTCATGGTCGTGGCGCAGGCTATCGCGACCGGCGTGTTCGCCGAGCTGCAATATGTGGGATTGCGGAGAAGTGCCAGCGCGGCGGCGGCGTGAGACCGCACTCGGCGCCCTCGTCGCCCGGCTCGTCCTCGGCGGAGCCGGACCGGGCGACGCCTGAGCTGGGGTGAGCTTGCGTTACGATCTTGCGCGACCGGCCTTGCCGGCGAAGTGCTTGCCGTTCACCTTCTTCTTCGCGGTCGCGCTCTTCGGGCCTGCCTTCTTGGCCTTGCGCTCGGCCCGCGCCTTCACCTTGGCGCGTTCGGCCCGTGCCTCGGCGCGCAGCTTCTTGCGCTTCCTTTCGCAGGAGTCACACCTGCAGCCGATCGGCTTCAGATAGGCTTTGAAATAGTCGGTGCCGTAGTCGTAATTGATCTCCTCGCCCGGCTCGATGTTCTTGATGGCGCGAATATAGACTTTGCGCTCGCGCGGCCGGACGTCGGATTCTGCATTGGGCCGGCAAGAATGGTTGATGTAGCGGGCGAGGTTCTTGCGCACCGACCCGTCGATGGTCCAGCGGCCGTTGAGCTCGAACAGATATTTGTTCTCGATCTCGTCCTGCTCAGGAATTCGCGAATCCAGGATCGGTCCGAAATAGCGGATGATCCGGGTGCCCTTCTTGATTGGCTTGGTGGCGAAGAGGCCGAGTCCGGTCTTGGAGCGGCCGACGCGATAGGGTTTGTTCGAGGTTGTGGCTGGCATGATCAGGAGTACGGAGACGCGAACGAGGCTGGAGGAGCCCAAGCGAAGCTGTTCTTCTAGAACGATTCCGTGCCGGTGTCAGGTGTCTGGCAGTGCTGTTTGAACCTTGCCCACAATCAAGGCGTCTGATGGTGCGAGGTTCCAGCTGCACCGAAGTGTCATCATGATCCGCATCACCACCCCATTGCTCGTCACGCTGCTCCTATGCGCCGGCCTCGGCTGCGCCAACGCCCAGGCGATCGGCAGCAGCTACTACACCTCGACGGCGCCAAAGGACTGCCGCCAAGTCGGCCAGCCAAGCGACCTCGACGGCAGCACCACGCGGGTCTGTCCGGGCAAGGGCGGGCTCGTGGTGCTGATCGCCGAGGATGATCTGCGCGAGGTCGTCTCGGTGGGCCGCAATCGCAAGCAGGCGGCCGAGGAACCGGCAGCCAATGTCTGGTTCGCGCCGTTCAACTCGTCCGAGAGCACCATCGAATGACGCACTGCCGGTGAAAAGCCATTTGCGATCATCCAGCGCTGGCACATCGCGGACAACACCGATCCCGACAAGCAGGGGCGGCCGAAGACGAAGGCCATGCTGGTCGTGACCCGGCTGCCGCCGGGCCCGGTCTGCCACGTCGCCTATGTCGATGCGGTCGCCAACCCGACCGCGAACGAGCTTGCGCGCAAGGCTGCCGACGATTTCGCCCGCAGCTTCACCTGCGGCAAGGATGAAGTGAAGGTCATCGGCACGAGCGGGCGCGCCGTCGAGCTCGCCACGATGCGCTAGGCGCCTGCCCGAGATCCGCTACACGGGAAGCTTCGGAGTCACGGGCGCCGTCAGCATCGCCTCAAGCAGGCGTTCCGCCGTCGTCCCCTCGGGCAGCCGCGCGAGAATGTCCTCGAGACGGCCGTCGAGCAGCAGCATGGTAAAGCCGTGCACCATCGACCAAGCACGCGCGATCGCGGCGCCCTGGTTCAGCGTCAACGCGTCGCCGCTGATCTGCTCCTGCCGCATCATGCCGATCGCATTTGCAAGCCCGGCGAAAGAAGCTTCAGCCGCCTCATGCAGCGACGGCCGGGAATAGTCCAGGCGCTCGGTGCGGAACATGATGCCGTACATGCCAGGATGGGCTTGCGCATAGGCGACGTAGGCTTTCGGCCGCGCCAGCGCACGCTCGAGCGGCGTGGTGGCGGCATCGCACGACGCGGCCATCGCCGCGTTGAACTGGCGGAAGCCGACGGCCGCGAGCTCGCTGAGCAGCCCCGTCAGATCGCCGAAATGATGAGTGGGTGCGGCATGCGAGACCCCGGCCTCGCGCGCGACCGCACGCAATGTGAGGCCGGCGAGCCCGTCGCGCTCCAGCACCCGCTCGGCGGCCTGGAGCAGCGCTTCGCGCAAGGCGCCGTGATGATACGGGGTCTCGGTCTTTGCGCCCGTCGTGCGGCGTCTCGGTCGCGATGCCGCAGCAGACGTCGTGCTTCTGGAAGTGCGCGAGCTTCGCGCCGGTTCGCTCTTGGTGTCGGTCTTGCCCATTCGCAAGCTATATGACGCAATATTGACAGTGTAAAGATTTCGCTTGACCGGCGCGGCAACCCGCGTTATCTAATCTTTACGATGTAAAGATAGGGAGGGATAGGCCGTGCAGCACGATGCCATCGTTGAGCGCCACGACAACGTTGCGCCGATCCCGTTCGAAGCGGACGCGCCATTCCTGAGGGTCATCGGCGAATTGCCGCGCGAATTGAATGGGACCCTCTACCGCAACGGTCCAAATCCGCAGTTCGACTCGCCGGGCGCGCACTGGTTCGTCGGCGACGGCATGCTGCATGCTTTCCACCTCGAGAACGGTCGTGCGAGCTATCGCAATCGCTGGGTCCGCACGCCGAAATGGCTCGCCGAGCACGACGCCGGCCGCGCGCTATTCGGCGGCTTCGGCCGCAAGCTGCCGGACGCCCCGGCTGATCTCACCGATGGCGGCGTCGCCAACACCAACATCATCTTCCATGCCGGCAAGCTGCTGGCGCTGGAAGAAGCGCATCTGCCGACCGAGATCGAGCCGGGGACGCTGGCAACGCGCGGCTATTACAATTATCAGGCGCGCGTTGCGGGCAGTTTCACCGCACATCCGAAGATCGATCCCATCACCGGCGAACTGGTGTTTTTCGGTTATAACGCCGCCGGGCCGCTGACGCCTGCCCTCTCCTACGGATCGATCGACGCCTCCGGCAAGGCCACACGCTTCGAACGGTTCGAGGCGCCCTATGCCAGCATGGTGCACGACTTCATCGTCACCGAAAACCACGTGCTGTTCCCGATCCTCCCGATCACCGGCAGCATGGCTCGCGCGATGAAAGGGCAGCCGCCCTACGCCTGGGAGCCGGACAAGGGCGCGTATGTCGGCGTGATGAAGCGCAGCGGCACGACGAAAGACATTGTCTGGTTCCGAGCCGAGGCCTGCTACGTCTTCCATGTCATGAATGCGTGGGAGGACGGCCAGCGCATCGTCGCCGATGTCATGCAATTCGAGGAGGCGCCGCTGTTTCCGCATCCCGACGGCCGGCCGACGGACCCGCAGAAGTCGCGCGCCCGCCACTGCCGCTGGACGTTTGATCTCTCGGGGAATACCGACCGCTTCCAGCAAACTTATCTCGACGATCTCACCGGCGAATTCCCGCGGATCGACGACCGCCGCGCCGGGCTGAAGAGCCGTCACGGTTGGTACGCCTGCGCCAATCCGAAACTGCCGATGTTCGGCGCGTTGTCGGGCATCGTGCATGTCGACGGCAACGGCAGGAGGCTCGGCCATTATCTACTGCCGGCCGGCGACACCATCTCCGAACCGGTGTTCGTCGAGCGGTCGAAAGATGCGGCCGAGGGCGACGGCTGGCTGCTCGCGGTTGTCTGGCGCGCGCGGGAGAACCGCAGCGACCTCGCCGTGTTCAACGCCACCGATATCGAGGCAGGTCCGGCCGCATTGGTGCAACTCGGCCACCGCGTCCCCGACGGCTTTCACGGCAATTGGGTGGGGGCGCAGTAGCTCTCGTCAATACGGGCCGCGACGAGGTCGCGAGTCCCGCCCGAGGATGTTTGCGTCAACAAACAGGTTCCATGCACATGCTCTCGATCACCGCGGACATCCTCGCTGTTCTTGCCCTGGCCGGCGCCGCGCTCGCAATCCTGACGATGCGACTGCGCCGGCGAAGCCTCACGTTCTTCGAAGGCGGCGTCCTGCTGGCCACCTGCCTTCTAGTTGCCGCCGCACTCCCGATAATGTCGCGCCTGCCCTGGGCAGACCTGGTCGACGAGATGACCGACCATCTCGTTGCTGCACTTCATATCCTGGAGATCGCCTACGTCGTTCTGACATTGTAGGAGACTGGTTCGACTCGGTGCGGCGTCCTGACCGTCGCGCCCTCTTCCTGATGGCGGTTCCGAAGCCTGCGCTGCTGGGTCTCGGCCCGGCGTTCCGGTGGGTCTTGCGGCGGCTTTCGCCGCTTGCAGCATCGCGGTTGTCTTCACAAAAGTGATATGCCGGGCATCGCCAGATCACGTACGATGGCCTGGCCTGCGCCTTGCCCACGCCCGCTGAACAGGAATGACGATGAAGGACGTATTCGCCCGCCTCGCCTCCGATCTCCTCTCCGTTATCATCTTTCTGGCGGTCTATCTCGTCACAGACAACGTGATCCTCGCAACGGCAGTGGCGATTGCCGGCGCGTTCGCGCAGGTGATCTATGCGCGTCTCAAGGGACAGCCGCTCCATTACATGACCTATGCGAGCCTCGCTCTGGTGGTCGTGCTGGGCGGTATCACGCTGCTCACCAATGATCCGCGCTTCATGCTGGCAAAACCCTCGATCGCACATTTCGCGATCGGCGCGATCATGCTCAAGCGCGGCTGGATGCTGCGCTACATGCCGCCCGCTATCGTCGAGACCGTCCCGGAATATGTCACCATCGCGGGCTATGCCTGGGCGGCGCTGATGTTCGTGATCGGTGTCGGCATGTTGGCAGTCGCCGCCACCGGCGATCTGAAGCTGTGGGCGTTCTATCTCATGGTGGTCGCAGGCGGCGCCAAGATCCTGGCCTTTGCCGTGCAGTATTTCGTTCTGCGGCTGATCGTGACCAACCGCCGACGCGCCGCTGCCCGCGCCTAAATGCCCTATCGGAGGGTTAGTCAGGAGCTGCAAGTTGAGCTATAGGCTCGCTCAGGACGGGTCGCGGATCCTCGCGGGCCGCGGAAATTTGTTCGGGAGACGGGAATGGCCGTAGACGGCAACTGGAATCTGACCATGACGACCCCGATGGGCGAACGCCAGGCAACGCTGAGCCTCAAGGCTGCGGGCGGCACGCTCACGGGCACGCAGGGCGCGGAAGGTAATACCGCCGAGATATTCGATGGCACCGTCAGCGGCGACAACGTGTCCTGGAAGGTCTCTATCGACAAGCCGATGCCGCTGACGCTTGAGTTCACCGGCACCGTCTCCGGCGACAGCATCAGCGGCGAAATGGGCATCGGCCCAATGGGCAGCTTCCCGTTCACGGGCGCGCGCGCGTAAGGCTGCGCAGCCATCATGCGCGTGCTCCGTCTTATCGCGGCGGCGTTGCTGTGCGTCGCGACACAAGCGGCACGCGCGGATGACAGCGAACCGGCGTGGCGCGCAAGCGCGCTCGCCATGGTGCCGGCGGGCTATGTCGCCGGCCTCGCCTATCGGACCGATGGTTCGACTGGCTATCTCGCGGTCTATCCTGCGACGGCGAACGATCCGAAGACACCGGCAAGCGTGTTCGCAGGGCGCCAGGCCCTCGTCGTCACGCTGACACCGGATGCGACACGCGCAGTGTCGGCCGATCTGAAGCCGCGCGCCGAGCCCGATCCGGACAATGACGAGGCCGATTTCGCCAAGCTCCACGCCGAACTTGCGGCGAAGCGTGCATCGCTCCCCGACGGCACCGAGCCCTGCAGTCTCGGCGCCTGGTCCATCGACAAGGATCCAAACGGCCTCAACGTGCGCGCCGAGCCGTCAACCACGGGGCGCGTGCTCGGCACGTTGCCGCCGCCCTACCGCCTGAAGCTTGGCGGCGCCGAGAACACGCCCGATGGCGGCTGGCTCACCGAATTCAGCATCATCGGCTTCAAGAACGGCTGGTTTCTCATCGAAGGCGCAAGGCCGCCGGGCCAGGACTACGAGGACGAGAAGCGATATCCGCGCAGCGCGCCAAAGCCGTATGCCGGACGCGGCTGGGTCGCCTCCAACAAGGTCGGCGCGAACTACGCCAATGGCGCCACCCGCGCGGGCGGCCTGTTTCAGGCGCCCTTCATCGACGCCAAATGGACGCCGGCCCAGCGCGAGCTCGGCGGTCCGATCGACGGCGACGGCGGGCCGAAACGGCTGATGGCCTGCAGCGGCTTCTGGGGTCTGGTCGAGAGCCATGACGGCGTGCGCGGCTGGTGGCGCGCGCTGTGCTCCAACCAGGTCACCAACTGCAGTTAGGACGTTGACGCATCCGCATCGCCCTGGCCGGGCTTGTCCCGGCCATCCACGTCTTCGCGGCACCAAGAACGTCGTCGATGCCAGGGACGAGCCCGGGCATGACAATCGTTGGTAAGGCGAGATATGCAATCAATCGCAAGCATGGGCGAGCGAAGAGCTAGCCCAAATTCAACTCCTTGAAGAAGTCGTTGCCCTTGTCGTCGATGATGATGAAGGCAGGGAAGTCGACGACTTCGATGCGCCAGATCGCTTCCATGCCGAGCTCGGGATATTCGAGCACCTCGACCTTCTTGATGCAGTGTTCGGCAAGGTTCGCCGCGGCGCCGCCGATCGAGCCGAGGTAGAAGCCTCCATACTTCTTGCACGCCTCGCGCACCGCCGGCGCCCGGTTGCCCTTGGCCACCATTACCATCGAGCCGCCAGCGGCCTGGAACTGGTCGACGAAGGAATCCATGCGTCCGGCGGTGGTCGGACCGAACGCGCCGGAGGCGTAGCCTTCGGGCGTCTTGGCCGGACCGGCGTAGTAAACCGGATGGTTCTTGAAATAGTCGGGCAGCGGCTCGCCCTTCTCCAGCCGCTCGCGCAGCTTGGCATGGGCGGAATCGCGCGCGACGATCATGGTGCCCGTCATCGAGACTCGTGTCTTGATCGGATATTTCGAGAACGTCGCGAGGATGTCCTTCATCGGCTGGTTGAGATCGATCTTGACGACCTCGCCGCCGAGCGTCTGCTCGACCTGCGGCAGGTACTGCGCCGGGTTGTGCTCGAGCTCTTCCAGATAGACGCCGTCCTTGGTGATCTTGCCGAGCACCTGGCGGTCGGCCGAGCAGGACACGCCGAGCCCGATCGGCAGAGAGGCGCCGTGACGCGGCATGCGAATCACGCGCACGTCGTGGCAGAAATATTTGCCGCCGAACTGCGCGCCGACGCCGAGCGACTGCGTCATCTTGTGGATTTCCTTCTCCATCTCGACGTCACGGAAGGCGTTGCCGTCGGGCGAGCCGTGGGTCGGCAGCGCGTCGAGATAGCGTGCGGAAGCGAGCTTCACCGTCTTCATGCACAGTTCGGCCGAGGTGCCGCCGATCACGATCGCGAGGTGATAGGGTGGGCACGCCGCGGTGCCCAGCGTCAGGATCTTCTCTTTCAGGAACGCAAGCAGCCGGTCCTTGGTCAGGACAGAAGGTGTCGCCTGGAACAAGAAGCTCTTGTTGGCCGAGCCGCCGCCCTTCGCCATGAACATGAACTTGTAGGCATCATCACCCTCGGCGTAGATCTCGCACTGCGCCGGCATGTTGTTGGCAGTGTTCTTCTCCTCGTACATCGAGAGCGGCGCGACCTGCGAGTAGCGCAGATTTCGGCGCAGGTAAGCATCGCGCGCGCCTTCCGACAGCGCCGCCTCATCGTCGCCGTCGGTGATGACGTTGCAGCCCTTCTTGCCCATGATGATCGCGGTGCCGGTGTCCTGGCACATAGGCAGCACGCCTCCGGCCGCGATGTTGGCGTTCTTCAGGAAGTCGAGCGCAACGAACTTGTCGTTCGGGCTTGCCTCGCCGTCCTCCAGGATCGCGCGGAGCTGCTTCAGATGGCCGGGCCGCAGATAGTGGTTGATGTCGCCGAAAGCCGCCTCCGACAGCGCCCGCAGCGCCTCCCGCGACACCACCAGCATGTCCTTGCCCAGAACCTTCTCGACCCGGACTCCTTCGGACGAGATCTTCTTGTAGGGCGTCTCGTCCTTGCCCAGCGGGAAGAGCGGGGTGTGCTTGTACGGCGGAACGGGCTTTGACTGGTCGGGAAAAGCTGTGGGAGCGTTCATGGAGCGGATCTCAGGTTTGCGGCCTTGGCGGGCCTCGGCGTAGAAGCGTTCTAAGCCCATTTTGGACGGAAAAGAAAGGGAGCGAGAGCCACGGGAGAGGCAGCCCAGGCGAGCGGGAAGGCCATTGGCACAGCTCGTGGAAATGGCCCCTCCGACCCTTGCGCTTCGCGTCCGGCGACGCTTGAATGCGCGCCCTAAGGGGCTTTTCATCATGACATTGAAACTGAACGTCCGCGGCGCGATCCTGGTCGCCGCCGCCATCACCGGCCTTGTGGCTCTCGCTTCGCCTGCCCGCGCCGACCGCTGTGACGACAGCGCCAAGGAGCTGGCGAACCAGGTCGATCGCCTCAAGGTGAATTTCCGCGCCGCCAATGTCGTCTACATGACCCACCCGGCGGCCAAGGAGCTGTCCGTGGGCTGCCGCGGCGACAAGTACTCGATCGAGCTCTATGCCAAGGGCGATCGCAAGCCCAAGCCGGAGTTCTACGCGCTGGTGGGATCGATGGCCGCGATCGTCTTCACGGTGACGAAGGACGACACGACGACGGGCGCGACGCGCTGCCTGAAGCGGATGGGCCTGTTGCGCGGCGACAAGGTCACCATGCGCTACCGGCGACTGAACATGGAATGCACACGCACCAAGTCGGACGCCTCCATCGCGATCACGCGCGGCAAGGACGAGTAGGCGCTCCCTTTTTCCCTCTTGCAACGTAGACGGCGGCGCCTGCATCCCATGCCGGCAGCCACAAGCTCCGCCATTGCGAGTGTGGCGAAGCAATCCGGAATCCGCTCCGCGGCGACCGCCTGGATTGCTTCGTCGCAAGAGCTCCTCGCAACGACGACGAGAGGCCTCATCATCTCGCGAACACCGGGATGCCGTACCAAAGGAGCATCGTCGACCGCGGCAATCCCTCGCATTTTAACAATTGCCTTGAAGGAAATTTCGCTCCTGGTGGGGCAGGCTCAATTGTTTCATTCTGTGAGGACTTGCGAATGAAGGTTTCGACAGTTGCGCCCCCGCCAATCGCGATCGTGGTCCCGAACTACGACACGACCAAGCAGCAGGACGACCAGGCCAAGGCCAAGGACACCGACCCGGTCTACAAGCCGCAGCCGCCTGCGCCGCTGCCGCCGGGCCAGGGCACGCGGATCGATCAGCTCGCCTGATCAGGATTGCCAAAGCCGGAGCGTCCGCGCCGATCGGTCGGGCCTTCGTACGTCCGGCTGTATCTGATGGACTCGAGGGTGTCCCAACTCGCGCACAATCGGTCTAACCGTCCAGCTCCCGATAGCGGCGGAAGATGCCCTGCTCGTTGAAGGCAATGCGGCGATCGCTTTGGAGATAGGCCTTGATGTTCGGCCGCGCGGCGATGCGGTCATGCAGGCCGACGAGGCCTGGGATGTCCCTCTCGAACGCCGTCATGCGCTTGGGGAAGGCATAGCGCAGTCCCGCGACGATCTGGAATAGCGAGAGGTCGACATAGGTCGGTCTGCGGCCGGTCACATAGGCACCGCCGCTGTCGGCGAGAAGCTGCTCGAAATAGCCGAGATATTTCGGCACGCGCTCGCTCCAGAACTCGGCGGTACGCTTCTTCGCCGGCGCTTTCTGGTCCTCATAATAGAGCGAGGGCCCGAGCGGATGATGGGTGTCGTGAATCTCGACGACGAGGTCGGTGATGGTGAGCTGAAGCTGATGGACCCAGAGCCGGCCGGCTTCCGTCTTCGGCGCCAGCCCATGGCGGGCACCGAGATAGAGCAGGATGTTGGCGGTCTGGCCGATCACGAGCTTGCCTGCTTTGAGGAACGGCGGCGCAAAGGGCGGTGTTCCCTTGTGCGCATCCATCATCTTCATCATCGCGGACGGGCCGCGCGGGCCGCGCGCGACATCGACGTAAGCGACCCCCGCCTCCTCCAGCGCCAGCCGCACATATTCGCCGCGGCCCTGGATCTCGGGCCAGTAGTAGAGCTCGTATTTCATAAGAGGGGTCGTGAACGTGGCGACGGACCCAATGTATCATTCGCCGCCAAGTTCCGTCAGCATCGCGAGGACGGCTGCCCCCATGACGGGTGCTGATCGAGCAATCCGCCCAACAAAAGGGCGCCGTGCCGAAGCACGACGCCCCCGTGTGTTGCTGCCGACGATCAGTTGGTCTGCTGGATCGCCGACAATTCCCAGCCGCTGCCCGGCCGCCGGGCGAAGGTCCAGACTTCGGTCGCCTCGCCGGGCTGTTCGCTGCCGGCAACGACTGCGCCGGTGTTGCGATCCACCGTCTTGTCGGTGAGGGCGAAGCGCAGCGCCACGGTGGCGTAGTCGGTCTCGCCTTCGCGCCAGGCTTCCGCGAGGTCACCCTGCAACAGCTTGACGTCGGTCACCTTGTTGACGACGTTGCGCGCGCGGTTCTGGGCGAGGTCCTGCTCGAAATAGGAGACCATCTCCGGTGTCGCGAGCGTATGCAGCTTGGCCACGTCCTCGTTCGACCAGGCCGTCTGGATCTCGCCGAGCAGGCGCTCGAACGCCTCATAGTCGTCCGGCTTGATCTCCAGCGGCGCGTTGTTGGCGCCGAAACCAAAGCCACCGAGTCCACCGCCAAGACCGCCCCCTAGACCACCGGCCAGCCCGCCACCGAGGCCGCTGCGCTGGTTCGTCTGCGGTCCGGGACCGGCGCCTGCATCCGCATTGGCGTAAGCCTCACGTGGAGCATGACGGCGCTGCCACCAGGACATCGCCAGCCGCACAACGAGCACCACGAGCGCGATCTGGATCATCAGGCCGAGGATCGAGGACAGGCCGCCGAGGCCGCCGAACAGGCCGCCGCCGAACAGCATGCCGAGCAGGCCGGCGCCGAGGAAGCCGGCCGCAAGGCCGCCCATGAAGCCGCCTGCACGGCCGAACAGGCCGCCGCGCGCGGGCGCGTTTGCAGCCGACTTCATGCCTGCGCCCGGCTGGGTGTAGGTGCGGTTGAACTGCGAGGCCGAGCCCGGCGCGGTTGTGGTTGAGGGCGGGGCCGAATAGGAGCGCGAACCGCGCGAACCCGACGACATGCCACCACCGGCCCTGGCGTCGGCTGACGAGATCGTCAGTGCGGTCGGCAGCGCAAGCGCCAGCACGACGGCGATCGCGTTGAAGAGATTGCGGGAGCGAAGCGAGAAAGTCATGTGCGTTTCCCAAATCCCCGGCATGGGGACGTGCGCTTAAGATGGGCAGACTTGCCGAAAAGTGAAGCCGGTTTCGGAACCCCCGGCTGCGGCCCTCAGTCGCGGGGATGTGGCAAAAGCCCATATTTCGCGGAGGCTTGGCGGGGCATGGAAGGGAACCAGGGCCGCTGGTTCTGCGGCGAACCTCACCCCTGCTTCGTCATCGTCTCCTTCACCGCCGCCACAAGCTGGCTGAGCGTGAACGGTTTCGGCAGGAAGTCGAATTGCTGACCCTCGGGCAGGCTCTTCTCGAACGCATCCTCGGCGTAGCCCGACACGAAGATGAACTTGATATCCGGGTTCTTCTCCCGCATGGCCTTCAGAAGCGTCGGGCCGTCCATCTCGGGCATGACGACGTCGGACACGACGAGATCGATCGCCCCGCCCTGCTCCTCCAGCATCTCCATGGCCTCGACGCCGTTCTCGGCCTCGACCACGGTGTAGCCGCGCGAGCGCAAGCCGCGTGCGTTCAGCGCGCGCAGGCCCTCCTCGTCCTCGACGAGCAGGATGGTGCCCTGGCCCGTGAGATCGGTGCGCGGCTTGGCCTCCACTGCAGCGGGCGCGGCTTCCTTCCCCGCGCCGATGCTCGCGCTGACCGTAGCCGCCGGCTGCTCGGCGTGCAGGTCAGCCTCGGCATGATGACGCGGCAGGAAGATGTGGAACGAGGTGCCCTGCCCCGGCTCGGAATCGACGTAGATGAAGCCGCCGGTCTGTTTGACGATGCCGTAGACGGTCGAGAGGCCGAGACCCGTGCCTTTGCCCACTTCCTTGGTCGAGAAGAACGGCTCGAAGATCTTGTCGCGGATGTCGGCGGGAATGCCGGTGCCGGTATCGGCGACCTCGATCCGCACGTAGTCCGCCGCGGGCATGCCCTTGTAGGCGAGCTTGGCAGCATCCTCGGTGGTGACGTTGGCGGTGCGGATGATCAGCTTGCCGCCGTCGGGCATGGCGTCGCGCGCGTTGACCGCGAGGTTGACGATCACCTGCTCGAACTGGGAGACGTCGACCTTCACCGGCCAGAGGTCGCGGCCGTGGACGAGGTCGAGCTTGACCTTCTCGCCGATCAGCCGGCGCAGCAGCATGGTGAGGTCGGAGAGCGCATCGCCGAGATCGAGCACCTGCGGTCGCAGCGTCTGCCGCCGCGAGAATGCCAGCAGCTGCCGCACCAGGGTCGCAGCCCGCGTCGCGTTCTGCTTGATCTGCATGATGTCCTGGAACGACGGGTCGGTCGGCTTGTGCGCGTTCAGCAGGAAGTCGTTCGCCATCATGATGGCGGACAGCACGTTGTTGAAGTCGTGGGCGATGCCGCCGGCGAGTTGGCCGACGGTCTCCATCTTCTGCGACTGGTTGATCTGGTTCTCCAGCGCGCGCCGCTCGGTGGTCTCGAGCATGTGCACGATGGCGGCTTCGGCCTCGTTCTCGGCCGAATCGACCGGCGTGACGAAGAATTGGCCCCAGCGCTCCTTGGTCCCTTCCAGAGCGACCTCGACCGGCGCGATGTCGGCTTGGCCCTCGGCGGCCTGGTTGATGGCCGCAATCAAGAGATGCCGGTCGCGCGCATTGACGGCGCGGAAGATCGATTTGGAGGCGTTATCGAGCCCCAGCGCCTGGCCGAGCTTGGCGTAGCGCGCATTGGCGCGCACGACATTGCCGGCCCGGTCGACCGTCGCTATCGCCATCGGCGTATGATCGAAGAAGCGCATGAATCGCACTTCGGCAGCGCGATCCGGATCGCTGCGCTCGTCGCGGGCACGGCTGATGACGAGCGTGCGCGAGGGCCCCGGCGCACCGTCGGCGCCGAAGGCGAGCTTGTGATAGAGCCGCACCGGCATCGTCTTGCCGCTGCGCATGCGCAGGTCGATGTCGAAGACTTCCGTCTTCACCTCGCCAGGCACCGCTACGATCGAGGTCAGCAGCGAGGCGCCGTCGCCGGAGACGATGTCCGTCAGCTTGAGCCCGCCCGAGCCGATCTCGGCGAGGTCGTAGTCGAGCCAGTTCGCCAGCGTCGCGTTGACATAGGCCAGCTCGCCGGCGGGATTGACCGAGAAGAAGCCACACGGCGCGTGGTCGAGATATTCGATCGCGTGCTGGAGCTCCTGGAACACGTCCTCCTGGCGCTCGCGGTCGCGGGTGATGTCGGCGATCGACCAAACCGCGTATTTCGCCTCGCGCTTTGCGGAGCCGAGCGGACGCACCCGCATGCGCAGCCAGCGGCCCTGGCTGCCATCGAGGCCGGAGATGCGCACCTCCTCCTGCTGCCGCTTGCCTTCGCGGGCGGCCTTGAGCAGGCGAAACACGGCTTCGGAGACGTCAGGGTTGCCGATGAAGACCCGCTCCACGGGACGCACGTCCTGCGGACCAGTGGCGCCCGTCAGCGTCAGATAGGCAGCGTTGGAATAGACCACGTGTCCGCGCGCATCGGTGACCGCGAGGCCGTCGAAGGCGTGATCGGAGATGCGGCGAATGACGGGATCATCGAGATTGCGGTCGGCAAAGCGGATGATGCCGGCAGCGAAGGCGAACAGGTTGAACAGACCCACCATCGCCAGCACGGCGAGGATGCCGAGGATGTAGGGCTGCGCCTGCGCGCGCCCGAGCGTCATCAGCCCGACGGCGACCGCGACGAGGCCGGCCGCCACCAGCAGCACCAGAGCAATGCTGCCCGAGCGCGGCGACGGCTCGGCCGCCGCAACGGGCTCTCGTGTGAGGTCGTGGTCGGTCTCGGCGGTCATTCTCGAGCTGGCGCAGCCTGTCGGCAGAGAATCAACGCGCTACGGGGCGCGTGGGGTCCTCCCTGCCTGAATCGGACCCTGAGGTGCAAGGGCAGCAGGGGCGAAACGTACGCTGATTCCCAGATTACGGCCATTTCCGGTGCTTTCCGGGTGTTTTATCCCCGCCCGGCGCTGAATCCGCGCTTTAGCCGCATGACGTAACCGATGACTTCGGCGACGGCATGGTAGTGCTCGGTCGGGATTTCCTGGTCAATCTCGACGGTGGCGTAGAGCGCGCGGGCCAGCGGCACGTTCTCCACGATCGGGATGTCGTGCTCGCGCGCGATCTCCCGGATCTTGAAGGCGAGATTGTCGACGCCCTTGGCGACGCAGATCGGTGCCGACATGCCGCGCTCATACGACAGCGCCACCGAGTAGTGGGTCGGGTTGGTGATGATGACGGAGGCTTTTGGAACCGCCGCCATCATGCGCTTCTTGGCGCGCTGCTGCCGGAGTTGCCTGATCTTGCCTTTGATGTGCGGGTCGCCTTCGGACTGCTTGAACTCTTCCTTGATCTCCTGGAGCGACATCTTCTGGCGCTGGAACCAGGTGCGGTACTGGAAGAAATAATCGGCGATGGCGATGATCGCGAGCGCCGCGACCACCGAACCGAGCAAATGGATCGTCATGCTGGTGGAGGCGCCGAGCATGGCGGCCGGGTCGAGCCTCACCATGGCCTCCAAGCGATGCCGTTCCGGCCACAGGATCATGGTCATGACCACGCTGAGGGCGATCAGCTTGCCGATTCCTTTCAGGAAGTTCGCGGCCGCTTGCTTGCCGAAGATGCGCTTGAAGCCGGCGCCGGGCGATATCTTGCTGAGTTTCGGCGTCAGGGATTCGCTCGACCACACCAGGCGGTGCTGCAGCATGTTGCCGGCTATGGCTGCCAGCACCAGCATCAAGAGGGGCACGCCGATCGCAGCGAGCACGGCGTACTCGATCTGCTGCATCAGGACGAGCAGCGCCTTGCCGTCGGTCTTGATCATCCAGGCATTGGCGAGAAGGTTGCGCATCGGCGTCAGCAGCCCGCTGCCCACCGAGCCCGAGAAGGTCGAGACCACGAGCGTACCGCCCGCCATCATGAACCAGGTGTTGATCTCCTGGCTCTTGGCGACGTCGCCGCGCTCCAGCGCATCATCGAGGCGCTTTTGCGTCGGGTCTTCTGTTTGACTCTCCGGGTCCTTGTCGTCTGACATCGACCTACCGTGGCCTCAGAGGCATCATCTGGTGCATCACGCCGATGAAGTAATCGAGATAAGTGCCCATCATCGCCGAGAGCACGACGGCGAGCACCAGGAAGCCGGCGAAGATCGAGAGCGGCACCCCGACGAAATAGACCTGCATCTGCGGCATCAGCCGCGCCAGCACCCCGAGCCCGATGTTGAACACGAGGCCGAACACCAGGAACGGTCCGGAGAGTTGCAGGCCCAGACGGAACGCGGCTGCGAAGGCACGCGTTGCCAGCGAAGCGACATCGCCGCTCGACACCGTCTCGCCCGGCGAGAAGATCGTATAGCTATCGTTCAGCGCTGCGATCACGAGATGATGGCTGTCGGTGGCGAACAGCAGCGTTATACCGAGCATGGTCAGGAAGTTGCCGACCAGCACGCCCTGCTGTCCCTGGGTCGGATCGACCGAGGTGACGAAGCCGAGCCCCATCTGCTGCGCGATCACGGACCCGGCGACCTGAAGTGCCGACAGCGTCACGCGCGCGGTCGCACCCAGCACGATGCCGATCGCGATCTCGTGCAGCATCAGCACGAGCAGCGGCGCGAGCGAGCCCATGTCGACCTGATAGGCGTTGCGATGCAGCGGCAGGATGATCAGCGTGAGCAAGAGCGCAATCGACAGCTTTATCCGAGTCGGAATGTTGGTCTCGCCGAGGCCCGGCAGCAGCATCACCATCGCGCCGACCCGGGCGAAGGCGAGCATGAAGGAAGCGGCGAGCGCCGGCAGCAGCGAGACGTCGATGCGCATAATTCACGCATTGTGCCTCAGCCGCCGATGATTCGCGACGAGATCCGCATCATGTGGGCGTGCATCGAATCCGCCATGAACGGCAGCGCCAGCAGCATCGTGGCAAAGATGGCCAGAATCTTCGGCACGTAGATCAGCGTCTGCTCCTGGATCTGCGTCAGCGCCTGGAACAGCGACACGATGACGCCAACCACCAGACCGACCACCATCAGCGGCGAAGAGACGATCACGATGGTCCAGATCGCATCGCGCGCGACGTCGAGGGTTTCGGGTCCGGTCATTTGGCAGATTCCTTTGTTCATCTCTTGCCTCCCCACCACTATTTCGAGCGATGCGAAGGCCTCTCCCCCGTTCGTTGCGAGCGGAGCGAAGCAGTCCAGGCTGCGGCCGAGGAAGGATTCTGGATTGCTTCGTTCCGCTCGCAATGACTCGGGGGCCGAAATCAGATCGGCATCTTCATGATGTCTTCGTAGGCCGCGATGACGCGGTCCCGCACCGAGACCAGCGTGGACACTGCGACGTCGGTGTCCGCGACGGCCGTCACCACGTCCATGACGTTGGCCTTGCCGGCGGCCATCGCCACCGTCTGCGCATCGGACTTGCGGCCGGACTCCATGACGCTGCCGACGGCGTCCTTCAGCAGCGAGGCAAAGGATTGCCCGCTCGGTTCGCTGCCCTTGCCTGCGCCGCTGTTTTCCAGCACACGGGCGAGACTGGCGTACGCATTGGCGGCGACTGTCGGTGATGCCATGGCTCAAATGTCCTGTTCAGCTCTTGAGGATGTCGAGCGTGCGCTGGATCATCCGGCGCGTCGCAGTGATGATGTTGAGGTTGGCCTCGTAGGACCTTTGCGCATCGCGCATGTCGGTCATCTCGACCACCGAGTTCACGTTGGGATACTTGACGTTGCCGCTCGCATCCGCAGCCGGATTGTTCGGCTCGTATTTGACGCGAAAGCTGGACTGGTCGGGCTTGATCCGGCCCAGTGTGACCACTTGCGCATCGAGCGTGCGGTCGAGCGCGGAGGAAAAGGTCGGAACCTTGCGCCGGTAGGGATCGCCGCCGGCGGTCTGAGCGGTCGAATCCGCGTTCGCGATGTTTTCCGAAATCACCCGCATGCGGCCGGCTTGCGCCCGCAGACCGGAGGTCGCGATTGCCATCGAGCGGGCAAAGTCGCTGCTGTCATTGGCCATGATGCGCCCTTAGCTGCCTTGTTTCCGGATCATGCTCTAGCCTTTGCCGATCGCCGTCTTCAGCAGGCGCAGGCTCTTCGAATAGAGCGAGGTCGCCGCCGCGTAATCCATCTGGTTGCTGGCGGCTTTCATCATCTCTTCCTCGAGATTGACGGCATTGCCCGCTGGACGGGTCTCAAAGCCCGCGTTCCTGTTCTGGTCGAATGCGGAGGCGGCCCCCGATGGCGCCATGTGGGAGCTGCTGGTGCGCGTGAGCGCCAGTGGTCCCATCGAGCCTGCGACTGTGCCGCTCTTGTCGAACTTCGGCTCGACCAGGTCGCGCGGCCGGAATTTGGGCGTGTCGGAATTGGAGACGTTCTCGGACAGGACGCGCTGGCGTTCCTGGTGCCACTGCATCTTGGTGCGAAGCGCCGACAGTTCCGGAATATCGTTGATGGACATGGTCGCGGCTCCTTCCGCCGCCACGGACCCTGGGTCCGAAGCTAGGCAGAATTTGCCGCGTGTATGGTTAACAGCTGGTTAAGATATCCCGGGCCCGTGTCCCCGAACGGCACACGCATGCGCCCGCCCGTGATTTTTCGCTCCCAAACCGGTATTAACCCATCCGTTTGGCGGTGCGTGCACAGGCCAAGAAGTCGTTTTGGATCGAGCGATTCATGGGTTATTAAGAGTTGGGGACGGCAAAACTTGCCGTGGGACGTTAAGAGATCGCAGTTTGGGGCATCGTTGGCCGGTGGTTGGGTATCTGACCATGGGCACGAAAAAAGCGCCATTTGTCGGGGACAAGTATGCAAGGCAGCCCTATCACCTTCATCGTCGCGTTCATCGTCGTTCTGGCGTTGATCGGCGTCGCTGCTTGGCTGGTTCGCCGATTCGCCGGCAGCCGGATCGGCGCCAATACCCAGCGTGGCCGGATGCCCCGCCTCGCCGTGATCGACGCTGCCGCGGTCGACGGCCGGCGCCGACTGGTGCTGGTCCGGCGCGACAATGTCGAGCATTTGCTCATGATCGGCGGCCCGACGGACATCGTGGTCGAGCCCAACATCGTTCGTGCCGCGCCCAGCCGCGACCAGCTTCCGCAACGTCCAAACGCCGCCGAGCCGCCGCGCCTTGCTCCCATGCCCGATGCCGGTGGTTGGGCCGACGAGGCGCCGCGCCCCGAGCTGCTCGATCATCCCGAGCCGCAAATGCCCGAGCCGCCGCCGCGACCGGCGCGCCCATCCTTTGCCGACGAGGTCCGCCGGCCTGCGCCTACGCTGGCTGAACGCCGCAGCGAGCCGTCGCTGGGAAGCTTTGCGCCCGAGCCGATTGCGCCGCGTCCCGAGCGCGAACCGCGACCGGAGCCGCTGCCGCCGCGCGTCAGCCGCAGCGAACCGCCGGTGATGCCGCGTCCGCCGCGCGGGAGTGAGCCGATGAAGATGCCGCCCGTGCGCGCCGAGCGCGCGGCTGCGCCGCCACCGCCCGTGCCCCAAGCGCCGCCCGTGCCGCCGCCTGGCACTCCATCCAGCGCCGAGCAGAACCTGGCCGAAATGGCCCAGCGGCTGGAGGCTGCCCTGCGCCGCCCGGCCGGCGAAACGGTCGCGCCTCCGGTTGCGCCGGAGCCTCCGGCTGCTCCTCCGCGGACGGCACGCAGCGAGCCGGCGGCACCACCCGCCCCGCCTCCGAAGCCGGCCGCGGAAAAGACCAGCTTTGAAAATCTCGAAGACGAGATGGCCTCGCTGCTCGGCCGTCCGAAGCCGTCTTCGTGAGGCTGCCGACCCTCCCGCGTAGAGTTCTTTTTCTTTCTGTCCTGTTCGGTGCGGCATCGCTCGCAGGCTTTGCGCACGCGCAGGACATCAGCATCAATCTCGGCGGCGGTGCTGGCGGCGGCGTCACCGAGCGCGCGATCCAGCTCATCGCGCTGCTCACGGTCCTATCGATCGCGCCGTCAATCCTGATCATGATGACGTCGTTCACGCGCATCGTGGTCGTGCTATCGCTGCTGCGCACCGCGATGGGCACCGCAACCGCTCCGCCGAACTCGGTGATCATTGCGCTCGCGATGTTCCTCACCTTCTTCGTGATGGGTCCGGTGCTGCAGAAGTCCTATGACGAGGGCATCCGTCCGCTCGTCGCCAACCAGATCGGCGTCGAGGACGCGCTCCAGCGCGCTTCCGTGCCCTTGCGCGGCTTCATGCAAAAGAACGTGCGCGAGAAAGACCTCAAGCTGTTCCTGGACCTTTCGGGTGAACCTGCGCCAGCCACCCCCGACGACCTCGCGCTGCGCATCCTCGTCCCCGCCTTCATGATCTCCGAGCTGAAGCGCGCCTTCGAGATCGGTTTCCTGCTCTTTCTGCCCTTCCTGATCATCGACCTCGTCGTCGCATCGGTGCTGATGTCGATGGGCATGATGATGCTGCCCCCGGCCACGATCTCGCTGCCGTTCAAGCTGATCTTCTTCGTCCTGGTCGACGGCTGGTCGCTGGTGGCCGGAAGCCTGGTGCAGAGTTACGGGGGAGGATGAGCTCGGGCGACGTCAGCGAAGCATCCTCTCCGCTCTCAACGATAGCTCTCGACCTCTCCCCGTCATTGCGAGGAGCTCTTGCGACGAAGCGAATCCGGGCTGCCCGTGGAACGATCCTGGCTTCGCTCCGCTCGCAATGACGAGATTGCAGAGCCATCGCTTGCCGCACCTTGCGCGGCACCCCAGCCCTAACGCGTCATCTTGATCTGACGCACGACCGGAATTGTGGGCAGCGAGCCGGTGTGGTCGGACTCGTCCTTGACCTGCGGCGAGCCAGGCGCTCGCGCCGTGGCGTCGGGGAAGCGCTGCTTCATCTCGCGCAGGAATCCGTCAAGCGTATCCACGCTGGCGGCCAGCTTCGCGATCTCGGCGAATTCGGCGCTGGAAGCCGCGGCCGGCTTGCTGGCGATGTCGAAGGCGAGACGGTCGGCGCTCTCGCTCATCAGCGGCGCGTATTTCTCTCGGAAGCGGGACAGGCCGATCGAGTCGTCGGCGAGCGCGTAACCGACGGCGGCGCGGATGATGTCGCTCTTCTCGACCGCGTTGAGCGGCTTGAAGTCGCGGAAGCGCTCGCCGTAATAGAGCTCGATCTGCTCGGCGGCCTCACGCCAGCGCCGCGCCGCCCAGAAGATGTCGGAGCGGAGGCGCAGCACTTCGCGCCCGGAGACGTTGGAGACGATGTCGAGCGCGAGATCGTGACGGCCGACGTCGCTCTGCGCGCGCGCCTCCAGGAGCAGGCGCTGCTGCCTGAGCTCGCCGGAGAGATCGCTGATGCGGCTCGCGCGCAGCGCGGTGATCGCCATGTCGGGCTTGCGGTTGGCGAGATAGATCATGGCGAGCCGCGCGGCGACTTGGGCGCGCGCCGCCCCCTCCAGGCGGTGATCGACCTGGTATTGCAGCAGCTCGGCCGCCTGATCGAGCAGATCGATCGAGGCGAGACGGTCGGCGAGACGACGGATCAGCTCGTCGCCGCGGCGGCCGATCGGCGTCAGCTCCCGGAATTCGTAGAACATCCCGAGCGCCTCGACGGGCGGCAATTCGTCGCCCTTCGGCCCTAGGAATAGCTGCGTGAACAGATTCGATGCGAGGTCCTGCGCCTGGCGCGAGGCTTCCGCGTTGGGCTGGAGCCTCGTCGCGGTGCGCGCGGCGGTGAGCGCATCCCGATAACGCCCGCTCTCGGCATACATCTGCGACAGCATCTGCAGCGTCCTGACCTCGATCGCGTCGCCGCGCCACGTCATCGACAGCGTCTCGAGCTCGCGCAGCGCCTCGTCCTTGCCGATCTCGTCGCGCTTCTGACGCAGCGCGATCTCGAGCTGCTTGGCCTCGGCCGCAGCAGGACGGTCGCTCGAGGCGACCGCGAGTTGGTAATCGTCAAGCGCATCCTTGTCGTGTCCGAGCGCCTCGGCGAGCCGCCCGCGCAGCACCGCGAAGCCGGGCCCTGCCTCGGGCGGGACACCCACCACCTCGAGCTCGCTGCGGCGCTTGGAAGCGCCGGCATAATCTTTCACCTCGAGCGATGCGCGCATCGCGTCCATCGTCACGATGCGCTGGATGTCGAGCGGCAGCGAGGCGATGGCGAATTCGACGTTCTTGAACTTCTCGCGCGCATCCGCCCATTTGCCCTGGCGCGCATAGGCGAGCGCCTTCCAGAGCTGCGAATCGTGGCTGTTGCCGATCACGGGATTGGCGAGATCCTTCAGGCCCTGCGCCGGCCGGCCGATCAGGATGCTGGCAATCGCATGCATGATCAGCGCACCGCTCTCCTCCTTGTTGAGGGGATCGGCCAGCATCAATTCGGTAACGGCCTTCGCCTCGTGATACATCGCGCGCGACATGTAGAATTGCGCAAGATCGAGCCGCGGCAGGGAACGCAGTGCCGGTTCGACGGCCGAGATCGCCATCATCAATTCGTTCTGACGGTCCCAGAAATTCTCCGACTGGCCCTTGCGCCAGCCTTCGGGGCTGAAGACCGGCCGCACCGCCGTCGGGGCCCGCTCGGCGGAGATGTCGACCGGCGACAGCGTCAGCCCGCCCTTCTTGCCGAGGATCACCTTGTCGGCGCCGACCTCGACGCCGATCTCGTCGGAGTTCGGCCGGATTGCGATACCGTGCGCGGATTCCAGCAGCGAGAGGTCGACGAGATCCTGCCGCTTGATGAAGCCGCGCACCGGCCGCTGCGCGGTGACGACGTAGAGCATATCGCCTGCATCGGGATCCGTGAGCTTGTGCAGCATGCCAGGATTGGCGAAGGGAATCGCGATATTGGCGAGCGCCGGGTCGGTGATGTTGCGCGACATCATCAGCGGCAGCGGCGTCGCCTGGATCTTGTCGGCGAGCGTCAACAGCCAGTTGGTCTCCTTGCCGACCTCCTCGCTCGTCAGCGAATAGACCAGCGGGCGGGTGAGGCGGATGCGGACCGCCTGCCCCTTTTCGAGCGGGATGCGGCCGGCCTCGCCGATCATCGCGCCGCCCTTGGTGCGGATCGCTTCGACGTCGATCGGCTTTGGCGAGTCGAACACGAGCCAGACGGTGTCGCCGCGGCGGAACGCCGCCGCGGGCGTCGCCACCTGAATCGGGAACGTCACGCGCAGGCCGTCGCTGTCGCGGCGCGCATCGACGGCGGCAATCGCGGGCTGCGGTGCGGGAGCGATTTCGGCGGCTGCTTTAGCAGTCTCCCTGACTGGCTCCCTGGCGGCGTCCTTCACTGCCTCTCTGGGCGCTTCGGTCATGACGGGCCTGGCCGGTGCGGCCTCCGGAACGGGCTGCGCAGGCTTTGGTGCTTCCTTCGGGCCCTCTACAGCTTGCGCAGCCTGCGTCGCGGGAGCCGGCTTCGGCGCTTCAGCCGGCGGCATCGCGGCAGGCAATTCCGGCTTCACGCCAGGCTTCACATCGATCTTGGCCTCGCGCGCGATCGTCTCGGATGTCGGCGGCGCAATCTCACGCTCTGTCTCCTTCTTCTCGGGCGGGGCCGCAGGAACGGCCGTGCGACCGCCCGGCTTCATCTGCGCGATCGCCGCCTCGGGAGTCGCCGCCATCTTGCCCTTGTCGGGCTGGAAGGAGACATCGACGACGTAATTCTTCTCGTCACGGAAGGAATGCACGTCTGAATCACCGATCAGCGCGATCTCGACATTGGTCTGGTCGATGTCGGCCTTCTGCTTGATCGAGGCGACGTTCGGCGGCGCCGCGACGACCGCGTCCGCCAGGTCAAAATTCAGGTTGGCATTGAAGACCAGCGTGAGCTTCTGCTCGTTGAGCACGGAGGAGACGCCGACGCCGTCGGGCATTTCGAACACGAATCGCACGAAAGTCGGCTGCACGGAGGCGCGCACACGGATCTGCGGACGCTTCTTGGCCTCGGCGGCGGCGCGCTGGGCCCGCAGCGCGCGCTCGGCAACGCGTGCGCGCTCGGCGAGCTCCTTGACCACGTCCAAGGGCAGGCTCGGCGGCGGGCCCTTCCAGCCCTCAGGCAGCAGGTCGACGAAGGTGCGCTCGCCGGCATTCATGGTATTGACGGTGACGCGCCGCGCCAGCGACAGGCGGATGGCGCCCCCGTCCGGATCGCGGCGAGCGGAGTTGACGTAATCGGGAGCGCCTTCCGGAACACGATCGACGGGAACATCGACGGGTCGGTCGAAACGAATGACGAGAATGGAGCCGGCCGTCGTCACCTCGGAAGGAACATCCTCCCCGAGCTTGATGACCAGACGGGCAAAGCCGCCGCTGGCCGAAAACGTCGCCTCGCCCCTGATCGGATCGGCCGCCCGGGCCGGCTGCGCAAGACCGATCAGGACACAGGTCGTCAGCACCGTCGCCCGGCGGAAATGACGCGACAAGCCCCGCGCGACAGCGCGGGCTCGCGATACAAATCCAGCGGCAGCCTCTCGCGCCATTGGCGGCATTTCTTCCGGTTCGGCGGTCATGCCGGCACTGGCGCCGGCCCGTGCCGTCGACTCTAAGGTTTTGCCAATTAAGGACTTCTTAAGTATGAGCCCTCAATTCGGCTTTTGCGTCGGCCTGCCATCGATCTTGGGCAGCTCGCCGGCCGAGGCCGACTGTTCGCCACCACCATTGGCACGGCGGGCCATCTCGACGGTCAGCCGCTCGGCGGCTTCCGATGACATCAGGCCCAGGATGTCCGACATCTTGCGTGGCGCGATCGCCGAGGCGATCTCGATCAGCACGCCCATCTCGAGCCGGTCGAACACCCGGGCGGCGTCCTTGGGCTTCATGCCCTCATACATGGTCACGAGGCCCTTCATGCGCTGGGCTTCGGCGGCCTTCTGCTCGGCCTGGGTCGCGGAGATGCGGGTCTCTACCGCCTTCATCTCCTCGACCTTGTTCTCGATGCGCTTCTCGGCCGACTTGAGCAGGCTCTCGCGAATGTCGATCTCGCGCTGGCGCGCCTCGATTTCCTGCCGCCGCGCCTGCAACCGTTCCAGGACCGCACGTTCCGAGGCCGAGACCTGCGGCTGGCCCTCGTCGATCTTGACGACGGTGCCACCCTCCATCTTTGTCTCGGGCGCGGCCGGCTTGGGTGCTTCCTTCGGCGCGCCATGGGTCGAGCCGGTGATATCCGGGTCCTCGCGCCCGGTCGGAAAATTCAGGTTCTCCTCCGCCCAGGATTTCTTGCCCTGGCTCGGCTTGTACTCGAAGACGTAGCCGCCGTTGATCGCGAGACCCGCCACCTTCAGCGTGGCGAGTCCTGCGATGGCGACCAGGACGACCGGTATGACTCGGATGTTACGAAAGGACTTCATGCCCAGACTTTATGCGGCAAGGCCGTTGGATCGTCTGCGCTCGGAAAAGGCTTCGGCCGCCGCCGCGACCGCTTTTGCCGACGAGGGCTTGGCCGCAGGCGCAGCAACCGTTTCGGGGTTGGTCACCGGACGCGCGGCGCTCGCGATCTTCGACAAGCGGCGCACCACGTTGTCGGCTTCGCCGAGCTGCTTGTAGAGCTGGTCCGACATCTGCGTGGCGGCGGCGAGCTGGCTGCCCAGGTTCTCGTTGACGTCGCGCACGGCGAGCTTCAGCCCGCCGATCGCGCGTTCGGCGATCTCGGTCGCGGTGATCAGTTCGCCGATCACCGCCTTCAGCGAATGCTCGTCCGCCTTCAGCCGCGTCAGCCGCTTGTTGAGCATGACGCAGTAGACGATCGTCAGCATGAGCAGGATAGCCACCAGCGTCTCGATCGCCATTCCCAGGGAGTGGTTCATGGGGCCTCCATCATCTTGTTCTGCTCGTCCACCTTCTCGAACATCGCAAGTGTCGTGCTTGGCTTGCGCAAGGGTTTCGTCACGCGGATCGCGACTCGGTCGCCGACCCGTCCCATCCGCCCCTCCGTCAGCGTGACGTCGCCGCAACGCACGGTGACGTTGGCGTCGGCGCGCATGTCCAGCGGCAGCGTGTCGCCGACCTTGAGCCGCATCAGCTGCTTGAGGGGAATGTCGGCTTCATAGAGCACGGCATCGACGGCGATCTCGGCCTGCACGATCTCGGTGGCGAAATGGCCCTCCCAGACCGGGTCGCGGCCGAACTTTTCGCCCATGAACATCTGGAGCAGGACGCCCCGGATCGGCTCGATGGTCGCGTAAGGCAGCAGCAGCTCGATATTGCCGCCGCGGTCTTCCATGTCGATGCGCAGGCGGACCAGGATCGCGGCGTTGGCGGGACGGCTGATCGCGGCGAAACGCGGGTTGGTCTCGAGGCGGTCGATCGTGAACGTCACCGGAGACAGCGGCCGGAACGCCTGCTCGGCGTCGGACAGCACCACCTCGACCAGCCGCTTGACCAGCTCGGTCTCGATCGTGGTGTAGGGCCGGCCCTCGATCCGGAGCTGGCTGGTGCCGCGGCGGCCGCCCAGCAGCACGTCGATCATCGAATAGATCAGGTTGGAATCGACCGTCGCCATGCCGAAGTTTTCCCACTCCTCGGCCTTGAACACGGTGAGGACGGCGGGCAGCGGGATCGAGTTCATGTAATCGCCGAAACGCACCGAGGTGATGCGGTCGAGCGAGACTTCGACGTTGTCCGAGGTGAAGTTGCGCAACGATGTCGTCATCAGCCGCACCAGGCGGTCGAAGACGATTTCGAGCATCGGCAGACGCTCGTAGGAGACCATCGCCGAATCGATGATCGCGCGAATGCCCGAATGGTCGTCGAGCGTGACGTCGCCGACCGTGAAGCCGAGGAGATTGTCGATCTCCTCCTGCGACAGCACCCGCTCGCCGGAGTTCTTGCCGGTGCCGAGATCGCGGCTGCCGTCCTCGACCATGGCCGCCCATTGCAGGGCCATGGTTTCCGATAGCTCGTTCTCGGCGGCAGCCTTTGCGGCCTCTGCGGGATCCTCGGAATCGAGCGAGGCCTCCCACTGGGCGGCAATTGCATCCTGGTCGACTTGGTCGTTGCCCGCCATGATCCCTAGTCCGTCATGCTCACTGGACCACGACTTCCTTGAACAGCACCGCGCTGACCTGGATCGGGGCGACCGCCGCGTTGACGCGCTTGGTCAGTTCCTCCTTGAGGCGGAAGATGCCGGCGGAACCGTTGAGGTCGGAGGGACGCAGTTCGCGCACATAGGTCTGGAAGATGTCGGTGACGCGCGGCATCGTCGGCTTGATCGCCTCGATCTGCTTTTCTTCCTTGAGCTCCAGCACGATCTTCAGCCGCAGATATTGCACGCGCTCGCCTGGCGAGCCGGCGAGGTTGACCATCAAGTCGGGGACGTCGACGAAGGCCGGCGGCTTCGGAGGCGGCGCGGCCTCGGCATGGTGCTCGGCCTCGCCGTGACGGAAGAAGAAGAACCAGGTCGCCGCGCCGCCGCCGAGCACGGCGAGCAGGCCGACGGCCATGATGATCAGCTTGAGCTTGTTCTTCGGCGGAGCGGCTTCCGCGCCCTCGGCGGCTGCGCCGCCTTCTTCATTCTCTGCCATGGGTGCCGCGCTCGTTCATCTCTCAAAGGGGTCGAAAGAGCGAAGCCTCCTGGCAGACCGTGACGCGGTACGAATGCCCCCAGCGCGATGCGCTCCTCTGATGTGCAAACGCTACGGTAATAATGGTTAACGGAATCTTTCGATTGGGCCCGCGCTAGGAAAAATCTGCCGGGCAAACATGGCTAACAGAACCTTTCTGCCGCCTTCCCGCGCCCATCAAAAGTTGGCAAGACTTTGAAATTGTTTAATTTTTCTGTTTGGCACGACTTTCGCTGAGAAAGGACCGAGACCCGACGGTTTGGGAGAACCTGAAGGCCTCGTTCACGGGGTCCGCCAAGGCGCTTGGGAGAGCGAAATGGCAGATCCCACTCAGGGGAGATTTCCGATGCAGAACGCGCTTCTGATCGGCTTGTCACGGCAGATGACGTTGGAGCGGCAGATGGCCGTCATCGCCAACAACGTCGCCAATTCCAACACCAGCGGCTTCAAGGCCGACCATTCGCTGTTCGAGGAGCACCTCAACTCGAACGCGCGTGAGGACCGTTTCATCGGCCGCGACCGGCTGGTCTCCTATGTCCAGGACCGCGGCACCTTCCGCGATATCAGCCAGGGGCCGCTGGAGCCGAGCAACAATCCGCTCGACCTGGCAATCGACGGCAACGCCTATTTCGTCGTGCAGGCCAACGGCGCCGAGCGCTTCACCCGCGACGGCAAATTCTCGCTCAACAGCACCGGCCAGCTCGTCACCTCCGACGGCAATCTCGTGCTCGGCACCGCCGGCCCGATCACGTTCCAGCCGACCGATCACGACATCAACGTTGCGCCCGACGGCACCGTCACGGTGCTCGAGGGCACGGCACGAACCGACTCGATCCGCGGCAAGATCCGCATGGCCTCGTTCGACGATCCGGCCAAGCTGACCAAGCTTGGCGCCAATCTCTACGATGTGGGCTCCGCCGTTCCGCAGGCCGATGCCAAGTCCAACGTCCGCCAGGGCTACGTCGAGAAGTCGAACGTGAACGCGGTCGGCGAGATGGGCCGCATGGTCGAAGTCATGCGCAGCTACGCCGCCATCGCCAACCTGCTTCAGCAGCAGAGCGACCTCCACAAATCGGCGATCGACAAGCTCGCCGACGTTCCGGCCTGATTGAAGGAGAATTGACATGCAGGCGCTTCACACCGCAGCGACCGGAATGGCGGCACAGGAACTCAACGTTCAGGTGATCTCCAACAACATCGCGAACCTGCGCACCACCGGCTTCAAGAAGCAGACCGCGGCGTTCCAGGACCTGATCTACGAGCACGTCCGCCGCGTCGGCGCCCAGTCGTCCGACCAGGGCACCATCCTTCCGGTGGGCGTCGACATCGGCGGCGGCGTCAAGACCGTCGGCACGCCGCGCAGCATGACGCAGGGAACGCTGTCGCAGACCGGCAACGACCTCGATCTCGCGATCTCGGGCGATGGCTTCTTCAAGATCCTGATGCCGGACGGGACCTACCAGTACACCCGCGACGGCACGTTCCAGATGGACAACCAGGGCCGTGTCGTGACTGCGCAGGGCAACCCGGTGCAGCCGACCATCACCATTCCGAACAACGCCTCGGGCATCTCCGTGAGCGAGCAGGGCCAGGTCTCGGTGACGCTGCCCGGTTCATCGACATCGTCGATCATCGGCCAGATCGGCGTCACGCGCTTCATCAACAAGGCGGGCCTTCAGCCCGTCGGCAATAACCAGTTCATCGAGACCCCCTCCTCCGGCCCGCCGCAGGACGGCACCGCCAACTCGGAGGGTTACGGCAAGATCACGCAGGGCAGCCTGGAGCAGGCCAATATCGACGTGGTCTCGGAAATGAGCGACCTGATCGCCGCGCAGCGCGCCTATGAAATGAACGCCAAGGTGATCAGCGCCGCCGACCAGATGATGCAATCGACCACGGCGCTGTTCCGCTGAGGCAATGACGATGATCCGCGCCACCCTCGCCACGATCTCCGCCCTTCTCGCGCTGACATCGCCGGCGGCAGCGGCAGACGACTTCATCGCCGCGCCGACCTTGCGCGCAAGCGTCACCGTCACCTCGGACGTGGTGCGCATCGGCGATCTCATCGAGAACGCCGGATCGGCCGCGTCGATCCCGGTCTACCGCTCGCCCGATCTCGGCACCACCGGCACCCTGACGGCCACCCAAGTGCTGTCCGTGCTGCGCGCCAAGCAGGTGATCGGCGTCATGACCGGCGACGTCAAGGAGGTCCAAGTCACCCGCCTCGCCCGCACGCTCGCCAGCAAGGACGTCGAGAACGCGGTCGCCGCAGCGCTCGAGCGCCGCTTCGGCCTCGGAGACGCCGCCAACATCACCGTCACGTTCGATCGCAGCGTCGCCGAGATGCGGCTCGACGCCTCCAACACCGGGGCACTCCTGCCGGCCGCAACCCGCTACGATGCACGCAGCGGCCGTTTCGACATCGCCTTCGAGATTGCCAATGACAGCAATCCCGCTCCGACCAAGCTGCGTTTCACCGGCACCGCGATCGAGACGGTGGAGGTAGCCGTGCTGACCCGCGACGTCGACCGCGCCGAGCTTCTGAAATCCTCCGACCTTTCGCTGGAGCGCCGGCCGAAGGCCGAGGTCACCGGCGAACCCGCGTCCCGCGACCGCAGCGTCGGCATGGAATTGCGCCGAGCGATGCGGGCTGGCACGCCGATCCGCGCCGCAGACGTCGTCAGGCCCAACTTCGTGGTGCGCGACCAAGCCGTCACCATCATCTACCAGATGCCCGGCCTCTATCTCACCACGCGTGGCAAGGCGACAGAGAGCGGCGCCGAGGGCGACACCGTCAGCGTGCTCAATCTGCAGTCCAAGCGCACGCTGACCGGCGTCGTCACCGCCCGTGGCCAGGTCACGGTCCAGGGTGCCAGCCAGTCCGCGCCGATGGCCCCTGCGGTCGAGCAGAGCTCCTCGCTGAAGCGCGACGAGATGCCCGCCGCCGCAGCCCTCGCGCAGAGCGTTGTGCAGGCGCCGGCAAATCCGGCCCAGGTCGCCCAAGCCCAGATTCCGCAAGCTCGCCTCTCGCAAGCTCCAGCAAAGTCAGAGTAAGTCATGTCAACGTTCAGTTCGGCTTCCCGTCTTCGTCGCGGCGCGATCTCTGCCTTGCTGCTTGCAACTTGCGCCCTGGCGAGCGGCTGCTCCTCGATCGACCGCCTGTCGCAGATCGGCGAACAGCCGAAGCTGTCGGCGATCGACAACCCGACGACGCAGCCCGGCTACAAGCCGGTGCAGATGCCGATGCCGAAGCCGGAAGTCGCCTCCTACAATCCGAACTCGCTCTGGCGCAACGGCAGCCGCGCCTTCTTCAAGGACCAGCGCGCCCGCCAGGTCGGCGACCTCCTGACCGTGACCGTGAACATCACCGACAAGGCCAATCTGTCCAACGAGACCCAGCGCAGCCGCACCAGCAAGGAGGACTCCGGGGTCACGGACTTCATCGGCAGCCAGACGGTCACGCAACCGCTCAAGGTTCTCCCCGGACGTCTCCTTACAACCGACTCGACGTCCTCGGCTGACGGCAAGGGCTCAGTCAACCGCCAGGAAGCGCTGCAGACCAACGTCGCCGCCGTCGTGACCCAGGTGCTGCCGAACGGCAACCTGGTGGTCGAAGGCAAGCAGGAGATCCGCGTCAACTTCGAGATCCGCGAGCTCGTCGTCGCCGGCATCGTCCGCCCCGAGGACATCCAGAGCGACAACACCATCGATTCCAGCAAGATCGCCCAGGCGCGCATCGCCTATGGCGGCCGCGGCCAGATCATGGACGTGCAGCAGCCGCGCTACGGTCAGCAGGTCATGGACGTGCTGCTGCCCTTCTAAGTTCCTTCAAGAGCTCCCACATCGTGTTCGCGAACCTAGGCGCGAACGACGGTGTACTACGCGGCCCTCGCTAGCTCCCCTGGCGAGGGCCGCATGTATTTTACCAAGGCGATGTGAGGGGGCTGCTTAGAGCGAGTCGGGCGGGCGCATTGGCCGCGCCATGCCCCAAACCTGCTCAGTGCGAGCGTAGCAAATCCGGGATCCCTTCGCGGAAGCCTGGAATGCTTCGCCTCAAGAGCTCCTCACAGCGCCGGCGTGCGTCGAAGAACCGTGCGCCCACTCACGTAAACTCGGCCTCGACGGTTCCGAGCCCCTCAAGTTCCATCCGCACCTTGTCGCCCGCTTTCAGCCACAGCGTCTTGACCAGGCTGCCGGTCAGCACGAGTTGACCCGCGTGCAGGCCCTTGCCTTCGGCGGCGAGATGGTTGGCAAGCCAGGCGAGTGCATTGTGGGGATGGCCGAGCACGTCGGCCCCGGTGCCGTGGCTCACCTCTTCGCCGTTGACGATGGCGCGTCCCTTGACCGCCTTCAGATCCGGCACGGACGAGCGCGGCACCGATGGGCCGAGCACGCAACCGGCGGCGAAGAAATCGTCGGCGATCAAGGTCGGCGCGCCCATCGTCTCCCATTTTACGTAGCGATCGTCGACGATCTCGATCGCGGGCTGATAGGCCTCGACCGCTTCGCCGACCCATTCGGCTGTGAACGGCGCCTCGCCGGCGGCAAGGTCGCGCTTGAGCCGCACTGCAATCTCGCATTCGACGCCGACCCGGACATAGCTGGACGCCGCGAGCTTGGCGCCGCTGTCATGCACGCCCTTCTGGAACACGCCGCCGCCGCAGGGGTGCGGGATGCCGATATACTCCTGCATGACCTGGCTGGTGCAGCCGATCTTGTAGCCAACGAGCGGGCCGACATGCGGCAGCAGGAGATCGTGCAGCGCGCGCTGGACCTGATAACCCTCGGCCTCGTCGGCAGGAGGGTGCTCCAGCGCCGCGAGCGGTGCATGATTGCGGCGCGCCAGCGCGATGGCCTTTGCGGCTTCGAGAATCCTGTCCATCGGCGCCGTCTCCCACGCTACGCAGCTCAAGGCAGCACTTCAGCATCCCTGCTCCACCCTGACAAGCGCGCCTCGGCGCGGGACGACGACCGCTGGCCCGCCCTTAAGGAAAAATTGAGCCGGTGGAGGCTTTATGGAGTCGCGTGCCTCGCGGGCTCTCGCGAGACGCGCATGAGGCGTGATTGCAGCGATGCTTGATGCAGCTGGATCAGCATCTCAAGACCCGACTCGATCTCATTGATGCGACTCGGAAAATTTCCCGCACCTGAAGTGAAGGCTGTTTCTCATCCGAACTCACGTGAGCTCGGAGGAGTCGAGACTAGATCCTTGATTGCGATTCACTTTTTGCAATCGCTGCGCCCCGTTTGACGTACGCAGCTTCCGAGCGCCAGGCAAAACGCCCATCGCGGCGCCAAACGGCGCCTCGTCCAAAAAACAAAGAGCCGCATCGCTGCGGCTCGGGCTCTATTCGTCGCGATAAACTTTCTCGCGTTTCTCGTGGCGCTCCTGCGCTTCCACCGAGAGCGTCGCGATCGGGCGGGCCTCGAGCCGCTTCAACGAGATCGGCTCCCCGGTTTCCTCGCAATAGCCGTAGGTGTTGTCCTCGATGCGCTGGAGCGCGGCGTCGATCTTGGCGATCAACTTGCGCTGGCGGTCGCGGGCGCGGAGCTCGATGGCGCGATCGGTTTCGGACGATGCCCGATCGGCGAGATCGGGGTGGTTCACGTTCTCCTCCTGCAAAGCCTGCAGGGTGAGCTTGGACTCTTTGAGGATCTCATCCTTCCAGGCAAGGAGCTTCAGGCGGAAGTACTCCTTCTGCCGGTCGTTCATGAAAGGCTCTTTGTCGGTCGGTCGGTAGTTTTTCAACTTTTCCAAGGGAGGCCTATCTTTTTAAGCAACGACTCGCGAACGGAACGGGGTCCGTTGAGCCGGGCCTTATATAGTGGCCTCCCGTGACAGACAATATTTCCCTGATGGCGCGCCTCGCGCCTCCAAGCCCTTGCACAGGAAGGTTTATCCCTGAGAGGCTTGGAGGCGGCCGAGGGCTTCAATAACCGACCGTGAAGCGCTGCTTCGGATGGGCTGGCCGTTCGATCTCGTCGGCGAGGGCGATGGCGTAGTCGGCGAAGGTGATCCAGCTCTTGCCGTTCGCATCTGCGAGAAGCTGGTCGGTCCCGAGCCGGAACTTGCCCGTGCGTTCCCCCTCGACGAACAGCGCCGACGGCGAAATGAAGGTCCAGTTCAGGTCCTTTTCCTGGCGCAGCAGGTCGAGGAAGGTCGAGCCCGCCTCCGCTTCGGCCTTGTACTGAGCGGGAAAATTGGGGGTCGCAACCAGCTTCACGCCCGGGGCAACCTCGAGACTGCCGGCGCCGCCGACCACGAGGTAGCGACCGACCTTGGAGTCCTTCGCGGCACCGATCAGCTTCAGGGCGTCGCTGGCGAGGAAGTGGATGGAACTCACAGCGACGTCATGCCCGGCCCACAGCTTGGCAAGGCCGTCCTGGTCAAGCACATCTCCCTTGATCGGCGTGACGTTGGGCAGGGCCGCGATCTTCTCGGGGTTGCGGGCGATGGCTGTGACGGCGTGGCCGCGGCGGGACAGCTCCTTGGTGATCTCCGACCCGGCTCGCCCCGAGGCGCCCGCGATTGCGATATTCATGAAGTGCTCCATTGCAACAGTGGTAACCACCAGTAACTAGATATCGCAAAGGATGCTGGTGTTAAGAGAGCACTTTGTGCTTACCTGATTACGCGAGGGTAACCTGGACGCGGAACGCTCCCGGTGGTCCCGCAAGCGACCGTATGCATTCCGAGGATCGATGATGAAACCGGACGTCTACGCAGCGAATTGCCCCACCCGCCAGATCCTCGATCGCGTCGGAGACAAATGGGCGGTGCTGATCCTCTTGCTGCTGCGCGAGGAACCAATGCGCTTCAATCAGTTGCGCCGCACGATCGAAGGCATCTCGCAAAAGATGCTCAGCCAGGTTCTCAAGTCGCTCGAGCGCGACGGCCTGATCAAGCGCCATGCCATCGCGACGGTGCCGGTCACGGTGGAATATTCGATCACGCAGCTTGGATTGACGCTGGCAGCTGCGGTCGATCCGCTGCGCGATTGGGCCGAGCAGAACCTGAAAGATGTGCTCGCCGCCCAGCGCCGCTACGACGCGCAGCAGAAGGAGGAAGCTGCGTAAGACTGCGCGAAGTGACGGATGGCTGTTAAGCCTGCCCAGCCTTCGCCAGTTCGACCTCGACGCGCAGCTCGATCTCGGCGAGAACCGCATCGAGACCAGGATCGCCCGAGGACGATTTCAGGTTAGCCGCAGCATCCCGCAGGCGCATCACGGTCGATCCATCGAGATTGCCGGACAGCAGCCCAATCTTGAGATCGTCGAGCACGTCGAGCGCGGTCCTGCCGCGGGCCACCGAGCGCTTGCGGCGCTCGATCGGATCCTCATCGACGCCCTGCAATGCCAGCAATGCGTCGATGTTGGCGGTGGCCTTCGGCGCGGCAGCGCTTCGCGTCTCCTGTGCCGACGAGGTGTCGGGCAGCGCGAAGGTGCCGGAGCCGATCCGCCTGGTCTGGCTGGCCGGCGTTCCAAGCGTGGTGCCGTTCGGTCCGTAGATGCGCATCGGAAGGAATCCGGGTGATCGATGCCTCACCTTCGCCCTCTTATGGTTAACGACGCGTAAACAGCCCGGCAGAATTTGCCGAGAGGCGGCAGTTTCGCTCCTCAGGGCGAACGACCGCTGACACCGGTCGAAACAGATTTATTCAACCTATTCAGCCACCTATCCCTGCCGCCACGGTTGGCACGGTGCTCGCAAGGAAAGCGTCGGACCAGCTCGTCATGGGAGTGTCGTGCAGGTCCTTCCGATTTGAGGAGCCCGCTCTTAGGGGCCTTGGGGAGCAGAGTATGCCAGGCGTTCGTTGGGTGAGGATTGTTGGGGTGGCCTGCGCCGCGCTGTCAGCGCTGACGCTCTCCGTCACGCCAGCGGCTGCGACCTCGCGTATCAAGGATCTCGCCAACATAGAGGGTGTGCGGCAAAACCAGCTCATCGGCTATGGCCTCGTCGTCGGTCTCAACGGCACCGGCGACACGCTCAACAACATCCCCTTCACCAAGCAATCGCTGCAAGCGATGCTCGAGCGCATGGGCGTCAACATCCGCGGCGCCACGATCCGAACCGGCAACGTCGCCGCTGTGATGGTCACAGGCAACCTGCCGGCCTTTGCCACGCAGGGCACGCGCATGGACGTCACCGTCTCCGCGCTCGGCGATGCCAAGAATCTCCAGGGCGGCACCCTGCTCGTCACCCCTCTCCTCGGCGCCGACGGCAACGTCTATGCAGTGGCGCAGGGCTCGCTCGCGATCTCCGGCTTCCAGGCCGAGGGCGAGGCGGCCAAGATCGTGCGCGGCGTGCCGACGGTTGGGCGGATCGCCAACGGCGCCATCATCGAGCGCGAGATCGAGTTCGCGCTCAATCGGCTGCCGAACGTGCGCCTTGCGCTGCGCAATGCCGACTTCACCACCGCCAAGCGCATTGCGGCTGCGGTCAATGATTATCTCGGCGTCAAGGCCGCCGAGCCGATCGACCCGTCGACGGTGCAGCTGTCGGTCCCGCCCGAGTTCAAGGGCAACGTCGTCGCCTTTCTCACCGAAATCGAGCAGCTCCAGGTCGAACCCGATCTCGCCGCCAAGATCATCATCGACGAGCGCAGCGGCATCATCGTGATGGGCCGCGACGTTCGCGTCGCCACCGTTGCGGTGGCCCAGGGCAACCTCACCGTCACCATCTCCGAGAGCCCGCAGGTCAGCCAACCCAACCCGCTCTCGCGCGGCCGCACCGTGGTCGCACCGCGCAGCAGTGTCACCGTCACCGAGGACGGCAAGAAGCTGGCGCTGGTCAAGGACGGCGTCTCGCTGCAGCAGCTCGTCGACGGCCTCAACGGCCTCGGTATCGGTCCCCGCGACATGATCAGCATCCTGCAGGCGATCAAGGCCGCCGGCGCCATCGAAGCCGACATCGAGGTGATGTGATGCAAGCCTCCGCCATCAATACCCCGCGCCTCCCCAACGCTTCGGCCTTCTCGGTGGAGAGCCGCAACGGGCGGCCTGATTTCGAACTCGCCGCCGCCCTCCAGAAGGTCTCGCCGCAGCAACAGGCAAAGGCGCAGAAGATCGCCACCGACTTCGAGGCGATGTTCCTCAACAGCATGTTCTCGCAGATGACCTCGGGCCTTAAGGGCGAAGGCCCGTTCGGCGACACACCCGGCACCGGCGTATGGCGCTCGATGCTGACCGAGCAATATTCCAAGAACTTCGCCCAGGCCGGCGGCGTCGGCGTCGCGACCGACGTCTACCGGACCCTCATCCTGCAGCAGGCGAAAACGATCCGCACGGCATAAGGTCAAACGAGATGAACCATTTCAACGCCTCACGCCAGCCGATGCAAGCGCAACGCCCGACTGCCGCGGCCGGCAGCACGGAAGCACGCAAGGTCGCCGAAAACCTGATGGATGCGATGAGCGCCCTGCTCGGACTGATCGAGCGCGAGACCGAGCTCGTTCGCGCCGGCAAGGTTCGCGAGGCGATGACGCTCGAGAGCAAGAAGCAGGAGCTGTCGCGAAACTACGTCGGAGCGGTCGGCCAGTTGAAAGCCAACCAGGCCCAGCTCGCGAAATCCGCGCCCGAGCTGCTGTCGACGCTGCACCGCCATCACGATGCGTTCCGAGCGATGCTCCAGGTCAATCTCACCGTGCTCGCAACGGCGCACGCGGTCTCCGAGAGCGTCGTGCGCGGCGTCAATGCCGAGATCCAGAAGCGCAACGTGCCGAACACCTATACGGCCGCCGGGCGCAGCGCCACTCCGGGCCCGCGTCACATCACCCCGCTTGCAGTCAGCCGCTCCCTCTGAGCGCACAAGAACAAGCAACAATTTTATGAAAAACCGCGCGGCCATGGCGTCCCGCGGTTAGCTACGTTTCCTTACCGGCCGTTCAGTCCTGGTGTTCCATGCTTGCGTCATTAGAGGGGTTGGGATTTGACTCACGTTAGGCAACCAGGAGGCTGCCATGAGTACAGATTTCAGCATCCGGCCGGTGGGGATCCCGGCCCCCGCGCAGATCGTAACGACGTCCAACGCGGCGGCGAACGAGGCCGTGCAAACTGATCTGCCGGTCAGCAAGACCGTCGCCGCGGCCGATACGAGCGCGCCCGTGCGCAATGATCTGCCCCATGAGAACGTCTCACGCCAGGTCGTGTTCGACCAGGCAGCTGCATCATTCGTCTTTCAGGTTGTCAACGAGAAGACCGACGCGGTCGTCAATCAGTTTCCCGACGAAGCAATGCTGCGCCGGCGGGCCTATTTCCATGCCTTGGATAGGCAGTCCGAGCCCGCGCGCCCGCTCAGCACGGACGTCAGCGCCTGATCAACATCTGCAAGTTGGCGGCAAAGACCGGTGACGATGTCATTGATCGGTACCCTCGCCGGCATACGTCAGCGTGAGCCTTCGTGCGCAGTCGGCAAATGCTCGACCACGCCATCTCTCCGTCACGGCCGTCCCGACAGACCTGCAGCGATATTGCGGTTGATTTCGATCAGCGGGCGGAAGTGATCGAACTGCGGGCTCATCTGGAGCGCAGCGGTCTGGCTCAGCACGAACACGCTGATGTTGGCGATCTTCTGCCGGACGTCGATCGGCTGCGGATTGGTGTCACGCATCGCTTCGCTCAGGAAGATAGTCCAGAGCTTGCGGTTGAACATCAGGGCCTGCGTGGTCTGCTCGCTGAACGGATCGGCACTGTTGATCGCATCCTGAAGCTTGTTGGCGGCCTTAAGCAGGGTCTGCGCCTCGATGTCCCGAGGAGATGCGGTGGTCGTTGCAACACGCGCATAGGCCGAGGCAGCGGAATTCGACATCAATCACACCCTGGACGTTACCTAGCGCGTTGTACGCGCTTAAGGATTTCTTTCCCAACCCTAGGCAGCACCGCTTAAGATTTGCTTACGTGTGTGCTTTGGAAGTACTCCGGACAATTACGGGGCGCGGAGTTCTTCGTCAGCGCAACGCTAGCTGCACGCACGCACGATGTAAATTCGCTTGGCGCGATGCGTGGCGATCTCAGCTAATCCTGTCTTAGCGTTCTCCTTCAAAAGAAAGGCGGAGCGTTAGCTCCGCCGCGAATTCTCCGATGACGAACTTGCGCTCGCGAACTAGCGGAGCAGCTGCAGCACGCTCTGCTGCGACTGGTTGGCCAGCGACAGAGCGGAGACGGCGATCGACTGGCGGGTCGAGAGCGCCTGGCTGTTCGCCGCTTCCTCATTGGTGTCGGCCAGAGTCAGGTTGGCCGAGCCGGTCTGCAGCACATTGATCAGGTTCTTCGAGAAGTCCTGACGCACCTGCACGATCGACAGATTCGAACCGAGCGTCGAGCCTTCCGAACGTAGCGTGCTCGAGGCCGCATTCAGGCTGGCCAGCACCCGGTTGGTGGCGCCGTTGTCGATGAAGTCGACGCCGTTGACGAGATTGCTCAGGCCGAGGCCCGCAGCGTTGAACACCACGCCGTTGATGCTCAGCGTGGAGCTGCCGGTCTCGTTGAAGACGAGCTTCAGAGTGTCGCCGTTGAGCAGGTTGACCCCGTTGAAGGAGGAGTCCTGCGATGTCGTGTCGATCTGGGCGAGAATGTTGTTGAACTGGTTGACCAGGTTGGAGCGCGCGGTCTGCGCCACGGGATCCTGGACCGGCGGCTGCGCGGTCGTGAAGGCCAGAACGCCGGTGATCGTGCCGCCGACTGCGCCGCCGGCGAGCGTCGAGCCGAGCGTCGAGGAGGCATATTCGTTGACAGTGGTCACCGTGAGCACGCCGTTGGCATCGATCGTCGCCGTCAGATGGTTGGCCTGCAGCTGCGCGTTGAGCTGGTCCAGCGTCTTGACCGTGCCGTTGGTGCCGTCGCCGAAGGTGACGTTCACCGGTGTGCCGCCGTTGAACGAGGTGAAGGTCAGCGTCTTGCCGCTGATGCCGCCGACGCCTGAGGTGCGGGCCGCGGTAAATGCCGTCGCCGTTCCGGTGTTGCCGCTGAGGCCGAATGCACTAAGCGCATTGCCGGTGCCGGTGATCGAGAGATCGGCATTGACGCCGGTGGACAGCGCGAGCTGACCGCTGCTGTTGACCGACGACGGGATCTGGCCCGAAGTGGTCGACAGCGTCGCCGCGCCGTTGAAGATGCTTGCGGTCTTGACGCCGGTCGCGAGGTCGATGGCGTTGAGCAGATCGGTCAGCGTCGCGCTCTGAATGTAGACCGTCGAGTTGCCGTTGCCGTCGGTCACGATGTTGCCGCTGACGCCGCCGGACGTCACGCTCGTCGCCGATTGCGGCGTTTGCGCGTTCTTGAAGGTGATGGTGTGGCCGTCGATGTTCAGCGTCGAGCCGTCCTTGACAAGGGTACCGAGCGAACCTGCGGTGGTCGACCGGGCCGCGGTGACGTTGGCATTGCCAGCGCCCGTTGCAGCCGTCAGACCGAGCGCCTTGAGGAAGTCGGCCTTTCCGGTCACGCTCAGATCGGCGCCGGTCGAGCTCTTCAGCGTCACCTGGCCGCCCGTGATGGACGATGCCACCTGAAGCGTGCCGACGGGACCAGCCGCACCGCTGACGGCGATGGTCGCAGCGCCGGCGCTGATCGTCGCGCTCTTGACGCCGCTCGCCAGGTCGATCGCGCTCAGCAGGTCGTTGACGGTGCCGGTGGGCGCAGCCCCCGTCCCCATGTAGATGATCGAATTGCCGTTGCCGTCGGTGGCGATGTGGCCGGTGGCATCCAGGCCCCACCCGGTCGGCTGCGTCGCAGGCGCCGCGCCGGTCCGGAAGGTGATGGTCTTGCCGTTGACCGTGATCGAATCTCCGTCGGCTGGCGACGAGCCGAGCGTGCTGGCTGGCGTGGAGCCGATCAGGGTGGCGGTGCCGGTCAGAGCAGTGGTGCCGTCGGCCGCGTTGACGGCAGAGCCGGTCAACGTGCCCGCAGTCGAGCCCAGTGATGCACCGAGTGCGGCGGCCGCCGTCACCGGCGTCACACCGCCGGGTGCACCGGTGTAGAGCACGTTGCTGTTGGCGGTCGCGCTCGCATAGGATGTCGTGCCGCGCAGATCCGCCGGGGTCGCGCCGGGAATGGTGGTCGAGACGTTCGATTTCGTGGAATAGCCGACTGTGGTCTGCAGCGCCTGGTTGGCGATCGATTTCGCGCTGTCGATCAGCTTCTGCAGCGAGGTAATGCCGGTGTTGGCGGCCTGGAGCACCTGCACACCGTTGTTGATGCCGTCGAGCAGGTTGCTGATGTCGCTCGCCCGGTTGTCCAGCCCCTGCGCCGTGAAGAAGTTGGTGGGATTGTCGAGCGCCGTATTGACCTTCTTGCCGGTCGCCAGCCGCTCCTGCGTCGTGGCCAGCAAGTCGGCCGTCGACTGCAGCGACAACAGGTTCTGGCGAACGGACGCCGAGAGAACGATGTTGGACATTGGCGAGTCTTCCTCTTCAACCGGATACGAATCGGCCGCGGACTGGAAAGCGGGCCTTTTGTCCAGTTTTAGGAGGTGTCCTTTAAAGTATGGTTAACGACGGTTTAAGGGATAGGGTTAACCGCCGATGAACGCCCCTTCCTGCCCGCGGACGCAAAGAAAAAGCGGCGGGGCAATAGGCCCCGCCACTCAATTTTAATCAGTGATTTCCGCTACTTATTAGCGAAGCAGCTGGAGCACGCTCTGCTGCGACGTGTTGGCCAGCGACAGGGCGGAGACCGCGATCGACTGGCGGGTCGACAGTGCCTGGCTGTTGGCCGCCTCGACGTTGGTGTCGGCCAAAGTCAGGTTGGACGAGCCGGTCTGGAGCACGTTGATCAGGTTCTTGTTGAAGTCCTGACGGATCTGCACCACCGAGAGGTTCGAGCCGAGGCTCGAGGCCTGCGAGCGCAGCGTGCTCGAGGCGGCGTTGAGGTTGGTCAGCACCCGGTTGGCGGCGGCGTTGTCGATGAAGTCGACGCCAACCGTCAGCGAGGCGAGGCCGAGACCCTTGGAGTTGTAGGTCACGCCCGTAATGTTCAGGCTCGACTTGGCGGTCTCGTCGAACACCAGCTTGAGCTGGTCGCCGTTCAAGAGGTTGACGCCGTTGAACGAGGAGTCCTGCGCGGTCGTGTCGATCTGGTTCAGGATGTTGTTGAACTGAGAGACCAGATTAGCACGTGCCGTCTGGGCGACGCCATCCTGGACGGGCGTGGACGCCGTCGAGAAGGTCAGGGCCGAGGTCAGCGTGCCGCCGATCGCTCCGCCGGCCGCCGTCGAGCCGAGAGTCGAGGATGCGTAATCATTGGACGCCGTGATCGTGAGCAGGCCGTTGGCGTCGATCGTCGCAGCCAGGTTGTTGGCCTGCAGCTTGGTGTTGAGCTGATCGAGCGTCTTGACCGTGCCGTTGGTGCCGTCGCCGAAGGTCACGTCAACCGCCGTGCCACCGTTGAAGGAGGTGAAGGTCAGCGTCTTGCCGGCGATGCCGCCGATGCCGGAGGTGCGTGCCGCAGTGAAGGCGGTCGCGTTGCCGGTATTGCCGGCGAGACCGAACACGTTCAGGGCATTGCCGGTGCCGGTGATCGACAGGTCGGCGTTGACGCCGGTCGAGATCTTGAGCTGGCCTGACGAGTTAATCGTCGACTTCGACTGCCCCGAGGCGGCCGCAAACGTCGCGGTGCCGTTGGCTGCGATGGTCGCGGTCTGCACGCCGGTGGCAAGGTCGATCGCGTTCAGCACGTCGGCAACCGTGCCGGCCTGCAGATAGACAGTCGAATTGCCGYCGCCGTCGGTGACGACCGCACCGCTCGCGCCGTAGCCGGTGGGAACGGCCGGAGCACC